>CP041667.1:660000-960000 GCA_007361935.1 Lachnospiraceae bacterium KGMB03038 | reverse complement strand
GTCACATAGGCTCCCGCATTCATAAAAAAGGGAGATTTCCTTCCACTTTTCAGTGTGAACTCTCCGAATTTCAGCACATCGCTTTCTACCATAAATTCAATAAATTCCTGCTTGTACGCTTCCATATTGATAAAACCTCCATATTTATGGGCTTTCTTTTTTCTTTCAATTCTAACATACCTGGTAGAGATTTTCAATTCAGGGTTGGAAAATGAGAAAAATGGGGAAGAAAAACCTCTCTTTACCCATGGCAATTATAGACAAATTCTTACAAATACTATATAATAGTTAAGCATTTATGTCATTTTTAGGAAAGAGAGGAATCTATTGTGTTTGCAGAAATCATCAGCACGATCAGCGATCTTCTGTACAGCTATATCCTGATCGTCCTTCTTTTGGGTGTCGGAATCTATTTTTCCATCCGAACCCGCTTTGTACAATTTCGCATGTTTAAAGAATCCCTGCGTGTCGTTGCCCAGCCTGGGGATGATGAAAACGGACTTTCGTCCTTTCAGGCCCTCATGGTATCTACCGCTTCCAGAGTAGGTACTGGAAATATCGCGGGTATTTCTACCGCCATCTGTCTGGGAGGCCCTGGAGCCGTCTTCTGGATGTGGCTGACGGCTCTTTTGGGAAGCGCTTCCGCCTTCATCGAGAGTACCCTTGCCCAGATTTATAAACATCGGGCGGAAGATGGCAGTTCCTACGGAGGCCCCGCCTATTATATCCAGGCAGCCCTCAAAAAGCGCTGGATCGGCGTATTATTCGCCGTTACTCTTATTTTTACTTATATGGGCGGCTTTAATCTTGTGGCTTCCTTTAATATCGCGGATTCTTTCCGCGCCTATGGTTTCTATGATCCCAAGATGACCCCGATCGTTATCGGCGTGATCCTAGCCCTGATCTTTGCCGCCTCTATTTTCGGAGGCAGCAAGCAGATCTCCAAGATCACCGGCGTACTGGTTCCGCTCATGGGGATCTTTTACCTGGCGGTATCACTGTTTATTGTAGTCACACATTTTCAATTGATCCCTCAGATGTTCACGGACATCTTCACCAACGCTTTCGATTTCCGGGCCATCTTCGGCGGGTTTGCCGGTTCCTGCATCATGCAGGGAATCAAGCGGGGACTGTTCTCCAACGAGGCCGGCGTGGGATCCGCTCCGAACGCGGCCGCCAGCGCGGCGGTTTCACATCCGGTAAAACAGGGACTGGTACAGATGCTCTCTGTTTTTATCGACACCATACTGATTTGTTCCGCCACTTCATTCATGCTCCTGTGTTCCGGAGTAGCGCCGGATATCGACCTTGCGGGAATGCCTTGGGTACAGGCCGCGGCTTCCAATTCCCTGGGCGGATTTGGAACAATCTTTATCACCATCGCTCTCTGCCTGTTCGCCTTCACAACTCTGATCGGCAACTTTTACTATGCGGAGATGGGCTTAAAGTTCCTGTGCGGCAGAAACCCCGGAAAGCTTCTGCTCAATATCTTCCGCATCATCGCCGCTGCGATCGTTCTTGCCGGCGCGATGATGGAGTTTGGACTGGTATGGAATATGGCCGACGTCCTTATGGGACTGATGGCTCTTATCAACCTTCCTGTCATTGTGATCTTGGGCGCCCCGGCGATCCGGGCAATGCGCGATTATACAAAACAGAAAAAGGAAGGGAAAGATCCCGTATTCAAGGCGGCTGATATCCAGCTTAAGGATAAGACTGACTTCTGGAATTAATCTTCTTCCATCTCATCCAGCATACGCAGGCCGGCAGTTTCCGTTATCGGCAGGGAAAACACAACCGTTCCCGCCTTGGTATCGGCGCCGGCCTTTTCCATGATGGCTTTCATGATCGCCTTTTTCCGGCTGGTCTTAACGGCGATAAATACCATCTCTTTTTCTTCCGCCAGACTGATGCCCAAGAATTTCTCAGCGTGTTCCGCTCCAGTTCCTTTGGCATGGATCACCGTTCCGCCGGGAGCGCGGGCGCTTCTGGCGGCATCCATGATCGTCTCCGTGTATCCTGAATTCGCGATCGCGATCAGCAATTCATACTCTGTGTTCTGCAAAACGCTTTCCTCCTCAATCTCGATTTTCTGTCCAGCTGTCAGATACTGCAAGACTTTCTTTCCCCCAACACTGCTTAACGGGATCAAAAAAGCGATTCCTCTTCCCGGTATATCAATCCTCATACGAGTATAGAGCCCTTTCTTCAGTCCCTGCCAGGTATCCCGCGTGATCACTGCCAGATAGATCGCCTTCTCTGTATCTTCCATCCCAAGGAAATCCAAAAGAGAACTGGCAGCCGTTCCTCTTCCCAGAGTCGTGAAGGTCACTTCTATATGATATTCTTTAAAAAACTGGAGAAACCGTTCTCTCATTCCCCGGTTGGTGATCAACCCCAATACATATATTTGATTCATGGCCTTCCTCCTATAACTCTATGATATCGTCGTCTGCCCAGGCATCCAGATAGGATACTGCCGCGGCCTCTGCCGCTTCTGCATGAGCAAACCGGTATTTGTAGATCACTCCCATGACCTGGATGGTGATCAGCGGCGTCATCGCCACCATTGCCACAACTCCAAACGCATCCTGCACAATATTTCCTCCTGCCGCCTGGCACGCTCCCATAGCAAAAGGCAAAAGGAACGTGGCCGTCATAGGACCTGAGGCAACACCGCCGGAGTCAAACGCGATTGCTGTAAAAATCTTCGGGACAAAAAAGGAAAGACATAAGGCAATGACGTAGCCTGGCAGGATAAACCAGAAAATAGAGATCCCTGTCAGCACACGGATCATGGCCAGGCCAATAGAGGCAGAAACTCCAAGCGACAGGCTCAGCGCCATTGCTTGTCCAGGGATCGCCCCGGAAGTGATTTCTTCCACCTGCTCTTTTAACACGTAAACCGCCGGCTCCGCTTTTACAATAAAGAATCCAATGATCATTCCGATAGGGATCAAGATCCAGCGGTAGGAAAGTCCCGCGATCGTCTCGCCAAGATAATTTCCGGCAGGCATGAATCCTACATTTACTCCCGTCAGGAAAAGCACCAGTCCGATATAGGTGTAGACCATTCCGATTATGATCTTTAGGAGCGGCTTCTTCTTTATTTTCAAAGAGATCACCTGGAAAACAGCGAAAAATATCACGATCGGCAGAAGAGAGACCGCGATCTCCATGATATATTTCGGCAGTCCTTCCGCAAAACATCTCCAAAGTTCAACAGAATCTTGGATCACCGGAAGTTCAGACGGCGTATATGCTGTATCCTCCGGCCGGTACAAAAATCCCAGGATCAAAACCGCCATAATCGGTCCAATAGAGCAGAGAGCTACCAGTCCGAAACTATCGTCCTCTGCGTGTTTATCACTTCGAACCGCGGCAAAACCAACGCCCAGGGCCATGATAAAGGGTACCGTCATTGGCCCGGTGGTCACACCTCCGGAATCAAACGCAACCGCAAGGAAATCATCTGGCACGAAAAAAGCCAGCCCGAATACCAACAGATAGAATAAGATCAATAGTGAGCGCAATGTTCTGGAAAATAACATTCGCAGCATCGCTATCATCAGAAATAATCCTACGCCTGCAGCCACCGCCAAGATCAATGTAAGATTGGGGACCGACGGTACCTGTTCTGCCAGAACCTGCAGATCCGGCTCAGATATGGTAATAATGAACCCCAGGATGAAACACAGCAGCAAAACAACGCCCAGTTTCCTGGAATGAGCGATCCTTGTTCCGATCTTCTCGCCAATAGGCGTCATCGCCAGTTCCGCTCCCAGGGTAAAAAACATCATTCCGATCACCAAGAGTACCGCCCCAAAAAGGAATAAAAGCAGGATGCTCGGCGGGATCGGCGCGATCGTAAAACTTAATAATAATACGATTCCAATGGTAGGAAGCACCGCGATCAGGGCTTCCTTTAACTTTTCTTTAAACTTGTTTCTGTAAAAATCGATAAACAGAAGAATTCTCCCTTCTTTTTAGCCGTTTCTTTGTGTACATGTTCCACATCCAGCCATTTATCTTACACCTCCGATCAATTCCTGGATATCGTCAATTTTTGCGTGTTCCATATATGTTTTTATGCCATCCGCGATTTCCTCCGCTATGCGGGGATTCCTGAAATTCGCGGTCCCGACGGCTACGGCTGTGGCCCCTGCCAGGATAAACTCCAGCGCATCTTCTGTGCTGGCAATGCCCCCCATTCCGATCACAGGGATCTTTACCGCGCGGGCAGCCTGATAAACCATACGAACGGCCACGGGCTTGATCGCCGGGCCGGACAATCCTCCCGTCCGGTTTGCCAGAGCAAATGTCCTTCGGTTTACATCGATCTTCATTCCTGTCAGCGTATTGATCAGAGAGACCGCGTCTGCCCCTCCCGCTTCCGCCGCTTTGGCGATCTCTGTAATATCTGTTACATTTGGGGTCAGCTTCATGATCACCGGATGTGCGGCGATCCGTTTGATCTGCGCCGTCAGTTTCTCAACATGGGAAGCATCCTGTCCAAAGGCCAGAAATCCCGCGTTTACATTCGGGCAGGAAATATTGATCTCCATCAGATCGATCTTCTCCTCCGATAAGCGTTCTGCAACTTCCAGATACTCCTCCGGCGCATGGCCACAGACATTCACAATGATCTTCGTATCAAACTTCTGCAGAAATGGCAGATCTCTTTTACAAAACACATCTACTCCCGGATTCTGCAGTCCGATGGCATTGAGCATCCCGCTGCTGGTCTCGGCGATCCTGGGCGTTGGATTCCCCTCCCAGGGCACATTGGCGACTCCTTTGGTCACCACCGCTCCCAGCTTGTTCAAGTCTACAAACTCGCTGTATTCCTCGCCTGACCCAAAAGTCCCGGAGGCCGTCATAACCGGGTTTTTCAGCTCCACACCCGCAATCTTTACCTTTGTATTCATGATAACTCCACCTCCGTTGACAGGAATACCGGACCGTCTTTGCAGACCCGCTTATTGCGGACATTGCTGTGGCCGTCCACTTCCGTGGACTGGCAGACACATCCCAGACAGGCGCCGATCCCACAGGCCATCCGCTCTTCCAAGGAAAGATAGCATAATATATTTTTTTCCGCGGCATACTCTTTCAAAGCACGCAGCATTGGCGTAGGCCCGCAGGCGCAGATCACGTCCGCGTCCAGGCCGCCTTCCCGGATGGCATCCAGCACATTTCCTCTTGTTCCCGCGCTGCCGTCTTCCGTAGCTATATACACCTCTCCGCAGGCCTTTAATTCCTCGGCCAGATACTGCTCATCTCGGTAGCCTAAGATAATTTTCTTGTCTGCGGAAATCTCCTTCGCCAATTCCAGCATTGGCGGAATCCCAATGCCTCCGCCTACCAGGAATACCGTTCCCTTGAAATCTGTAGGGAATCCATTTCCCAACGGTCCCATTACCTCAAGAATATCTCCCGCTTTCATTCTTGAGAACTGCTCGGTTCCAGTACCCGGACCTGTTACCCGGTATACCAGGCGGATCCGGTTTCTTTCCCGGTCGATCTCACAGATACTGATGGGACGCGGCAGTAATTTGGTCCCGTCTCCGGTATAAACGGACAGAAACTGGCCCGGTCCCGCTTCTCTTGCAATATTTCCCGTCTGGATCCACAGGCTCCAGATATCTGTCCCGATCTGCTCCTGGGAACAGACCAGGGCATGTTCTTTATATTTACTCATAACCGCTTTTCCTCGCTTTTGCTTCTCTTCTATTCCTATCTTTGGCCTTCCAGAGCTTCCTGGATATCTTTCCTCATATCCAATACCGCTTCTCTGGCCGCCTCTCCATAATGTTCCGCTCCAAAGGAAGCATATTTCTCCTGCTGCCAGGCTGCGATGATGCCTCTGGAAGAATTGATGATGGCTCCCAGTCCATCCTCATTGAAGAAATGTACCAGGTCTTTTCCCTTTCCGCCCTGGGCGCCGTATCCCGGCACCAGAATATAGGCTTTGGGCATGAGTTTGCGCAGCACTTTCCCCATCTCCGGATAGGTAGCGCCCACTACAGCGCCTACATAGCTGTAATCCTTCCCCATCAGGTCTTCTCCCCAGGCTGCCACCTTCTCTCCTACCAGCTCATAGAGCGGTCTTCCGTCAATCTTCTGGTCCTGGAATTCTCCGCTGGATGGATTGGACGTTTTGACAAGGACAAAAATCCCTTTCTTCTCTTCTCTGCATACATCCAGGAATGGATTGACCCCGTCTGAGCCAAGATAGGGATTGACTGTCACAAAATCTTCCCCAAAGGGCACATAGGTCTTGCTTCCCACATTGACACGTCCTAAGTGCCCCGCGGCATAAGCCGCCGATGTAGAGCCGATATCCCCTCTCTTAATGTCTCCGATCACTGCCAGCCCTTTCTCCCGGCAGTAGTCCACCGTCTTCTTAAAGGCCGCAAGCCCTGGGATCCCAAATTGTTCATACATGGCGATCTGCGGCTTCACCGCCGGGATCAGATCCCAGGTCTTGTCCACGATCTCTTTATTAAACTGCCAGACTGCTTCAGCCGCTCCTTCTAATGTCTCTCCATATTCAGCGAACGCTTTTTTCTGCACCCGCTCCGGCACATATTTCAGCATCGGGTCTAATCCCACCACGATCGGCGCATTTGTCTTTTTTATATTTTCCACTAATCGATTGATCAATTCTTTTTCCTCCTGCTCTTTTTATCACTTTCTAAATTTGCCCATTTTCGTATACTACACGGCCGCCAACCAGGGTGTATTTCACTTCTCCCCAGACTTTTCGGCCATGGAACGGCGTATTCTTTCCCTTAGACACAAAGGTTTCCCGGTCGATCTCATACTCTTTTTCCGGGTCAAAGATCACAAGATCCGCGATCTTTCCTTCCGTGACGCTTCCCTGCTCTGCCAATCCCAGGATCTTGGCCGGCTGGAAACTCATCTTATCCGCCATATCCACAATGCTCAAGATGCCTGTTTTCACCAGTTCCGTATAGGTAAGAGCCGCCGACGTCTCCAATCCCACGATCCCAAACGGCGCCTTCTTCATAGACTGATTCTTCTCTTCTTCGCCATGAGGGGCGTGGTCTGTGGCGATCACATCCATGATCCCTTCCTTCAGCCCTCTTCGCAGTTCTTCGACATCCTCCCTGCTCCTTAATGGCGGATTCATCTTATAATTTCCGTCGTCTCCAGGGATATCGTCAGAGGTCAGGATAAAATGATGGGGACACACTTCAGCAGTTACCGGAAGGCCGGCTTTTTTAGCCTCTTCTACCATCTTAACGCTGTCCGCGGTGGAGCAGTGGCACAGATGCAGTTTTACCCCTGTCTCTTTTGCCAGCAGGATATCTCTTGCGACGATCACGTCTTCTACAGAATTGGTGATCCCTTTCATTCCCAGCCGCCCGGCGTTTTCATCAGCGTTCATGACGCCGCCTTCTACCATATGGATATCTTCACAATGAGCGAATACAGTCATTCCGCACTCTTTTGCCAGCTTCATTCCCTTCCGATAGAGAGACGCGTTCATGACAGACTTGCCGTCCTCGCTGATCCCCACGCAGCCAGCCTCAGCCATTCCTTTAATATCTGCCAGCTCTTCTCCTTTTTGTCCTTTGGTCACTGCCCCCAACTGAAAGACGCGGGCCGGCGACTCTTCTTTTGCCCGTTCTTGAACGGCTTTGTATTTCTCCCCATCATCGATAGGGGGACGTGTGTTAGGCATAGCGCAGAGAGCGGTTACCCCGCCTTTTACCGCCGCTTTTCCTCCGGTTCCCAGAGTTTCTTTATATTCCTGTCCCGGATCCCGCAGATGCACGTGGAGATCGATAAATCCTGGCATCACATAGCAGCCGTCGGCTTTCAGGATCTTGCCGCCTTTCTCTTGGATCTCTTTTTCTATTTTTTGAATCCTGCCGTTTTCGATCAGAACATCTGATTGCTCCACTGTTCTGGAAAGTGGATCCACTACCCATCCGTTTTGAATGATCGTCCGCATATACTTCCCTTTCCGCCCAACAATAAGGGCATTTTATCATTCCATATTCTTTTCTATTTTATCATATGGCCTAAAAAAAAGGAATGCCCCTTTTGACATTCCCTTTTCATCCCTCACTATATTTTTGCTATTTCATCTCTTCCTGCAGGACTTCAACTGCCCGGTCCAGTTGGTTATCCGCCTCTGGGTTCTTTTCATCCGGCTGATATTCCACTTCCACATCCGGAGTGATCCCTTCCCCGTCAATGCTCCTTCCGTTAGGCGTAAAGTATTCTGCCACCGTCAGTTTCAAGCTGGTTCCGTCACCCAGATCATAGATAGACTGAACCACGCCTTTCCCATAAGTCTGGGTTCCCACGATCTTGCCGATTCCATGATCCTGAATGGCTCCCGCATAAATCTCCGCCGCGCTGGCGCTGTTTCCATCTACTAACACTACCAGCGGCATATCGATCTTATGCTCCCCATCCGAAGTAGACTCCTGCCGGTTGCCATCCTTATCTTCTGTATACACGATCAACCCCTCCGGAAGCATAAGGTCCAGGATCTGGCAGACGGTATCCAGGTTTCCTCCCGGATTTCCCCTCAGATCCACGATCAAACCTTCCATGCCTTCTGCTTCCAGCTCTGTCATGGCTCCCTGATACTGGTCAAATGTCACATCGTCAAATTCACTGACAGCAAGATATCCCACGCCGTCTCCCAACATGCGGGATTCTACAGTTTCCGCCTGTATAGTATCCCTGGTGACCGTAAGAGTAATCTCCTCTTGATCTTCTCCCCGAAGGACAGTGATCTCGACAGCGGTTCCCTTTTCTCCTTTGATGCTTCCGGAGATCTCTTCCAAATCTTTACCGGACATATCTTCCCCGTCCACTTTATAGATCACGTCTCCATCCTGCATCCCGGCTTCCATTGCCGGAGAATCCTCATATACGCTGGATGCCTCTGTGATCCCTGTCTCCAGATTCTGTGTCAGGACCACTCCAATCCCTCCGTATTCTCCCTGAGTAGATTCCATCAAAGCAGTAGTCTGTTCTTCATCGTAATATACAGAATAAGGGTCTTCCAGGGCATTTACATAGCCTTGGCACAATCCCGTCTGCAATGCTTCTTCGTCCACTTCGCCCAGATATTCCTCCTGGATCAGCGCCTGGATCTGGGAAAGCTTTTCCTCCGTCACATCAGAGACCGTATCTCCCCCGCCAAAGGGGAATCTTCCGGCACAGGACACCAGCCCTGCTCCCAGCAATACAGCAAGGGCGCCGCACAGCGCCCCCTGCCAAAATCTCTTTTGATATTTCATATCTGTTCAGTCCTATCTACAAATAATTCTGTGGATTCACAGGCGTCCCGCCGGACATTACCTGGAAATGCAGATGCGGCCCCGTCGAGTTTCCTGTCGTACCCACGATCGCAATATTCTGTCCCTTGCTCACCTTCTGCCCTGCCCGGACATAAATCTGATGGCAGTGCATATAGTAAGTCTGCAGGCCATTTCCATGATTGATGATGATCAGATTCCCGGCATTGCCGCTGTACCCCGCTGAGGTAACCGTGCCTCCCGCGGCCGCGTAGATCGGCGTTCCAGTAGGCGCCGCAAAATCCATGCCTTTGTGGTTCGTACTGGCTCCCGGCAGCGGCTGCTCTCTCCATCCAAAATAGCTGGAGATTCTTGTATAGCCAGGGCATGGATGTGTAAAAGTCCCATTCCCCGTCACCACGGACGCCCCCGCGCTGTTGGAATAAGAAGAAGCCCGCTCCTGCTGCTTCCGCTCCGCCGTAGCCACAGCTTCCTTCAATTCCGCAAGCTGATCCGACATCTCCCCGATCTCGGTATCTTTCGCATCGATCAAGGATTCAATAGAGCTTTGTTTCTCGATCAGATCATTCTGCATCTGTTCCATCTCATCGTATTCTGCCTGAAGCTGTTTTTCCTGCGCTTCCACCTCGGCCACAATATCCTGGAACTGTTTGAGCATATCTCTGTCGTAATCCGAAATATTTGAAATATATTCCGCCTTGTTCAGAAAATCTGTAATATCTTTAGCCTCGCACAGCACCTCGATAAACTGGCTGCTGCCGTTTTCATACATGTATTTGATCCGCTTTTTCATACTCTCATATTGATCGTTCTCATCAATCTGAGCCTGGATCAGTTCTTCCTCCTTGACGGTGATCTCCGCTTCTTTCTTCTCGATCTCACCTTTCATGGTCTCCATTTCAGCCACGACCGTCTCAAGCTGTTTTGAAAGGTCTGCCTTCTCCTGCTCAGCGGCGGCCTTTTCCTTCTCCAGATCGTTAAGCTGCTCCCTCTTCTCTTGGAGACCTGTCGCCTGTACCTGGAACGTCATCCCAAAGCACAGAGACAATACGCATAAAATACTGATGATCTTCTTTCCTCGCATCTTATGTACCCCCTATATAATTTTCCCCTGAAACTTATACTCTTAAATGCTTTCTGATCGTCAGGAAACTTCCCAGGAATCCAATTCCGACTCCCAGCGCGATGCCTACCGGAAGAAGCGTTCTATATACAGTTGTAACCGGCAGGAAATCGATAATATTGTTCAAAAGACTGAACCTGGTCATAATATACTGTACCGCCTTATCGTACATGAAATACAGCGCCACCAGCGGAATCAGCGCTCCGATGACTCCGATCAGAAGGCCTTCGAACACGAACGGCGCCCGGACAAACCCGTCTTTGGCCCCTATATATTTCATGATCGCGATCTCTTCTCTTCTTACCGTAACACCCATGGTAACGGTATTGCTGATCAGGAAAACAGATACCACCAGCAAGATCAGGATGATCGCCGCGGATATGTATCCCACCAGCCTGTTTACACTGGTCAGCGTATCTGCCACAGTATCTGATTTATTGACCATCCGCACGCCGTCCAGGCTCTCCGCGAACTCGACCACATCATCCTGTTTGGACACGTCCGCCATATAAACTTCATAGTTGTCTGAAGTAGCCAATGGATTGTCGTTAGCGAATCCCGCCGCCGCTTCTTCTGATCCTCCGAAATAATCTTCCTGGAAGCTTTCCCAGGCTTCGTCCGCGCTTACGTATGTCACGCTTAAAACACCATCCGCCGTTTCCAGCTGATTCCCGATCTCTTCTTTCTGATCATCTGTCGTGTCTTCCTCGAAGAAAACGGTGATCGCAACACTCTCTTCCGCCTTGGCTACAATGTAATTAAAATTGAGTACGATGGAATAAAAAAGCCCGAACAAGAAAATACAAGCAGCCATCGTCGCAATGGAAGCAATGGAAAACATCTTGTTTCTTCCTATGTTCTTTACTCCTTGTTTCATCGAATATCCAAATGTACTTATCCTCATTTATTTATACCCACCTTTTTTCTCGTCGCTTACAATGACCCCCTTTTTCATTGTAACCACCCGCTTCTTCATTTCGTTTACAATCTCCTGGTTATGAGTAACGACAAGGACGGTCGTCCCTCTGTCGTTGGCTTCTTCCAAAAGCTTCATGATCTCCCATGAATTTGTCGGGTCCAGATTTCCCGTAGGCTCATCTGCCAGAAGGATCGCCGGCTCATTTACGATCGCCCTTGCAATGGCTACGCGCTGCTGTTCTCCTCCAGACAACTCACGAGGGAAGGATTTATATTTCTGTGCCAGACCTACCAGCGAAAGGGCTGCCGGCACCTTCTTCTTGATCACTCTTGTGGGGACTTCTGTCACTCGCTGGGCAAAAGCAATATTCTCATAGATATTCCTGTCCTTCAAAAGTCGGAAATCCTGGAATACAACCCCCAGTCTCCTGCGGTACATCGGAATCTTTCTATGTTTCATCCGATTCAGGTTCTGACCGTTGACAATGATCGTTCCTGATGTGGGATCCAGCTCTTTCATAATAAGACGGATCAATGTAGATTTCCCGGAACCGCTGTCACCTACAATGAAGACGAACTCCCCCTTCTCCACCTTCAGGTTCACTCCATTCAAAGCAGAGATCCCCTTGGAATACTCCTTTGTAACTTCTTTTAATTCAATCATATGTTCCTCCTAATTACTAATACTCCAGTGACTCCATATACTTCATGTATTTTACCACCATAAGGGCGATCTTAAAAGTAATGGCATCTTCAAAAACGCGCAGATCCAAACCTGTGCTCTTCTGAAGCTTATCCAGACGGTATACCAGAGTGTTCCTGTGAATATACAGCTGTCTGGATGTCTCTGACACGTTCAGATTATTTTCAAAGAACTTGTTGATGGTAGTCAACGTCTCTTCGTCAAAATCATCCGGTGATTTCCCCTCAAATATCTCTCGAATGAACATCTTGCACAGCGGGACAGGCAGCTGATAGATCAGCCTTCCAATCCCCAATTCGCTGAACGCAATAACATTCTTCTCGCTAAAGAAAATTTTCCCTACATCAAGGGCAAGCTTCGCTTCTTTATAGGATTTTGACACCTCCTTGATATCATTGATGATCGTCCCATATGCGATGAGAATCTCTTCCTCGCCGTCATTTTTCAAGATTTCGTAGAAATTCTCCGCCGTCTTTTCCAGTTCCGCAGGACCATCCTGCTCCTCCAGCTCTTTGACCACGATCACATTTTTTTCATCCACTGCCGTAACAAAATCTTTGGCTTTATTGCCCAAAAGACCGCGCATATTATCAAGGGCATTGGAATCTTTCTCATGTTTTGTCTCAATAATAAAGATAACACGTCTGACTTCTGTGTCAATATGTAATTTTTTGGCACGGTTATAAATATCCACCAAAAGCAGATTATCCAACAAAAGATTTTTTATAAAATTATCTTTATCAAAACGCTCCTTGTAAGCCACCAAAAGATTCTGGATCTGAAACGCGGCTATTTTCCCTACCATATATACATCATCGCTTCCGCCGTTTGCCAAAAGAACGTACTCTAGCTGGTGTTCGTCAAAGATTTTGAAGAACTGATATCCCTGGACTACCTGGCTGTCCGCGGGTGAACCTACAAAAGATAGCACCTCATCTTCATAGTCTTCCTGCTCCGAAAATGTACTGGCAAGAGATTTTCCGTCTGTATCCATGACACAAAAATCAATTCTTGTGATCCCCTTCAATCCTTCAATTGTATTTTGAAGTATTTGATTAGATATCATATTCTATCTCCTCCACTCGTTACAATATGCATTTTTCACAACAAAAAAAGAAATTATTTTGTCAAAATGCATACTTCAAAATTTATCTTAATATATTTTTACAAAAAAAGAAAGAGGAAATTACGATTTTTTGTTAATTTCCTCTTTTTTACGTTCTATTTTTTCGTTTCTCCATCTCTTTTTTAAAGATCATCTTCACAAGGAACTGGCTGATCCGTCCTCTTCCAAACCCCGCGCGCCGCACCGGGAGCATCTCGCATCCAAGTCCAAGCCACAGCCCCGCGTTCAAAAGGTTCCTATTCCGCACAATAAACTCTTCTTGGAGAGGAGCCGCCAAAGCAGATAAGACACAGTCGATCTCTCCGCCGTTGATCGCGTTGACCAGCATATCATCCGCCCGGTTCTGAGCGGATACTTTCGCCATTCCCACAATCTGGACGCCGCCGTAATGCCGTTCCAGATAATCATAAAAATTCTGTCCGTCTTCTTCCGACTCCACCAGAAGGTATATCCTCTTGTGGTTTTTATGGAGATACCGCAGAAACATTTTTAAGAAAACATGATTCTCCGTCTCCTGAAGATACTTGCGGTCTGTAACTTCCGCCGCTTCCAGGATCATCCGATCGCCCGCCAGCACCAGATCGAACTGACTGAATTCTTTTCTCATCTCTGTCATTTCATCCAGCTGCATAATGGCATCTACCGTTACCATCTCGATCATATTGGCCGGTTCCGTGGCCAGATACTCCACTGCTTTCTTCATTGCTTCTTTAGCTGTACAATTATCGATTTCAATATCCAAAACATTTATCTTGGCACTCATGTTTCCACCTGCTATCGCTTTCTTCCAGCTTTCCGATTATAGCAAACAGGCGGTGTGTTTTCAAGGTTTCTAACAAAATGTTCACAGTTCTTAATAATTTTGTTATTTTTTTCCCGCAGCCCGCTTTCTCCTTGCAAGCAGGCCGCCAATCCTGCCGGTTTCTTTGGAAGACAATGAGCGCCATCCTTCTTCCAGGACCCTGTCAAGAAGTCCAAGTTCTTCCGCGATCTCGTATTTCATCTTTTCTTCCTGCGTTAATTCTTCTAACCGGATTGGTTTCTGATTCTTTCCCGCCATCTGTCATACCCCTTTCTTTTTCTGGAGTATGTACAAAAGGCGGCAGAGTTATTCATTTTGGCAGAAAGATTTTGTCTCTATATCTGCGGCCTGTCCGGTATAATAATAGCCGCGATAAAATAGGCCAGGATCCCAAAACCGGCCGTACACACGATCAAGACCAGCAGCAGCCGGATCAGTGTGGGGTCTACCCCAAAATATTCCGCGATGCCGCCGCATACTCCGCAGACCATCCGGTTCTCCCGGGAACGGTAAAGTCGCTTTGTTTCCATAGAAATTCCTCCTTTTCTTCTGCTTAAAAATCCGCGGTCCGCCGCGCCGCCATTCTCGGTCCGGCTGCCTGACGACTGCTGTCAAACGCGACATTGACTTTTCCGACTCCGCAATCAATACTGATCTCTCGGTCCGCCCCATTATTGACGTTCTTGCTTCTTCCAAGCCCGGAATACTCATTCGCTCCGATCACCACGTCGCCGACGCCGCAGTCAATATCATAATTGTAGTCCCTTTCATTTCCATAAGCCGTATATTCTATATCACCAACGCCGCAGTCAATATCTATCCCGCGGCTGGCTCCCCCGCAAGCCGTGATCTTTCCGGTTCCGCAGTCAAAGTCTGCTTCCTGCGCCGTAAAATCCCACACCTCTGCGTCACCCGCGCCCACAGAGAGCGAGAATTTCTTTGCCCACAGGTTCTCTACCGTTAGATTTCCCGCTCCCATATCCAGAGAAACCTCTTCCATTGTCTGATTTTGCGGAATATATACATAAATCTTCCCCTTGCCTATGTGTTCTCCAAAAAGCAGCCATTTCGCGGAGGTGATCTTCAATTCATTTCCTTCCATATAAGTAGAAAACTTAAGCCGCCGGCTGATATTCTCCGTCTCCACCACGACCGTCTCCTGGTTGTCTGAAGGCAGGACGATCACTTCTCCGGCGGCTAAGTCCATATCGATCTTTTGAACCCCGCCATAGGACTCCGAGGTACTCTCTGACCCATGGTTTCCAGATACGATCCCAATCCCGTTAGGAAAACGGTTTTCCAACATCTCTACGGTGACCCCCAGCGCCAGCGCCGCGATACAGCAGGCAAACCCTATCCCAGCTGTGATCCCGCACACAATCCAGAAGACTTTCCATCGCTTTTTCATCCCTTATCACACCGCCTTCCTATGAAAAGGTTTCCGACATAGATTCACGATCCAGCGGAACAAACTTGGAAATACCACCATGCAGAGTTTTACACAGGCTACTGTTCCGATCACGCCGATCACCGCCAGGATCAGACCCATACCGATCAGAGCAAGGCCTACCGCGATCTCCGGAACCAAACTCACAATTCCCGCGCACACCAGGGCGGCGCCGGTAACCGCAAGGGCCAGGAACAAAACGACCAGCGCGATAAAAATCCCAAAAACCACTGCCAGCGCGCCAACCAAAAGGCCCAGCAGCCCGGTCACAATCGGAAGAACAATCGGCGCGCCGATCACGATGATCAGAATGATCAGGATTATTTTCAATACATTGTTGTTCCCCTGCTGCCCTCTTCCGCCGGGCACGTTTCTTTGCTCAAACCGGGTGTCCTGATACCCGGTCTCTCTGTATTCTTTATATTCTTCTCCCGCTTTATTCTGACTGCCTAATTCTTCTTTGATCTTGGCCGCCGCCTTCGCCGGATCACCTAAATCTGAAACGGCCTGCGCCTCATTCTCCTTTCCCGCTTCGTCAAAATAGTCATTATAGTACCGCATCGCCTCTCTGCGTTCCTCTACTGGGACATCCTGCAGCAGCGCGGCTAATTCTGTCATAAATTCAATGCGGTTCATGCGGTCACACCTCCCTCAAATAACTCATTGATCTTTGTCGAATAATTCTTCCATTCTACACGGTAAAGATTCAGCTGCGCCACTCCCTTATCCGTCACTTTATAATATCTTCGGTTCCTTCCGTCAAACTGCTGATCGTAGACTTCCAGACATTCGTCTTTCTGAAGTCTGCGCAGGACCGGATACAGCGTTGATTCAGAGACGTCAATGGCTCTGCGCACATCCTGTGTGATCTTATAACCGTAAGTTCCTTCCTTCTCCCGCGATACTACCGCAAGTACGATCGCATCCAGAAGGGCGGCTCCGGTGTTAAATACCATGTCCTCACCCCTTTTAGTGAATCTTATAATATTATTTACCCACAAATATATTTGTTTTAACAATATTATATGTTATATAATATTGTTTGTCAACATGGCTATTTCCATTTCACAAATCTTTTTTGTTGCATCAGAGAGAATCAGGATAAGGGTGGGGATTTCTGTCCAAAAAAGATGGGATTTACAGAATGTAAGGCGGCGTTTCCGCCGCCTTACATTCTGTAAATCCCGATCACCCCAGATACACCACTTCTTCTTCCGGTTTTTTCGCCGGTTCCATCTTGACCAAATGTAAAACCGGCTGCCTGTTCCCATAGGGCGGTATTGGCTCAAACTCAAACCTGGCCGTTACACGGACCCATTTTTTTAACGGAATTTTCATTTTATTTTCTATTTTGCACGGGTATCCATAGAACCGCATATCATTGGCGCAGCAGGTCATGATCTTGCGCACCGGGACAAACATATCCTCTCCCATTCCTTTGGGACGGAACGCCTGAGCCACAAACTCGATCTCCTTATGGAGATAAAGCCCCGGATGATCATAGGCATCCACATACCAGACACCAAAATCCATGTCTTGGATCACGATTTTATCTCCTTTTACATCGTAGGGCAGATCATCCTCTGACGGTTGTATGATATTGCCGTCCAGGTCCTCGAAGATCAGCTGCGCCATTGGGTTTTGTACCTTCAGCGCCCTTCGGAAGCCAGAACGATCCACCTGTTTGTCGCAGCGGTTGACTACGATCAAACTTGATTCCGTCAATTGTTCCATTAGAAGATTGCGCATATTCTTCAGATACATATCCAGCGTCGTTCCATTTACCGTAGAGTAGATTCCCTGGATCTCCCATCCTTTGGGATATTTCTTGGACAGCAGCTCTCCCAGATTCCACATGCCGTTATATTCGATGACGACCTGGGATGGACGATAGTTTTTCTCACAGTTGACAAAGAATTCTCTGTTTAACTGTTCCGGCTCTTCGACAGTCAAAAGCTTCATCTCATTTTCTTCCAGATATTTTTCCGAATATTCCTCTTCCCCTTCTTCGCAGAGGATCAGAAGCGTCAGTCCGGGTTCGATCCAGTCCTGCTTCATAAGAGTATCTTTTACTAATGTGGTCTTTCCGCTGTCTAAAAATCCAGTACATACAAATACTGGTGTGCTCATTGAGAACACCTGCCTTTCTTTCTAGCCTGCTCTTTCATTAAATATGGAACAGCTTTTCCAACTCCTCTTCTTTCAGATCCGTTCCGATCACACAGATACGGCCTGTATAGTCCGCCTGTCCTTTTCGCGCTTCATACTCTTCCGGCACCAGGTCAAACTGTTTCCATGTTCCGTCTGCCATTGCGATGATCCCTTTTGAACGCAGGATCGTTCCATAGCCTTCCGTCTCAGACAGCGCTTTCAAAATGAAATCCAGTTCCTCTTCTGTATATTTGTGGGCAGTCTCTCTTCCCCAGCTTGTAAACACCTCGTCCGCGTGATGATGGTGGTGGTCGTGGCCGCAGCAGTAATCATGGTCGTGGTCATGATCGTGATGATCGTGGCCGCAGCAGTGATCATGATCGTGATGGTCGTGGTCACTGCAATGCTCGTGGTCATGGTCGTGATCGTGATGGTCGTGGCCGCAGCAGTGATCATGATCATGGTCATGATGATGCTCGTGATCGTGGCTGTGCTCCTCCAGGATTCCTTCAATCTCCGCCCCATGTTCCAGGGCGCGGATGATCGCTTCTTTCCCCAATTCTTCCCATGGCGTAGAAATAATGGTTGCCTCTCCATTCTCTTCTCTGAGCATGTGCACACATTCCTCAATCTTCTCCGCGGACATAGACTGGGTCCGGCTGATCACAATGGTGGAAGCATGGGCCACCTGATCTTTGAAGAATTCTCCGAAGTTCTTCATATACACTTTCGCCTTTTTCCCATCTACCACTGTGATCCTTCCATGGATCTCTATATCGGCGTTTGCTTTTACGTCCTCGATAGCTTTTACAATATCCGAAAGCTTCCCTACGCCAGAGGGCTCGATCATTACCCGATCCGGCTGATATTCTTCCAGCACCTTCTGAAGCGCCTTGCTGAAATCCCCCACAAGAGTACAGCAGATGCAGCCGGAATTCATTTCTGTGATCTCTATTCCCGCATCTTTTAAGAAACCGCCGTCAATTCCGATCTCCCCGAATTCATTTTCGATCAGCACCAGTTTTTCCCCGGCAAACACCTTATTGATCAGTTCTTTGATGAAGGTGGTCTTCCCGGCTCCCAGGAATCCTGAAATAATATCTACTTTTGTCATAATCAACACTCCTTTTTATCCGCAAACTTTTTCTGGATGTTTGTTTTCAACTTTGGTTTCTATCTTATCACAAACCCGTCCCGGTTTCCAGGGTTCTCACGCAGAAAGGCCCGGATTTCGAGAATATCTCTCAAAATCCAGGCCTTATAGCCGAATCTTTTTACTAACAATATTTGTCTCTATTTGCGTTGATATCCCGTTTAATCGCCGCGATCTTCAAGATCTCTATTTCATGTTCCCGGATACAGGCACGAATCCTGTCCAGATCTTTCTCCTGCACGATCAGGGAAATACCGCAGCATTTGCTGGCAGACCGGGGTGTTGGCGCGATCGTCACTTTTAATCCCAGCTTTTTTAATTCCTGATACAGACGCATCCCGTTGTCGTGGTTGGGAAACAACACATAATGCTGGATCTGATCCATACAGACACTTCCTTCTGACTCTTCTCTCTAGTTATTCAGCATCTCGATAAACGCGCTTACCCTCGTACGAAGCTGCTGCGCATCACTATCCGTATAGTCTGTCTCAATGCCAAGCACCGGAATTCCCGCTTCTTTCATCGCCCGCTCTACAAAGTATCCTTCTGTGTCGTAGAGGCCGCAGAATTTCAGATTTACATCAATGATCCCATCCACCTTGTACTCTTTGGCCAGCCGCAGGATATCGTCGATCCTTCCGCTGTTTGGCGTGAAACAAGCGCAGTTAATGTTCATATATCTTTCAGCCAGGGCCTGAATCTGCTCCTCCAGAGTCCGTCCGCTTTCATCCACCTGGTGTTCAAAGTAACGGGTTCCCGTACACATTTCCTCACAGACAACTGCTCCTCCGCTGGTCTCTACAATATTGTGAAGCTTCCAGTTTGGAATCGCCAGAGGCGTACCTGTCAGCATGATCCGTTTTGTTCCTTTTTCAAACACGCTGACGCCATCTTTCACCCGCTGCTCCAGCTCTTCGCACAGCTTGTTCGTCATCTGGGTGAATCTCCCCGGATCGTCATAGAAAGCGATCTGAGAAATCAAAAGCGCATCCCGTCCGCTGATCGGAAGATTCTCCTGTTTCCGGGTTTCATATAAGCGTTCCAGGGCTTTTCTCTTTCCGTTGATCAGGCGGATGCTTTCAGCCAGCTTCTCTGCTGTCACCTGATTTCCTGTAACTTCTTCCACTTTATCTTTGAAAGCCGCGATCTCTTCCGCCCATGCCTGCACGTCTTTCGCCCGCTTCATCTGAGGAAGGTTCATCACATAGACCGGAACGTCCTCTCCCAGAATCTCCCAAGCTTTCTTCTTTCCATCGCAGGTAGTCTCGCCCACATAGATATCCGCGATCCGGAAAAACGGGCAAGTCCGATCCAATCTTGCTCCCACCGACGCTTTGATCAAGGGGCAGGTATTCGTAGGCAGCACTTTCTCCCCACCCGGCACCCAGAACTGCGAACCGCCGCACAGACCTGTCGCGATCCCGTCTGCCGCAAATACGATCTCATCCGGTACATATACGCAGAAAGTTCCAAAGACTTTTCCGCCTTTCTTCTGATGTTCGATCAGCTCTGCCGGGCGGATCCCGTGGATATCAGCGACTACCATATTATAGTAATCCATGCCCTCCGGACGGTTTTCCTGGGATAGATACACATCCCCAAACGCCTGTGGAAGCACTTCGCACAATTGATCGTGAGTCTCCAGATCCATCCCCAGTTCTTCCCACATTTTACGGTAATCAGCCATTTTACATTCCTCCTTGCTTCTTTCGTGACTATACAATCCAGCCTGCGCCAAATTGTCTGAACTAGATTTACCGTAACATGTTTTCTAAAGCAAAACAATGAAATCCACCGCCTTGGATCATTGATTTTTCTTATGTTTTCCAAAATTTATCGACTGTTTCTATACTGAAAACAATTCTCGAATTCCTTTTACACAGATATCAATCTCATCCTTTGTATTTGCCCCGCTAAAAGCAAACCTGACTGTTCCCCTGGGATAACTGCCCAGGGTCTTATGGGCCAAAGGCGCGCAGTGCAGGCCGACTCTGGTCATGATCCCATACCGCTGCTCCAGCTCAAAAGCCGCCTGCGCGTTGTCTATCTTTTGAAAATCAATGGACACGACCGCGGTTCGGTCCTGCACCCCCTGCTTTCCCACCACTCTTAAATCCGGAATCTCTCTTGTCTGTTCCAGAAAATATCCGGTCAGCTCCATTTTCTTTTCATAAATCCGGGAGATCCCTGCTGCCTGAAGATAGGATAAGGCGGCATGAAGGCCCGCGATCCCAGGCAGGTTCATGGTCCCGCTTTCATATTTATCCGGAAGCATCCGGGGCATCTCATAAGAATCCGACTGGCTTCCTGTTCCGCCCGCGATCAGCGGGGCCATCTCCTGATCCAATTCTTCCGACACCACAAAACCACCGATCCCCTGAGGTCCAAGCAGTCCTTTATGTCCTGTAAAGGTGAGAAAATCAATCCCCCATTCTTTGATATTGATTTCCAGCGTTCCAGCGCTCTGGGCGCTGTCCACCACAAAAAATATGTGATGGCGGCGGCAGATTTCTCCGATTTCCCGGAGCGGCACAATGGTTCCGCATACATTGGACGCATGAGAAACAATGACCGCTTTCGTCTCTTTGCGGATCAATTTTTCCACACTCTCCGGGTCCACCGTTCCTTCCTCATCTGTTTTTGCCACATCGAAGGCCACTCCTTCCGCTTTCATCTGCCACAGAGGCCGCATGACCGCATTGTGTTCGATCCCGGTAATGATCACATGATCCCCTGACCGCAGAAAACCTTTGATAAAGTAATTCAAGGAATAGGTAATACCTGGCGTGAAGATCACATTTCTGGAGGAAGGGGCCTGGAACAAGTCCGCAAGCTGGTCTCTGGTCTCAAGCACCATTCCTTCCACCTCATAAGCTCCCTCATAGTTTCCCCTGTTAATGTTGAAAGCGCCTTCCGTCAAAAGCTTTTCCACTGCTTGCGCCACACCGGGCGCCTTGGGCCAGGACGTACTCCCATTGTCAAAATAGATCCGATTCTCCATAACACACCTCCACTAAAACCAACCCTTCCGGCGGCGCTGTCACTCCGGCTGACGTCCGCTCCCGCGCTTCCAGGATCTCCCGGACCATCTCCGGAGTATAGAAACCTCTTCCCACCCGGATCAGTGTTCCGGCAATGATCCGCACCATGTTGTATAAAAAGCCGCTTCCGCTGACCTTCAGCGTGATCTCCGGCCCTTCCTGCCGGATCTGTATGTCGTCAATGGTCCGCACGGTATCTTCCACATTAGAGCGGATACAGCAGAAACTTGCAAAATCATGGGTTCCCATAAGATATGCCGCCCCTTCCCGCATCTTTTCGATATCCAGAGGAAAAGAAACGAACGCGGCATAACGCCGACGCAGCGGGTTCTTGGATTTCGCGTTGTAAATATGATATTCATAAGTCTTTCTGATCTGGGACTGATAGCGGGGATGCCAGTCAAGAGGCACCTCTTCCGACCGGACCACAACAATATCCTCCGGCAGCCGCTGATTCATAGCGTAAGCCATCCGCTCCGGCGGAATCCTGGACTCCGTGTCAAACACCGCCACATTCCCCAGAGCATGAACCCCGGAATCCGTACGGCTCGCGCCGATCACCCGGATTTCCTCTCCCGTCAGCGCCTTCAGACACTTATTCAAAACCTCCTCAATCGTAACCCCATTGGGCTGGATCTGCCAGCCGCAGTAATCCGTTCCGTCATAAGCGACAACAATTCTGACTCTTTTCATAGAACCTCCATTGGGTACAGGGCATCTTTCAATTTGGGACGTAGTATTTTTGCAAAATACTACGTCCCAAATTACAATTAAAACACCCAGATATGCAGTGGCACGTACCTTCCGATCAGTACCACCGCTATTACATAAACAATTACAACAATATACGCAATATAATCTCTGCTCCGATACCTCAGCGGTTTCATCTTGGTTCTTCCCTCACCGCCCCGGTAGCATCGGGACTCCATAGCCATCGCCAAATCATTGGCCCGCCGGAACGCGGACACGAACAAGGGTACCAGGATCGGAATCATGCTTTTGGCTCGCTGGATCAGATTGCCGCTTTCCAGATCTGCGCCTCTGGCAATCTGGGCTTTCATGATCTTATCGGTCTCTTCCAGAAGGATCGGGATGAACCGCAGGGCTATGGACATCATCATGGCCACCTCGTGGACCGGCACACGGAGCTTCTTGAGCGGCCCAAGCAGCGCCTCGATCCCGTCCGTCAGTTCATTGGGCGTTGTGGTAAATGTCATCAAAGAGGAACCGATGATCAGATAGATCAGCCGGATTCCCATATATACTGCCGTCTGAAGCCCTCCCGCCGTAATCGTAAAGATCCATTTCTGAAAGAGCACTTCCCCGCTTCTGGTCAAAAACAGATTGAACAAAACCGTGATCAAAAGCAGGAAAATGATCGGCTTCAGCCCTTTCATAATATAGGACAAGGGCACTTTCGACATGCGGATGACCGCGATCAGAAACACCGTTGTCGCCAGATAGCCCGGAATACTCCGAAATAAAAACAAAGAAACCAGATACAAAAGGGTACACACGATCTTCACTCTTGGATTCAGTCTGTGCAGTATACTTTTTGCGGGATAATATTGTCCAATCGTAATATCTCGAATCATGCTTCCCTCTCCAGTGCTTTCATGATCTCATCTGCCGCTTCCTGTACCGTAGTTACATGAACGCTGACCGGAAATCCTTTTTCCTTTAGATCATGCATGATATAAGTTACCTGGGGCGCCGCAAGCCCCACCTGTTCCAGTTCCTGATAGTGGGCAAATACTTTCCGGGGCGTATCATTATAAAGAACCTCTCCCTGGTTCATCACCACGATACGGTCGGCGTATTTGGCGATATCTTCCATGCTGTGGGAAACCAGGATCACCGTCATATCCGTCTCCTGATGGAGATATGCGATCTGATCCAGGATATCGTCTCTTCCCTTAGGGTCCAGTCCGGCTGTCGGTTCATCCAGGACCAGCACCTTAGGATGCATAGCCAGGACTCCCGCTATGGCGGCCCGCCGTTTCTGGCCTCCCGATAATTCAAAAGGCGAAGATTTATAATATTTCTCCTTCAGGCCCACCAGCCGCAGGGCCTCCAGCGCCCGTTCCTTACATTCTTCCGGGCCAAGTCCCAGATTCTTAGGGCCAAAGCACACATCCGTCATCACGTCCACTTCAAACAACTGATGCTCTGGATACTGGAAGACCAGGCCCACCTGGCTTCTCAAAGCCTTCATATCGTACCCTTCCTGGTAAATGTCCTCTCCATTATAATAGATCTTCCCGCTGGTGGCCTTGATCAGCCCGTTCAAATGCTGGATCAATGTAGATTTCCCGGAACCCGTATGGCCGATGATCCCAACAAATTCTCCATGGGGAAGCTCCAGGCAGATGTCTTTGAGCGCCTGTCTTTCATACGCCGTCCCAGGACTGTATATATAATTCAAATGCTCTATTTTAATTGACATAATGCTTCCACCAATTCTTCCTTTTTCAAGATCCCTGCCGGGAGATCCAGTCCCCGTTTCTTAAGTTCATCCGCCAGGATCGTCACCTGAGGCACGTCCAGCCGGTAGTTTTTTAGTTCCTCTACTCTTGAGAATATCTCTCTTGGCGTTCCCTCCATGACAACATGCCCGTGATCCATTACATAAATTCTATCCGCATCCACCACTTCTTCCATATAGTGAGTGATCAGAATCACTGTTACCTGTTTTTGCTCCCGCAGTTTCTGTACGGTTTTAAGGACTTCTTTGCGTCCCATAGGATCCAGCATTGCGGTAGGCTCGTCCAAAACAATACACTTTGGTTCCATAGCTACAACCCCGGCAATGGCCACCCGCTGTTTCTGCCCTCCTGACAATTTGTTAGGAGAATGATGGCGGTAAGAAAGCATACCCACCGCTTTTAGACTTTCCTCCACTCTCTGCCAGATCTCATCCGTAGGGACTCCCAGATTTTCCGGTCCAAACCCCACATCCTCTTCCACTACAGTACCAATGATCTGGTTATCTGGATTTTGAAAGACCATACCGGCGCTTTGGCGCACATTCCACAATTCCTCCGGATCTTTCGTATCCTTTCCATCTACCCAGATTGTTCCCTCTGTTGGCACAAGAATGGCGTTTATATGCTTTGCCAGCGTAGATTTTCCAGAACCATTGTGGCCTAAGATGGCAATAAACTGTCCTTCTTTCACATCCAGATCCACCTTGTCAATGGCACGGGAAGCGCCGATCACGTTGCCTTCTTCATCCCGTTTCTCATACTCGAATATCAGTTGTTCTGCCTGCACCATATCCGTCTGTCTATCCATCAATCTCAACGCCTCCCAGTGGTTGTTGTTCCTATTGTACGTTATCCCCGGTCTTTTTGCAAGGCGGCAGATTCACCGCAATAATCCCCAGACTTACCAATACAAGGGCCGCCAGATTTTGAAACCGGAAAATATCTTCCCCCAGCAGCAGCGCTGACAGCGCTACTCCAAATACTGGAATACTAAAGCCGAATACCGCCACCCGGCCTACCGGATTATATTTCAAAAGTTCTGCCCACAAGGTAAAGGCGATCGTGGATAATAAGGCCAGATAAAATAGGAGCGCCGCGGACTTAAGTGTAAAATGCCCTACTCTTCCTCCCGTCATCACTCCGATCAGGATCAAAAGCGCGCCTCCAAACAATAGCTGATACGCCGTGATCGCGGCTGGACTTTCCTTATCAGAAATCATTTTCAAGGTAACAGAACTGGTCCCGTAGGCAAAGGAGCAGAGCAGGATCAGCCCCTCTCCCGCCAGATGGAAGCCGCTTCCCCAAGCGCCCGGCGCCAGATTGATCACGATCACTCCCGCGAAACCGACCACACAGCCAAGGGCCTTCCTCCAAGTGATCTTCTCTGATTTCAGCAGAAAATGCGCCATAATAATAGAAAAAAAGGCGTTCGAGGCATTGATCACCGATCCCTTGGATCCAGTGGTATTTGAAAGCCCAATATAAAAGCAGACATACTGGATCGTGGTCTGAAGGACTCCCTGTCCAAATACATAAGGCACGGAAGATCGTTTGATCCTCACGACCCGCCGCTCCAGCAGACAGGCCATTAAGAATGTAAGAACTCCCGCCAGGAAAAAGCGGCAGCCCGCAAATAAAATCTGACTGCCCGCTCCCGTCACCTGAAACATTTCATATCCGATTTTTACACACGGAAATGCGCTGCCCCATAAGGCGCAGCACACCAATGCCAGGATGACCCTGACTGCCGTATTTTGATAAAATCGTTCCATCTGTTTGCTGGTTCCTCTATTCTTTCTCTGGCTCCGGATAGTCCACACCCATGGTGTCTACCGTAACCTTCTTCATCTTCTGCTCAGTTAACGGACGATCCTGATAGTCGGTCTGAGTTTCCGCGATCTTATTGACCACATCCATGCCCTCAATGATCTTTCCGAAAGCCGCGTAAGCTCCGTCCAGATGGGGTGACGTCTTATGCATGATAAAGAACTGGGACCCTGCTGAATTCGGATGCATAGCCCTTGCCATAGAAAGGACCCCCTCTGTGTGAGCCAGCGGATTCTCCACCCCATTTTGAGAGAACTCTCCCTTGATGTGATAGCCCGGCCCGCCGGTTCCTCTTCCTTCCGGGCAGCCTCCCTGGATCATAAATCCATTGATCACCCGATGGAAGATCAAACCGTCATAATACCCTTTCTTCACCAATGAGATAAAATTATTCACTGTATTTGGAGCAATATCCGGATAAAGCTCTGCCTTCATGATATCTCCATTTTCCATTTCAATTGTAACAATTGGATTTGCCATAATTCATACCTTCCTTTTTGTATCTCTAAAACTTTATTATCTATTGTAACGGATTGTCTGGATTTCGTAAAGCGGGAAAATGCAGTACAAAGGTAGTGCCTTTCTCCTTCTGGCTGTATACCTGGATAGTTCCACCGAAATTCTCAGTCAGATGCTTTACCATAGACAATCCCAATCCCGCGTGCGCCTCCGCCCGGCCGGTCCGCGACTTATCCTCCCGGTAAAACCTGCGGAAAATGTGGGGCAGTTCCTCCGGCCCGATGCCGATCCCGTCATCTCTCACGCTGCACAGGACTTCTTCTCCTTCTTTCCACGCTTTAAGCCACACATGGCCCCCTTCTTTCCCGTACTGGACCGCGTTTGTTACCAGGTTCATGAAGATCCGGGTAAATGCCGTCTGCTCTCCCCAGACATACAATTCCTGCTCGCTGTCGCTTGTGATAGTGATCCGCTTCTCTCCGGACAGATCTTTTAGTTCTTCCGCCGCAAGATTCACGATCTCTCCCAGGTCTACCTTCTCTCTTCCCGCCGGTCCGGCGCTCTTTTCTCTTCTTGCCATTTCCAGAAGCTGGGCGATCATGGCAGACATTTTCTTGGCCTGTCCTACAATGATCTCCAGCGCCTCTTTCCGCTCTTCTTCCGTGGAATCTTCCAGCATGGCGTATTCTCCCTGAGCCATGATCACCGATACCGGCGTCCGAAGTTCATGGGATACGTCCGCCGTAAACCGCTTCTCGTCCTCCAAGGTCGATTCCAGCGTCCCCAGCATACCGTTAAAAGTTTCCGCCAGTTCCCGGATCTCCCCGCTGGCCTCTTCTGTGGGCATCCGACGGGCCAGGTCTTTGCTTCCCGCGATTTCAGCCGCTGTTCTTTGGATATCTTCTACCGGCTTAAAAGCCCGCTTTGTAATGATGAATCCGCCGGCAGCGGCCAAGACTACCAGAACCGGGATCAAGATACAGGAAACAATGAGAAGTCCTCCCGACATAGTCATTGCCAGGCCCATATATGTGATTCCCCGCACCCACACCATATGATCCCCGCCATAGTCTACAGCAATATCATAGGTCAGCCACTCCTGCTCTCCTGACGAAATGGTCTGGACCACACCATTTTTTAACGTGGTGTTCTCTGGAAAAGAGGCCGGGACGTTTCCGTCCAGCAGCGCTCCGCTTTCATTGTACAGACTGAACACAATATCGTCATCGTAGAACCGTCCTTCTTCTGTCACATAGCCGCTTCCAGACACTTCCAGCTCCTCGGCGAACTCCGCCACCTCTTCCCGCAGTTCTTTTTCCTGCTCTGACCAGATCATCCGGCCCGCGTAAAGCGCGACGACTCCAAGGGCAAACAGCGCCACAATAGCCACAAAAACCGTATACCATATGGTCACCTTCATTTTGATCGAAAGTTTTTTCATACTCCCTCTCCTTTATGATGTTTCCCGCAGGACATACCCCGCGCCCCGCACCGTCTGGATCAGCTTTTTCTCATGTCCGTCGTCAATTTTCTTGCGCAGATACCGGATATAAACGTCCACCATATTAGAACTCCCCATATAATCGTAATTCCAGATATGTTCTTCAATCTGTTCTCTGGAAAGCACGACTCCCTGATTGCGGATCAAATATTCCAGCAGCGCAAATTCTTTTGCGGAAAGTTCAATCTGCTTTCCCGCCCTGGCCACCTCATGGCTCTTGCAGTCTACTGACAGATCCGCCAAAGTATAGACCTCCTCCTGGGGCTGCACCGTATTCTTCCGGCGCAGCATGACCCGGATTCTGGCCAGAAGTTCTTCAAAAGCAAAAGGCTTGACCAGATAATCATCCGCTCCGATATCCAATCCCGTTACCCGATCCTCAATACTGTCCCTGGCCGTCAGAAGAAGCACCGGCGTATGGTTTCCTTCCTTTCGCATCCGCTTCAATATCTCGATGCCATCCATTCCCGGAAGCATAATATCCAGAATAATCCCATCATAAGGAGTCAGCTTGATAAAATCCCACGCTTCCAGGCCGTCCTCACAGGCATCCACACTATAGTGCTCCTTCGTCAGTCTTTTCTTTAAAACATCCAAAAGGTAGATCTCATCTTCCACCACCAAAAGGCGCATAGAAATCCCTCCTATTTCCGTCCATTTTCTCAATTATAGTACAAAAACATGAAAAAAACATTAAAATACCACGCTCAAAAGAAAATCAAGCGGCTGCGCAGCAGACATTTGATTTTCTTGGCGTGGTAACGACAGAATCTTTCAGGGCTTTTGCGCGGCTGACGCCGTCAGGCTTCCTTTTTCTCAAATTCCTTTGCCACTGCCTCCAGCAGTTCACGGATCTTCAAATGCTGCGGACATGCCTTCTCGCATTTTCCGCATTTGATGCAGTCAGAAGCCTTCCCTTTATTCAGCGTATGTATCATATAATACCAGCCGCTGTTCCAGTCCTGGTATGTGTGCTTTGCGTTCATCGCCGCGAACAGTTCCGGAATAAGGATATTTTGGGGACATCCGGCAACACAGTAACGGCAGGCGGTACAAGAGATCAGATCCATAGACCGGAAGATCTTCGCCACCTTTTCTACCGCAGCCATTTCCCGTTGGTCAAGGGGATGGAAGTCTTTCATATAACTCAAATTATCCTCCATCTGTTCCATATTGCTCATTCCGGAGATTACCATCTCGTTCCCTTCAAACCCAGCGGCAAAGCGGATCGCATAGCTGGCTGGAGAACCGCCTTTTAACTCATCCAGAACTTCCTTCGCCTCTTTTGGCAGATTCACCAGATTGCCTCCTTTTACCGGCTCCATGACGATAACCGGCTTCTTATGGCGCACACAGACCTCATAACACTTCCGTCCTTCTACCGCCGCGTCCTCATAGTCTACATAATTAAATTGGATCTGGACAACTTCGATCTGCGGATACTCTTCCAGGATCTGTTCCAGCACCGCCGCTTTGTCATGAAATGAGATCCCCACATGACGGATCTTTCCCTCTTCTTTCAGAGCAAACGCCGTCTCATAGGCGCGGCATTTTTTGAATTTTTTAAAATATTCCGCATTTTGAGAGTGCATCAAATAGAAATCAAAATAGTCTACGCCGCAGGCTTCCAGCTGGCTTTCAAAAAACGGCCGGATATCCGCTTCTGTTTTGAAAAAAGTTTCCGTCAGTTTATCCGTCAGGATATAGCGGCCGCGGGGATATCTGCTGGTGAGACATTCCCGCAGAGCGGTCTCGCTCTTACCCTCCAGATATCCTCTTGCTGTGTCAAAATAATTGAATCCGGCTTCCAGAAATATATCCACCATTTTAGAAAATTCTGCTGTGTCTACCTCATCTCCCTTCATGGGAAGACGCATACATCCAAAGCCAAAGTTTTTCTTTACATTTTCAAAACTTATCATATCTGTTTCCTCCTTGGTCCTCTTCCATTCCCCATGCGGCCGCAGTTCATCTCTGCCCCGTTTCTTACAGAAACTTCTTTAATTCTCCCATCAGTTTTTCCTCGCATTTTACGATCTTGCCAGCCACAGTTCTGCTCTCCCTAGATGCTTCCGGGTATTTATTGATCTGTTCGCTCAAGCTCTTGATCCCCATGCCGCACCCGTCCATCAAAATTTTAGCGATCTGAGTGTTATCATCTTTGATCAGAAGTTTCATCTCCGTTGTGATCCAGGAGAACGCCTGCGCCAGCTTCTCTGGTTCCCGGCCTCTTTCCCCCTGCTCTCTGAGCAGTTCATCGGTTTCCTTTTCCAATTGCAGATGCCGTTTTTTTGCCTCGTCGATCACTTGAGACAGGTTTGAATCCAGAACATATTCCTTGATCTGATCCATACTGTCAACAGCCATTTTGCATCCAGAACTACATTCCTTTAATAGTGCCAGCGTTTGTTTTTCCATGTCTATTGCCATCCTTTCCGCTTTTCCTATTAGTCTGTCGTCCATTCCGGCAAAATATACCTCTTTCTCTTCCTTCTTTTATTCCAGTTTTTGTTTTCCCAGACGCACTTTCTCCATCTGCTCCGCCAATTCATCTTCCATGGAGTCAAATAAATACTGCTTTTTCTTCTCTCTTCTTGCCTCCCATTCCCTGCGGATCTCTTGGCGGACGATCTCTACTTCCTCCCGGAATTCTCTGGCGGAGATCAGAGTTCCCCCCTGCCCCAGTGTCACCACCTGCTCAACACCGTCTGAAGTCACTACTGTCACGTGATATTTCCGGCCGATCTCATGGACCACTTTCTCAATATACTGATCCGCCGTCTCCGCCTCCTTGGTATAAACCACATGAATGTTGTGATATTTCTGGATTTCCAGCACGTCTCCCTCTACCCTGTAAGCATCGAAAACCAGAATCACTGTGCATTTTTTATAACCCTGATAGTTGCAGAGAATATCCATCAGCCGGTTTCTGGCCCCGTCAATATTATCTCTGGCCAGATCTTTCAGCTCTTCCCAGGCAAAGATCACATTATATCCGTCCACCAGCAGATATTCCCTCAATCTATCTTCCTTTTTGCGGCGTTTCGCCTCTCCTCTGGCAGTTACCCGGCTGGTCTCCGGCGCTTTTTTCCGCTCGATCTTCCCGTAGGTGCGGATAAAGATCTCTTCCAGCTCCTTTTCCGCTTCTTTGCTCTGGGCGTATCCGGCAGAACTTCTGCCTCCGTTTTTCTTTTCCTTAGAAATGTTCCGTCCTTCTTCTTTCTTTTGTTCTTTCTTTAAAACGCTCTCTATATGCATATATTCCGGCACTTGATCCCATGGCACGCTGAATCCTGCTCCATGGCTGCAGAAAATAGAATCTGAAGGGTTGTCCATATCCCTTAAAGGATCATAACCAGCAGCCTCCACAACCGCTTCTTCATTCTGACAGCGTCCATATCCCCGGAACACATAGGATAAATGGCCTCTCCCCCCGGTATAGCCTGCTACCTGGATCTGGTATCCATTCAGACCAGCCGCCGGCACCGTTCCTGTCAGGACCGCCATTTCACCTTCCGTCTTAGGCGGCAGGAACTCTCCGCTCATCCTCTGGATATCCGTCATGGCTCTCCCAAGATTCTCCGAGGGGACTTCCAGCCGGAACTCATAATAAGGTTCCAAAAGTACACTCTGTGCCTGCATCAGTCCCTGGCGGACCGCTCGGTAAGTCGCCTGCCGGAAATCCCCGCCTTCTGTATGTTTTAAATGGGCTCTCCCGGCCTTCAGCGTAATTTTCACGTCTGTCAATTCCGCTCCGGTCAGCACCCCCAGATGCCTTTTTTCCTCTAAGTGAGTCAAAATCAGTCTCTGCCAGGAACGGTCCAGCACATCCTCACCGCATTCGGAAACATAGACCATGCCGCTTCCCGGTTCGCCCGGCTCCAGGATAAGATGGACTTCCGCGTAATGCCGGAGAGGTTCAAAATGTCCCACTCCTTCCACCCGATTCTGAATTGTCTCTTTATAGACAATGCTTCCGGCTCCAAACTCCACTTCCAGTCCAAATCGATCCTGGATCAGCCTTTTCAGGATCTCAATCTGCACTTCTCCCATAACCTGAGCGTGCAGTTCTCCCAATTCTTCCATCCACACAATTCGAAACAGCGGGTCCTCTTCCTCCAGCTGCCGCAGGTCAGAGAGGGCTTTCGATACTTCGCAGCCTTCCGGCAGATAGATCTGGTAACTCAGCACCGGTTCAAGGACCGGCGGATGGGCCGGCGGCTCTTTCCCAAGCCCTTCTCCAGGATAAGTCTGACTCAGCCCCGTGACAGCGCAGATCATTCCCGCCTGCGCTTCCTGAACCATTTCATATTTGCCTCCGGAATAAATCCGGATCTGGTTCACCTTTTCTCCTTCCGCGCCCAGTGTATCCTTCACTTTCAGGATGCCACCTGTAATCTTCATATGAGTCAGACGGTTCCCCTGGCCGTCTCTGGAAATTTTGTATACCCTGGCCCCAAAGCGTCCGTCTCCTGTCTTCTCTTTTCTCTCAGAAAAGCTCTGCGCGTACTGGGCCAGTCCGTCTAAAAGCTCCTGTACCCCTTCCAGCTTCAGAGCCGATCCAAAATAGCAGGGAAAGACCTTTCTGTGCCGGATCATCCGTGAGACCGTCTCTTTCTTCAGACTTTCTGTCCGCAGATATTCTTCCAGGGCCTGATCCTCACACATGGCCAGACTTTCCAGGAAATCCGGCGTCTGCGCCCTGTCAAAAGCGATACAGCTTTCGCTTAATCCATTCTGTATTTCTTCCAGGACCGCCTCTCTTTGAGTTCCCGCCTGATCCATCTTATTGATAAACAAAAAGACCGGGATCTGATACCGTTCCAGCAGCTTCCACAGCGTGCGGGTATGTCCCTGTATGCCGTCCGCGCCGCTGATCACCAGCACGGCGTAATCCAGTACCTGAAGAGTTCGCTCCATCTCCGCGGCAAAATCCACATGTCCCGGCGTATCCAGAAGTGTTACCCGCTTATCTCCCAACTCAAACACCGCCTGTTTGGAGAAGATGGTGATCCCTCTGTCTTTCTCCAGTTCTTCCGTATCCAGAAACGCGTCTTTATGGTCCACTCTCCCCAGCTTCCGAATCTTCCCGCACAGATAGAGAATCCCCTCGGAAAGGGTGGTCTTGCCCGAGTCCACATGGGCGAGGATACCCATACAGAGATGTCCTGATCTGCTCTGTCCATTTTTATCCACTCTATCTTCAGACGTATTTCCCATAGAAAATACCCCTTTCTCTCTATATTATGCATTCATAATCATAGCACAGAAAGAGGTGTAAGTCGATAAAGCATTCGCATCTGTTATTTTGTCTTTTCTCTGAGTATTCTTTCTGCGTAGGAATACAAACAAAATTACAAAAGACTCACATCTTTTTCATCCATCCGCATCTGTTCCAGTCGCTTGATCCGCTCGTCCAGATGATGCTCCGTCAGATAAGCGTATACGCTTTTGGGGACTAAGTGAGCCCACTCCTGGTCTGTGGCGATGCAGCTTCTGACCCAGGAAGAGGTGACCCCTTTTTCTTCCGGCGGCTTTCTCCAAAGGACCTCAACCTCCAATCCCAGACTTCTCAGAATCTTATATTTCTCTTCGTCCCACTCATCACACAGTCCCATATAGAATACCGCATCTTTCGGCGCGTACTGGGGGATATATTCCGGACAATTGATCGGGAACGGCAGGATATCATATTCAGACTCCGGAACTCTAAATTCTGCCATCGCTCCCCGGATCATCTCATAACGCTCAAAATAGGTCAGTGGATTTGCGTATTTGGCAGAACGGTTCGCATCATTGACAGACTCTCTGGTATGCAGGCTGTCTGGGTTCGTAAGCCCGATATATAATTTCCCGCAGCGCATCTTGGCCGCCAGGATATACTCCATATGTTTTAAATGAAGCACCTGAAATCTTCCATTTACAACTCCTGTTCTCTTCATAAGTTCTCCCTCGCCTTATCTTTTCTTTTTAGTATGCATGTCTTTAATTGTTCTGATACCGCTTCCCTGAAATAGGGGATGTTCTGCGTACGGTCGGACGCCGCCGCAAGAAGATAGATGGTTCCCTTCTGCATTTTCCAGCGCTTTGCCAGAAAGCTCTGCTTTATCTGCAGGTATTGGATCTTCCCGAATCGTACAGCCAGGAAGCGCCTTCCCATATATCCGCTGGATATGAGCAGGAATTCCTCACTGACTCCCACTCCTGCCGTACGATACCGGCATACCAGCATTCCTCCTGCCGCGGCCAGCAGAAGAGCTTCCGCGGCAAGAATCCAAATCTGGTATTCCTGCCATATCACTGCCGCGATCCAGGCCGCCCCTGCCGTCAGCAGGGTCCAGATCAATCCCCGGACCAGCCAAAGCAGCCACACTTGCTTAGGCTGTTTCTGCGTCTCCCATTCTGTCACTCCCGAGAATTCGGGAAGCAGTTCCCGGATTCTTTCCGCATTTTTCGCCTTCTTATCGTACAGGAGGAGAAAGGACTTCTTTTCCTCTTGATCGTCTCCCATCCCTACATTAAGAATTTCTGCCATACATCGTCCTGTCAGCCTTCCCTGGAAAGACTGGGTCAATTTCAATCCATTGATCTTGTCCACCGGGATCGTATAACTGATTTTCTTCAAAAGGCCATAACTGATATAAAGTTTATCTTCTTTTCTCTTCACTTTAAAATCATAGTATTGGATAAATCCCTTGAGCAGATCCCATACCGCAGAAAGGAAAACAAAGATCACTACCGCGCCGGCCGCCAGAAGTTCCACCAAGCTTCTTCCAATATTTCCTTTGCTCAGAGATTCCGCCGCTCCAGCTGCTGTTCCCACAAGACAGAGAATCACGATCAACGCCGAGAGCAGACTGGCCTGATAAAATCCATGGACAAACATAGTCCCAAGGGATGCGCCTGGTGTATCTCTCAGCGCCTCTTCCACGCCTCCCCGCCTTTTTGCGGGGACCATCTCCGGCGCTGTCTGTCCTTCCTGACCATTTCTGCCCGCCAGTTCTTCCATGATTCCTGTGATCCGTCCGCAAAGGGCTTCCGCTTCCCGCCTTTTCAGGACAATCTTTACATCTGTAGAATCTGCTGTGGATAAACTGTTCGTATCTATCTTGATCTTACAGGTGCCGATCAGCATCTCAAATAAATTCTGCTCTGTATTTACATTTGAAATATTTCCGATCCCGATCGTATTTTTCTTCCGGTTCAGGGTATTCTTCTCAATCACCAAAGTCGTTCCATCAATGGAAATATAAGTCCTGGCCCAGATCAGTATCTGCCAGACAGTCAGCAGGACCAAGAACACCAAAGCCGCAAGCATTGCCGGCAGGATCTCCCGTCCGGCTTTCATTCCGTGCTCGGCCAGCTCTGCCGCTTCCCCTAAATTTTGGGCGATTCCTCCTACAAGAAGCGCCAAAATGACCACAAACCCTTTCCCCATCCGTTCCGCCACGATCGATATATGATTTCTGAATCTTTCATTCTTCATCATTTGACTGCCTTCCATCTGCGTTCCTCTGCTCTTCCACAATCTCGTTGATCCTTTTTCTGAGCGTATCCGCAATCTTTTCTGCCTTTTCTTCTTCCAGGAAACGGATCGTCACATCTCCACCCGCAGTCGTCACTACCACCTTAGCCACTCGAAAAAGCTGATCCAGCGGTCCTTTTGCCGTCTGCAGCTTATGCAGCCTTTCAATAGGAACAATATTTCTCTCTACAAACAAATATCCTTCCTGGATATCAATACATTCCTCATTAATGCAATAGCGGTACCGATGATATCTGAAATAAGGGCTCACCGCCACGTCAGCCACCGTCAGGACCGCCAGGATAAGCGATATGATCTTTCCCACGCCAATATCATTCGGGAACAGCCAGAACCAATTTACCGCCCCGATCACCGCAAGCACAACTGTTCCGGTCACCGCCCCAGCCGCATACATGCAATAGAGCGCACGTTTTGATAATTTCTCGTATACCATCATCTTTCCTCTCACAAATCCGCGTTTTTCTCTATTGTAATCCATATGAAAAGAATATGCCAGTACAATTCGGGGTTGTCGGGATAAAGGTCACACGCAGAAGCCGGGATAACTGACTCGCTGCTCCGTCCCCTGTAACTCACATCCACAAAAATATAAGGCTCCGGGATTGTCGCCTAACATAGCGCAATCCCGAAGCCTAACATTTTTAGAGATGGATTTTCCTAATCCCGATGAAATTGGGGATATGGACAGCCAAAAGCAGGGACCTGATCTCAACAAATCCACCCTTACCTCATCCGCAGTACCGGACTGATCTTTTTATAGATAATGAACACGATCAATGATACAAGGACACCTTTCAGCAGGTTAAAAGGCGCTACCGCAAATAGCACAAAGGTGGTAAGATCCGTAATCCCGCTGTTTACCGCGGTTCCCATTTCCACAAGTCCGCTGATAGGCATTCCAAAAGCAGCCGCGTAAGCTGGAAGCAGGACAAATGCGTTAAGGAAACATCCTACGGCCGTCATAAATACGGTCCCGGCGGCCATACCGACGATCGCGCCTTTCCTGGTATGCATCCGTTTATAGATCACTGCCGCCGGAAGAACCAGCGCGCATCCGATCAGAAAGTTGGCCATTTCTCCTACGCCTGCTGTGGCGCTTCCATTGATCACCAGATTCAGGAGGATCTTCAGCAGTTCTATCGCCACTCCCGCAAGCGGGCCCATTGCAAAACATCCTACCAGCACTGGAACTTCGCTGAAGTCAATCTCATAGAAGGACGGCGCGAAGGGAAGCGGAATCTCGAACAGCATCAATACTACCGCGATCGCGCTCAGCATTGCTACCTGGGCCATCTTCCTTACATTTACCTTTGCTTTTGTGTTTGTCATTACTTCTGAACTCATGTCTTTTTCTCTCCTTTTCAAATAAACTCAACAAAGAAAGAAAATCTTCTTAGAATTATGTAACGTCCGCCGTCTTGAAGGACATGCCCTGCACATTTCCCGTGAAAAAACCCCGACACATAAAGTATCGGGGTTTTGCAGCATCACAATCACACTTCTTCTCTCATCCAGACTATACTGTCGGTTCTGGAATCTCACCAGATCAGCCAGCGCGAAACGCGCCGGGTCGCGGACTCTACCGCCGGTTGGGAATTCACAAACATCAGAGTCTCTCCTTCTTGTGTCACCCTGCCCCGAAGAAATTCTTTTTTAGTTCTTTTCCATTATACGCCCCTGCTTTTCCTGATTCAAGACTTTTTTCTTAATATATTGTGTTCTTTCCATTCTTATCCTATAATAAAGTTATCCAGTCGATTATGGAGGGGCGGCTATGACATGGAAAGATTTGTGCCTTTCGGCGCTTAATGAGGAAAAAATGTTTATCGATTCCGGACACCGGACCCGTTTCAAAGAGCTTTTGGACTGTTTCTCAGACCAGCCTTTCTTTACTCCCGGTCTATGCAAATGTATGTATTTATCTGCCTGGGATGACAGTCATTTCTTCATTATGCTGGAAACTTTGAATCAAATGGTCCTTGGCGGTGAAATAAGCTTAGATGGAATGCGTTTTACCGGAGATATACTGGCAAACGAGCAGCAAAACGCGGAAGCTTATGTCTATCTTCTGGCAAACTCATTTCTTGACAATGTTCCTTTCACCGTTCCAGAAGAGGTTTCGATTCCGGAAGAAATCCAATTTATCATTCAACAAGCTTTAAAGGCTGCCGCTGTTATTGACCAATGCGCCTCGGAAATGAAATCTTAGCATTATAAAACCGGCTGTAAAGCTCTCCATTAGAGATTGCTTTACAGCCGGTTTAGGGTTAATCTCCGATCATCATCTTGATGATCTCTTCGTTGGTTTCCCGCATGCCTTCTTTTCCCAGCCGTCCGATATTCGTGATCGTAGCCTCTACGCCTTTGGTAACGATCCCATCGCCGGCATAGAACTGCTGCCCGTTCAGGTACATATGATATCCCAATATCCCCGCGTCCACCGCGGAGGCAATCTTAGCCGCGCAGGAAGCTTTCGCCCCATCGCAGACGATTCCTGAAACAATGGCCAGGGCGTTCACCACCGTATGGATCACTTCTTCATAACCGCCTCCGCACAGATAGGCAATACCCGCGCCTGCCGCCGCCCCCGCGCTGACAGCTCCGCAGTAAGCAGACAATCTTCCGATTCCTGTCTTCTGATGGATCGCCACCAGATTTGACAAAGCAAGCGCCCGATACACCTGCTCTTCTTCTGTTTTCAGTTCTTTCGCATACTCCAGTACAGGCAGAGAGCAGGTCATTCCTTGATTGCCGCTTCCAGCGTTGATAATAACCGGAAGTTCACAGCCATTCATCCGGGCGTCAGAGCCGGCGGCGGCCAATGCTTTCGCTCGATTCTTCACATCCTGTCCGTAAGTCTCAAGCAGGACGCTTCCTATATTCGCCCCATAATCTCCCCGCAGCCCTTCTTTTGCGATGGCCGTATTATATTCAATCTGGCGGCTGATCACTTCCCGAATATCGTCAACCTTCACCGTATTGATGAAATCCCAGATACTCTCCATATCCAAAAGGCTCCTGTCTGTAAGGCCTTCCTCCTTCTCTCCTTCTACCGGAAGATCCAGCAGTTTCTCGCCGTTCTTCTCCACCAGCACAATATTGGTATGATAGTTGGCGATCCGTACTTTCGCGGAAGAATCCCCCTTTGAGACCGCCACAATGATATCGAATGTGATTCCCTGGTCAATGTGCTCTACTGTAATCTCCGCCGTCTTTAGATATTCGGCAATCTCCCTGGTCTGTTCTTCTGTCACATCCGCGATCACTTCCAATTCCCGGTCTGGATTTCCTGCCACGATCCCGGCGGCGGCCGCGGACGGGATTCCTTTTAGATGTCCGGTATTTGGTACGATAACGCTTTTTACATTTTTGATAATGCTCCCGCTTGCGCCGATCTCTACCTTTTCAGGCATACAGCCCAGAGTCTCTCTCGCCTTAGCCGCCGCGTAGGCCAGGGCAATAGGTTCCGTACACCCCATAGCCGGAACAAGTTCCTCTTCCAGGATCTTTACATACGCCTGGTACTTTTCATCTGTCCTTTTCATATGAATCTTCTCCTTCCTCTCTGACACACCCGCTGAACTTCTTCTATATTTTGTTTCCTATGAAATTCCTTTCATACTCAGTTGTATCCGTTTCTTTTTCAGATCCACACTCATCACCCTTACATCCACAATATCTCCCACGCTGACCACTTCCAGCGGATGCCGGATAAACTTCTTATCCGTCACTTCTGAGATATGGACCAGGCCGTCCTGATGGACGCCGATGTCTACAAACACGCCAAAATCGATCACATTGCGGACTGTGCCTTTGAGCACCATTCCTTCCTTTAGATCCTTCATTTCCAGGACATCTGTCCGCAGGATCGGAGCCGGCATCTCATCTCTTGGATCTCTGCCCGGCTTCTCCAATTCTTTGACAATATCCCTAAGCGTGATCTCCCCGATCCCCAATTCTTGCGCCAATCCCGGATAATCCCGGATCGTGAGCGACAATCCGGCCAGCCGGCCTTCTCTTACGTCTTCCGCAGAAAACCCCTGCTTCTTTAAAAGCCCTTTCGCCGCCTCATAGCTTTCCGGATGGACGCTGGTCGCGTCCAATGGATTCTCGCCTCCCTGGATCCGCATAAATCCGGCGCACTGTTCAAAAGCCTTGGGGCCCAGCTTCGCCACTTTTAAAAGCTGGCCTCGATTGGTAAACCGTCCGTTTTCTTCCCGGTAAGCCACAATATTCCTGGCGACAGCCGGAGTGATCCCGGAAATATAGGAAAGCAGCGGCGCGGAAGCCGTATTTAGATCCACGCCTACTCGGTTTACACAGTCCTCCACTACACCCGAGAGGGCTTCGCTTAATTTCTTTTGGTTCATATCATGCTGATACTGACCTACCCCGATCGACTTTGGATCGATCTTCACTAATTCCGCCAGCGGATCCTGAAGCCTTCTGGCAATCGAAGCGGCGCTCCTTTGGCCCACATCGAATTTTGGAAACTCCTCGGATGCCAGCTTACTCGCGGAATACACAGAAGCGCCCGCCTCGCTTACGATAACATACTGCACCTTCTGAGGGATTTCTTTCAGCAGTTCTACGATAAATTGTTCCGATTCTCTGGAAGCCGTTCCATTTCCCAAAGAGATCAGCGTAATATGATATTTCTCTATGATCTTCTTTAAGAGATCCTTGGAGGCCTGAATCTTTTTGGGCGTGGTAGGGGCCGTGGGATAGATCACCGTCGTGCCTATGACCTTGCCGGTAGGGTCTACTACAGCCAATTTACAGCCTGTCCGAAATGCCGGGTCCCATCCAAGCACCGTCTGCCCCGTGATCGGCGGCTGCATCAGAAGCTGGGTCAGGTTTTTTCCAAAGACCTGAATCGCCCCATCTTCCGCCTTCTCTGTCAGCTCATTGCGGATCTCCCGCTCAATGGCCGGAGCGATCAGCCTTTGATAGCTGTCTTCCAAAGCTTCTTTCATCACCGGCTCTGTCCTTGGATTTCCGGGACGGATCATCTGCCGCTCCAGGTATTGAAGAATCTCCTCCTCCGGCGCCTGGATCTTTACCGTCAGGAATTTCTCCTTTTCTCCCCGGTTTACCGCCAGGATCCTGTGTCCCGCCAGCCGGTTTACCGGCTCTTCAAATTCATAGTACATCTCGTAGACCGACTCTTTCTTGGGATCTTTGGCCTGGGATAATAAAGTTCCCTTTTTCATCGTCGTCTTCCGGATCCAGCTTCTATAATCTGCCTTGTCTGAAACATATTCGGCAATGATATCCTGAGCGCCCGCAATCGCTTCTTTTACCGAGGACACTCCTTTTGCTTCATCAATATATTTTTCCGCCGCTTCTTCCACGGTTTGTTCCATTTTCTGCAAAGCAATAGCCGCGGCCAGCGGTTCCAGCCCTTTTTCTTTGGCGATGGTGGCTCTCGTCCTTCTCTTGGGACGGTAGGGCCGGTACAGATCTTCCACCACTACCAGCGTCTCCGCCGCCTGGATCTTCTCCCTTAATTCCGGCGTCAGTTTCCCTTGTTCTTCGATACTGGAGAGGACCTGTTCCTTTTTCTCTTCCAATCCCCGCAGATAATTTAAACGTTCATACAGTTTTCTAAGCTGCTCGTCATCCAGAGTACCGGTGGCTTCTTTGCGGTACCGAGCGATAAATGGAATCGTATTCCCCTCGTCGATCAGCGCTGCCGCCGCATCCACCTGCCACTTTTTCACGCCCAGTTCTTCTGTGATCTTTTGATTGATATCCATGCTGTTTTCCTCTTATCTCCGCCCTTTTGGGGCCGCTTTACATATTTTATCTTTTGGTCTCTCTAGATTATAACTGAATTTCCCCTGCCGCGCAATGTATAACCCCTCCAGACATGCGGCGATCTTAAATTCTCTCACGCTTAAATTAGAGTTCACTCTGTTTTCTTGAAAATCCTTGTCCGCTGTGCTATACTGAGGGCACCTTAACCGCAAGGGAAAAGGAATCCCCCAACAGTGCGGCCGCCTGCCGCCGGGAGAAATCAAACGAGGGAGCATTATAAATCTATGAGTCAAAAAAACGAAACCAGGGAATTATCCCGTCAGCAGCAGAAATCTCAGGAAACAAAAGCCAAGATCTTCCAGGCCGCCAAACGGATTCTCCAGAAGAAAGGCTATGAAGCTCTTTCCATCAAAAACATCTGTGAGGAAGCCGGAGTTTCCAATGGAAGCTTCTATCATCATTTTAAGACCAAGGAGGATCTTCTGTCCTACTATATTGAAGAACAGCCCAGTATCGACCCGGACCTTCTGGAACTTCCCAAAAGCGCTAAGGAGGCAGAAGCGGCTATTGTCTATGTTTACTTAAATTACGTCCACTACTGCCGGGAACTGGGACTTGAATTCATGGCAAACTACTATACTCCCAAAAACCAGTCTCTCAATCCATTGATCCGTACAGAACGGCCTTACCCGATCGTTACTGTCCAAAACTACTTGCAGAAATGTATCGATGCCGGTATCCTTTCACCCAAATTTTCTCTGGAAGAGATTACCAGTGATATCCGTATCATCGTGATCGGGAATGTATTTGAATGGTGTCTGAAAAATGGAAACGCGGACTTTGAGGGAAATATGAAACGTACTTTGGAAGCATATCTGGACGGGGTTCTTTGATTTATTTGCCGAAACAAAAAATCCTTTAAGTAAAGCTTAAAGGATTTTCCGGAAGGAAACCGGCAGCTATGCTGCCAAACAATAATATCTTATGGTTTTATTATAATCCTTTTTTCCCAGGATTTCTAATTGTTTATTTGAATCTATTTATAGATAGTATCTATAGCAAATACCGCGGGGGCTTACCATGTACTATTTTATTGTAAATCCTAACGCTCGCTCCGGAAAAGGACTGCGGACGTGGAAAATCCTTGAACAAGAATTAGAGAAAAAACAGGTGCGATATCAGGTCTTTTTCACCAAATACCAGAACCACGCCGTTTCGATCGCCAGAGAACTTACCCAAAAGCAGTCCTGCCGCTCTCTTATCGTCTTGGGCGGAGACGGCACGTTAAATGAGGCTGTCAACGGAATCCAGGATCTCTCCAAGGTTATCCTGGGCTACATCCCCATTGGTTCCAGTAATGATTTCGCCAGAAGCTTAAGACTTGAGCAGGATCCCATAAAAGCCCTGCATGAAATCCTTACGCCGTCGCGGTATATCAGTACCGATATCGGGATACTTCAGTATCAGGATAAACGGAGACGGTTTGTAGTCAGTTCTGGGATTGGCTTCGACGCCGGCGTCTGTCACCAGGTAGCGGTCTCCCGCCTTAAAATCCTTCTGAACAAAATCGGTCTTGGAAAATTGTCTTATACCGCAGTGGCTCTTGGCCTTCTTCTTTCCCTTACTCCCGGAAGGATGACTCTTACTCTGGATGGAAAAGAGAGCTTAAAATTTGAGAAAGTCTATTTTGCGGCAGTTATGAATCATCCTTATGAGGGCGGCGGTTTCCGCTTCTGCCCCAAGGCGGATCCCTCTGACGGAAGCCTTGATCTGATCGTAATAGCCGGCCTTCCAAAATGGAAGACTCTGCTGCTGCTTCCTACCGCTTTTAAAGGCTGGCATACACATTTTAAAGGCGTCTTTACCTGCCGCTTCAAAGAAGCCCATATTCTTAGCGAAAAAGCGCTTCCCGTCCACACGGATGGAGAACCCGTCATTTTTCAGCAGCATATAACAGCTGGACTGGAATCCCAGAAACTTCGCCTTATTAAAACCTCATGAAAAATTATTAAGAAAGGGTGAAGATTCTTGTTGATTCATTTTTTTCATGATATAATCCAAATAATCAAAAAGCAACGATCCATAGACCAAGAAACCATAAAAAGGAAGTATCATCATGACGGCCAAGAAAAAACTGATCGACCTGGCAAAAAAATATAGTCATATCTGGGTGCTTTTGTACGGATTTATCTATATGCCCTGGTTCTGTTATCTGGAGAATCGCAGAGGCGTCCGGTATTTCTATATCCATTCACCTCTGGATGATCAAATCCCTTTTATTGAATATTTTGTTATTCCTTACTTGCTCTGGTTCATTTTTATCGCGGCGACCTTAGCATACTTCTTCTTCACGGACAAAAGAGGATTCTATCGCCTCGCCGCATTTTTGTGTACCGGCATGACGATCTTCCTGATCGTATGTACCGTCTTTCCAAACGCGCAAAATCTGCGTCCGGATACATTTGCCCGTGACAACGTATTTGTAGATCTTGTACGATATATTTACCAAACGGATACACCGACCAATGTGCTGCCAAGCATCCACGTGTTTAATTCGCTCGGCGCGGCCATCGCGATCGCCAAAAGCAGCTCTTTGAAGAAGCACCGGATGCTCCAATGGGGGGCTTATATCCTGACTGCCCTGATCATTCTGTCTACCGTATTTTTAAAACAACATTCTGTAACAGATATGATCGCCGCCTTTGCCATGGCCAGTATCCTTTATCCGCTGATCTACGCGGCCCAGGAAAAGAAAGCTCCAAAGTTTTCCCATCAGCCGGTTTGATCTTTTATAAATATGCATCTAAAAAACTGTCGGCAGATTGATATAATCTCTCTGCCGACAGTTTTTATTGCTATACCTTATCACAGAAAAGAGGAAACCGCAAGTTCTCCTTTGATTACTCCGCCACCTGGATACAGTTGTCTTTTACATACTCCATGACCAGATTTTTTAACGCCGCGCTTTTCAGTTCTTCCTCGTCAAAGGCTTCCTTCATCGCGTCCCCGTCTTCATATCCATAGTCTTTTGCAAGAATTCCAAGCTGTTCTTCATAAGCCTCGTCTGTCAGCTCAATATTCTCTTTATCAGCGATAGCTTCTACCGCCATCTCATCTTTTACATTCTCCTGAGCCACATTCTTGACCTCAGCCTCGAAATCTTCCGTTGTATATCCCATCTGTTCTTCGATAAATTGATCGTATTCCATCTGATAGTATTCAGCCGCGTCTTTATACTGCTGGATCAGCGAATCAGACAGCTCTTCTACTTTCTCTTCCGGATACTCTTTTACTTCTGTATTCTCAAGTACTGCCTGCCACGCATTCTGTTCCAGAGTAGAGTCAAAGCTGGTCTGGGCCTCTTCTTCTAACTGCTTCTTGACTTCTTCCCGGTATTCCTCTACCGTTGCTGATTCTTCAGACAGTGTTTTTACCAGATCGTCCGTTAGTTCCGGCACTTCGTCCACTGTGATCGAATTCACGGTAATGGTAAATACCACGTCTTTGCCTGCCATGTCCGCATTGCCGTAATCATCCGGAAAGGTACCGTTCCAGTCAAACGTCTCTCCCACATTATGGCCGATGATACTATCTTCAAACCCTTCAATGAATACTCCAGATCCGATGGTCAAAGGATAATCCTCGGCAGATCCTCCCTCGAACTCTTCCCCGTCCATCTTCCCTACGAAATCGATGTTCACTGTATCTCCAGACTCTACAGCCCGGTCTGTGATCTCTGTGGTAGTCGCTTCAGATTCCAGCGTGGACTGGATCGCCGCCTCCACATCATCCTCTGTGATCTCACTTGGTTCTTCCACCTGAGCCACCTCTACGCCCTTGTACTTTGTGATCTTTATCGCATCGGTCTCCAGACCTTTGCTGGCCGCGCAGCCGCCAAACACCAGGGCCGCTGTCAGGATTCCTGCCAGAACTATTGCTCTTCTCTTCATTTACTACACCTCGTTCAACTATATTTTCCTGATATAAGCGCGCCGTCATCCCTCCCTATTTCCAGATAAAGGCACACTCTTAAGTTATATCACATTTTGTCTGGATTTTAAAGATATTCTGGTATATTTTCTATCACAGCACCGGAGAAAACAACCGGCAGAACTGCTCTTTCCCCCGAATCAGCAGACCGCGCTGTTCATACTGTTCCCGAGTGATCAGGGTGCTCTTTGCGATGTCATTTTCAAATGCTTCCTCCAATTTTCTGACTGTAGAAGCGCTGTAGATCACCGCGTTCACCTCAAAATTCAAACTAAAGCTGCGGATATCCATATTCGCCGTGCCAATACAGCTTACCAGTCCATCCGCGCACAGACATTTGGTATGAAGGAATCCGTTGTCATACGTGTAACATCTGGCTCCCGCTTCCACCAGCTCTCCGATATAAGAATAAGTGGCCCAGTATACAAAGGGATGATCCGGCTTGCAGGGTATCATGATCCTGACGTCGATTCCGGACTTTGCGGCAATAATAAGACCATCCCGAATATCATCGTCTGGAATAAAGTAAGGTGTCTGGATATAAATATTCTTCTGGGCCATATGGATCAGCCTGAGATAATTGTTCCTGATCTCCCGGCTGTGAGAATCCGGCCCGCTGGATATGATCTGCACCGGATCCCCGCCTCCCCGTTCATATTCCGGAAGTCCGAACAGACGATCCTCCAGAAATAAATTCTCTTTGGCGGCATAGTTCCAATCCAGTACAAATCTTACCGCCAAAGAGGTTACCGCAGATCCTTCCACGCAGATATGGGTATCTCTCCAATAACCAAACTTCCGGCTCCGTCCCAGGTATTCCCGTCCAATGTTGAATCCTCCGATAAATCCGATTCTTCCATCGATCACCACAATCTTCCGGTGATTACGATAGTTGACCCGAAGCTGCAGTTTGCCAAGCACCGCGGGAAAGAACTCAGCCACCTGTATTCCCGCCTTTTCCAGTCGTTCCCAATCTGATCTTCTCATTCCTCTGCAGCCCATACTATCGAACAAGACCCTTACTTCCACTCCCTGTCTGGCCTTTCGCGCCAGAATTGTCTCAATCTCCTGCCACAGCTCGTCATTGCGGATAATATAATATTGAAGATGAATATAATTCCTGGCGTGATCCATCTCCCACATCAGCGCCCGAAACTTTTCTTCCCCATCTGTGTAGATACGGATATCATTATTATCCGTCAACACTGCTTCCCCTTCATTCAAATTGTATAAGATCAGGCTTTTGAACCGCTCCATTTCCGGATTCCGCAGACGCAGCTTTCTTTGGTAGATGGATTCTTCCTGGCGCCGCACCGCGTATTTGATCTCCCCTTCGATCTCCTTCATCTTAAACATCCTCTCCTTTCGGAAATTCTGTCCCAGAATCAGATACAAGACAAATCCAAGGACCGGAATAAAATACAGCAAAAGCAGCCATGCCCAGACCGTCGTCGGATTCCGCCTCTGAAAGAAGATGATCAGAAGTGAAAACAAAATATTGATAATGATAAAATGCTCCAGAACCCACAGATAACCGCTGCCAAGAGCCTGTCCCGCCGTTTCCAGCATGATGCGACCTTCCTTTCCCTTTTGTCTCTATATTATATCTGTATTCCCCTAAAAAGTAACCTCAAAACCTCAAATCTCTTGCACTTGTCCAAAAACAATGATACAATGTACTTCGTGAAAACGAGTTATTTAGGAGGTTTATCATGAGTACATTAACCATCGTTCTTCTCGTGATTTTAGTTGTTTTGATCATTGCCTGCGTCGTACTGTATTTTCTCGGTAAACGGGCAGAGAAAAAACAGGCCGAGCAGCAGGAACAGTTGGATGCTGTCGCTCAGACCGTATCCATGCTGATCATTGATAAAGGAAAGCTTCGTTTAAAAGAAGCCGGGCTGCCAGCTGTTGTGATCGAGAACACCCCCAAGTATCTGCGCCGCTCCAAAGTTCCGGTAGTAAAAGCTAAGGTAGGTCCCAAAGTCATGACTTTAATGTGCGACGCTCAGATCTATCCGCTGATTCCTGTAAAAAAGGAAGTAAAAGCAACCGTCAGCGGAATCTATATCACAGCGGTCAAGGGCTTAAGAGGTCCTCTTGAGACGCCAGTAAAGAAAAAAGGATTCCTGGCTCGTCTGCGGAACCGCTAGGTTTAGTGAAAAGTCAAACCCTGAGAGAAATTCATCTCTCAGGGTTTTTCTTTCGCTCCTCAAACATAGGCCACTCTGACATGGTATACTTCTTTCGGTATTCTTTGGGCGTCATACCGTAAGTTTCTTTGAACAGCCTGTGAAAATGGCTGGAATTCTCATATCCCACAGACAGAATGATATTCTCCACCGGCTCTTTCGTCTCCGTCAGCATATATGCGGCCTGCAAAAGCCGTCTTTTCTGAAGATACTGAGTAAATGTATAAGGAGAATATCGTTTCATCAGCCGGCTGATATAGTAATCCGGCAGATTCTGCTCTTTACAGAACTTGCCCAGACTTGCCGTCTCATACTCTGTCTCGATGTAGTTCATCGCCTTCAATACGATTTCCTGTTCATAAGAGGAAGGCGCTCCTACCGTGATCTTATAAGTCCTTCCGGAGAGTTCCAAAAGCAGTACGCCCATTGTTGCCTGCAGGATCTGCCTGCTGTTCCTGCGGCGGTTTAAAAGCATCCGAGTCATATTTTCCAGAAGGTTCTCCGCTTCCGGCATATCCTGCAGGTGAAACTGAAGGAAATCACCTTCTTTTCTATCGTCCTCCACCGCGCGTTCGATGAATCTGCGCAAAACAGTGTCTTCCCGCAGCATACTTAAAGGATACTGCAAAAAAGCGGGAAGGATCATAAAACGCACCGCAATGTCATGATATTCGGCCGCGCTGACCGCATGAGACGTTCCCTGCTGGAGAAACAGCACTTCTCCCTCCCTTAGAGTGATCTCAGTCTCTCCGTTTATCACATGGGTCGTAGAGCCGCTGCACATATACACCATCTCCATGTAATTGTGGGTATGTCTTGGCAGTGATACAAATCTGGGCTGTTTCAAAATGTCGATCAATGTCATCGGACGCATCACGACCTCAGAATCTACAACCGTATCATTCTCACCTTTTGTAAAGTAGGAAAGCACCGGTTTCCCTTCGCTTAAGATCTTCTTCTCTTGGTCGTTCATTTCTTCCAGATATTCCAAAAGCTTTTTATCCATCCGGCCCACTCCCTTTGTCCGCCTCTTTTGCCGCTTCCTGTCTCTACTATATCACACTTGCGCAATTTTCGTCCTCTTTTTTGCCAGAATCGACAGATTTTGCCAAATTTCTCCTATTCTTACAAAATATGGCCTTTTTTTTACAATCCTGGTTCTACTTTTTTCGGCATTGATCAAATATAATATATTAGACTGAAGCAATCAAAAGAAAGGAGCGGTTATAATTGATCAAGATCCCTATTAATTTTCGCAAGACTGACGACATTGTAAAATTTGTAGAAATCGCAAATCAATATCCTTTTCATATGGATCTGGTAAGCGGGAACCGCGCTGTGGACGCGAAATCCCTCATGGGGACCCTTGCCATGGGCCACGCTGACAGACTCTCTTTGATGATTCACTCCTATCCTTCTCCGTCCACAGATCAGCTATTAACACAGATGCAGAGTTTTACTTAGGATCCTTTTTCCCTTTTCTATGTTTTACACATTCTGTCAGAAGATATTCGATCTGCCCGTTCATGGAGCGGAAGTCATCTTCCGCCCATTGGGCGATCTCGTTATACAATTTCTCTGAAAGACGCAGGGGGACCTGTTTCTTTGATTTCTTTTCCTTTTCCAAAATCCTCCCCCTTTCTGCCAGTTTTTTATTATTCTAATACAGACTGCCGCTGTTTACAATCGGCTGGGCCTCTCTATTTCCGCAGAGCACTACCAAAAGATTGCTTACCATAGCTGCTTTTCTTTCCTCGTCCAGATCCACCACTTCCGCTTCACTCAGCCTTCCAAGAGCCATCTCTACCATTCCTACCGCGCCCTCTACAATCTTCTGCCGCGCATCGATAATCGCGGATGCCTGCTGGCGCTGCAGCATAGCCGAGGCAATCTCCGGCGCGTAAGCCAAATGTGTGATCCTCACGTCTATGATCTTAATGCCTGCTTCCACCGTCTTCTCCTGCAGTTCCTGGCTCATGATCTCCGCGATCTCCTGACTGCTGCCCCGCAGGGACTTCTCATCGCCGCCCTCGTTAGTATCGTAAGGATACTGTCTCGCAGTATTGCGGATAATGGCATCGCACTGGATAGACAGGTAATTCTTATAATTCTCTACATTAATGACCGCTTTCGTAGGATTCTCCACCTTCCAGATCACAACTGCTCCAATCTCAACCGGGTTCCCCAGAAGATCGTTGACTTTCTGCTTCTTGTTATCCAAAGTCATTGTCCTCATAGACACCTTTTTCACAGAATTTCCTACAGAAAACGCCGCAGAGGCCCCTTCTACCTTACCGGTCACTACCGGCGTCCCTTTGACTGTCGGATTCAAGGCGCTGCAAAATGGATTGACCCAGAAGAACCCTTCTCTTTTCAGCGTCCCATAATAATTGCCAAAAAGAGCAAACACATATGCTTCATTGGGATTCAATACCTTCAGCCCGCATAGAAGAATGACCGCTAAAACCAGCAGTACCACTCCCACGCACACACTGAGGCTGATCGTCCAGGCGCTGCCTGCTCCAGCTCCGATCACAGACCCGGCAACGATCACCCCGATCCCCCCTATAATTCCAATTACACCTAAGAAAAGCATTACATATCCATTCATAGGGTTTAATACTTTTTCCTTCCTGATCTTCTCTTTTTCCATATTGTATTCCCCCTTTTCTTTTTGATATCATTTTGATATCATCATAATAGCATCAAAAACCCAAACTGTCAATAAACACAAAAAAAGCTTCCCGATTTTCGCAGGAAGCTTTTCACATTTCTTAGATTATAAACATTTTCAAGACACCGCCTATACAGGATACCGCTACCAGACCATAGGCTGCCAAATACTGATATCTCGTCTTTGCTTTCACATGTACGATCCCTCCGGCCACGCTGAGGAATCCCATCCCCCATGCCAATATCTGCTGTCCGGTCCAGTTGGCGGGAAGACTGTTCGCGCTCAATATCGCAACGACCATCCCCCATGCGCACATTACATAAAATAATCTTCTTTTTACTGTTTCATTTTTTACCAAAAGCAGCAGGATCATCCCCACAATACTGATTGCGCTCATCCCCACAAACATGACCATAATTAAACCAATTGCCATTTTTTATTTCCTCCTTGTCTTTTCTATGGACTTAGGATACCAATCGCTCATAAAGAAATTCTAAATGAATTCCTAAAAAATTCTAAACAAGGGGACGTATATACAGGCTGATCCTGATCTGGAACTGACAGTCTTCTTCTTTTATTTCCACAGTTCCCCCATATAAGGCCGCCAGCTTCTGTATATTTGACAGACCGATTTTATGACTTTCTCTTGCCGGGCCTTCCCCCGTGCGGATTCCATTGCTCTGTATGATAGAAACAGTGCGGTCTTCTTCCTGGATCTCCAGCTTCACCGGCTGACTGTCATCTGCGTATTTCTCTACATTAGAAGCCAGATTATCTACGATCCTCCGAAGAACATAGATATCCGCAAGTCCATCCATACCCTCCATAGATTCAAGCCTTATGCCGCACTGGAACCGGTCTTCCAAGATTTCCTGCCATTCCTGGGCCAGTTGGGAAAACAAGAAGCCCACATCCTCCACCGGCTCCCAGTTTACTTGATTCCTTCCCATAAGCTGATCGGTAAGTTCTTTGATCTGAATCGATTTGGTATGGATCAGAGCAATACAATTTTTCATTTCTTCCAAATCCGGCTCCTTCTTCTCCAGTACAAATTCCGAGTAGGAGATCATCGAAGTAAGAGGCGTGCGGATATCGTGGGACAGGGACCTGATCCACGCTTCCCTCTCTTCTTTCATCTGGGTTTCCTTCTGATTTAATTCCCGCTGGGAAGCGGAGAGATAATTGATCGTCTCCGCCAGCCGCGTCAGTTCATCCATTCCCTCCAGAGGGATTCTGTGGTCCATCTTATTCTCCTGAAGCTTTTCAACCCCTTGGATGATCTGGATCAAATAGGACAGCCTCTGCCCCAGCATAAAAAGGAAAAGGATCACAAACACGATAATTCCCGCAAATCCGCAGATACTCCGCAGCCACACATGCAGCACCCGGACCTGGACATCGGTAAGCTGGATTCCTTTTCTTAAAAAATAGTTTTCCGCGATCGAATCGGAGACTCCATACAGAAAGAAAAAGATAAAGCCTGAGATCAGCGCCGACAGGATCAAGTATTCTAAAATGACTATAGAAAGTTTCTTGCTTTTCTCGTTTTTCTTCTTAGCGTCAGTCCGCATAATATCCTTTCCCCCAGGCCGTTTTGATATACTTAGGATTCCTTGAGCTGTCTCCCAGTTTTTTGCGTATATTCTTAATATGTACCATGATAGTGCTGTCTCCTACCGCCTCTTCTCCCCAGACACTCTCGTAAATATTATCCAGAGAGAAAATCTTCCTGCGGTATGTAATAAATAATTCTAATATCTTAAACTCTGTATATGTCAGAGTGATCACTTCTTCTCCCTTATATACAGACTGACTGTCTAAATCCAGGATCAGGTCTTTGTATGGGATCTTCGTCGGCTCTTCTTCCTCAATCTCTCCGGATGGATGGTACTGCTGCGCCCTTCTCAGATGCGCCTTCACTCGTATTAAAAGCTCCGTATTGGAAAAAGGCTTCACCAAATAATCATCGCCGCCTACCGAGAATCCCATAACCTTATCGGACTCTCCTGAGTAAGCCGTCAGGAAAAGAATCGGCGCGTAGAACCTTTTCCTGATCTTTGCCGCCGCCGCAAACCCGGACAAAACCGGCATATTTACATCCAAAATATACAGATCCACAGTAGAATCCGCAAGATCCAGCGCTTCCTGGCCATCTTTCGCCGCCACCACCTCATAGCCTTCCCCTTCCAGAAGCAGTTCCACGATCTCTCGAATCTCGCGCTCATCGTCCGCGATCAAAATCTTACTCTTTTTCTCTTCCATCAGCTTTTATCCTCCACGTATCGATTTCTACAGATATTTATACTCACCCAGAGTAAAGGAATAGACGATCTTCTCCTTCACCTTCTTTTCCGTCAGCTGTTCCAAAGCTTTTGCGTAATACTCAAGCTGAGCGTGATATTTCTCTGCCAGTTCTTCTACGTTCTTTACCCGGTCCGTCTTATAATCCAGCACTACCAGCCCGTCTTCTTCCTCAAAATACACGTCTATGATCCCTTGGACCAGCACCACTTCCTCTTCCCGCTCTTCCGGATAGAGCTCACGGGCGGGAAGTCCCAGGACAAAGGGCTGTTCTTTCCACAAACGGTCTTTCCCGGCGGCTTCCTTAAGCCGCTGTCCCAAAGGGCTGTCTACTACTTTGCCGATGTCATCCGCCCGGATGCAGGAAGCCATTTCCTCTGAAAGCTTTCCTTCCTCATGGAAACACCGGATTTCCTCTTCTAATTCTTCCCGGCTGTAATCTTTTCCAAAATCCAGCAGTTCCATGACCCGGTGATAAGCGGTTCCCCTGGATGCGCCGGTCAATTCTTCCTTTTCTTCCAGGAACTTTGGGATCAGCGGAATCACTTCCGGTTCTTCATAAACCAACTGACCCAGGTCATCCTCCCCGGATCCCTGCTCTTCTATCAGATGGGCCCGCTTCTTTAATTCTGATACCGTAAACTTCAGCTTCCGCTCTCCTGCTTTTGTATCCGGATATTGATAACGAAACTGCTGGTCCAGCCTTTCTTTGACCTCCCGGTCATAGACCCGGTCTATATCCCAATGTTCCAATATCTGCCGTTTTACCGTATCCGTTGTCTCCCGCAGCACCTCTTCTTTGGTAATCTCTTCCAATCCCAGCAGGCGGAGCTTAACCCCGGCTTCTTCCGGCAGGCTGACAAGAGCGGGAAGCAGCCAGTCCCAGTAGACAGATGCCCGGCTCAGCTTTCCAAAAGGCAGAGCTTCTTCTTTATCCAGTATGATCGACTTCGCCGCTTCCGCTTTTTGGGCTGCCTGGGCAAGGGTTCCGGTAATGATCAGTTTTTCCTTCGCCCTGGTAAACGCTACATACAGCACCCGAAGCTCCTCCGCCAGACTGTCCATGACTTCCTCCTTTTGGATCACTTTCTTGATCAGGCTGGGACTTTTCGTTCTGCTGTCCAGGTCGATGGCTTCCAGGCCGATCCCCAGATCCGGGTGAAGGACCACACTGCTTCTGGTGTCCTGCATGTTGAACCGCTTTCCCATCCCCGCCGCAAAGACGATGGGGAACTCCAACCCTTTGCTCTTATGGATGGTCATGATCCTTACCGCGTCAGAATTCTCGTCCTCGATGCTGGCTTCTCCGTAATCTACATCATATTTCTCAAGCTGTTCGATATACCGGATAAAATGAAACAGCCCTTTATAACTGGTCGCTTCAAAAGCCCTGGCCTTCTCTTCCAGCATTTCCAGATTAGCTTTCTTCTGTATTCCTCCCGGCATGGCCGCCGCGTAAGCTCCGTAGCCAGTCTCTTTTAACACCTTTTGCAGAAGTTCATGCATAGGGGTATAAGGAACCAGGCTTCTCAATCGGTCCATCGTTCCAAGGCACTTTTCCAGTTTCCGGGAGATCTCTTCCATCTCCTCTTCTCTGCGGCAGCGCTCCACCGCCTGATGGAAAGGCTCCTCCGGATACGCGCCGCGGATACGCGCCAACTCTTCGCTGTTCAGCTCTCCCATAGGCGAGGCCAATACCGCTGCCAGCGGAATATCCTGACGCCGGTTATCCAGCACTCGCAGATAATCCAGCACAAGTCCCACTTCCTGCGCGGAAAAATATCCTTCCCGCGTCCCAACATGGGCCGGAATCCCTTCTTTGGCCAACACTTCCGCAAATACTTCCGCAGATCCCCGAATACTCCTGGTCAGAACCACAATGTCCCCATATCTGACGGGACGCAGATTCCCGCTCTCCCGGTCCAGCACCTTCTGTTCCGCCAAAAGACCGCGAATCCTGCCCGCGATCGCCCGCGCTTCCAGTTCCAGGGCGCTTGGTCCCGCAGACTCGGGAACATCTGATCCGCCAGAGGCTCCCTCTCCCTCCGGCGGTTCCGTATCGACCAGCAGGACTTCCGTATCAAACCCTTCCCCCTCCGGGTACGAGGCTCCCACGTAAAGGGCCGCCCGGTCATCATAGGCGATCCCCCCAAGTTCCCGCCGCATAAGCTTTCGGAACAGAGCATTGACGCTATCCAGCACCTGGCCGCGGCTTCGGAAGTTTTTGTGCAGGTCGATCCTCTGCCGGGGCCCGTACTCCAGATCATAGGTATCGAACTTCTCCATGAAAAGTTCCGGCCGGGAAAGACGGAAGCGGTAGATGCTCTGCTTCACATCCCCCACCATGAAAATATTGTAGCGTCCCTTTGAAACTCCAGAAATGCTGGTCAGGATCGTCTCCTGGATCAGATTGCTGTCCTGGTATTCGTCGATCATGATCTCATAAAACTGCCGCTGGTATTCTTCCGCGGTATCCGATGGAACCCGCCTGCCATGTTCTTCCCTGGTCAGGATCCGCAGGGCGTACTGCTCCATATCTGAGAAATCGATCAGGTTCCGGGATCGTTTCTTTTCCTCAAATCTTACGGCAAACAGTTTCGTAAGGCGGGCCAATTCCTCCATATAGGGGCGGCACAGCTTCAGATCTGCCAGGATCACTTCCGCTTCCTCATAGAAATACTGGGAGGCCAGATCCTTGACCATGTCTTTAACTTCCTCCCGGATCCCTTTCACCTGCAGGATCTTCTCCTCCGAGACTTCCTGGTCCCTGCACGCTTTCAGCCGCATCCAGGACAAGTTTCCAAATCCTTTCCCCAGCGCCTGATAGCTCTCTTTCTTCAGGAGCCCCCGCACCGTTTCCCGATCGTCCAGCAGCATTTCCTCGTATACCGCCGGTCCGTCCGGCTCCCGGCAGATCCTGATCCCCCGGTCCAAAAACGCTTCCGCGTCCTGTAAGTTTTTCTTTACCAGCTCTATCAGAAGGCGGATATACCTGCTTTCCTCTAATTCCTCCAAGCTCTCCGCCTGATAGGCGCTGACACAATCTTCCAACCATTTCTCCGAATCCGGATAGCTTCTGGAGAATTGGAAAATCTTCAAAATCAGGTCTTCCAGCTTTTTATCGCTTCTTCCAGTCCCATATGCGCTGGCAAAGTTAAGGAATCCCTTCTCTCCTTCCTCGTACTGCTCTTCCAGGATCTCCCCTAACACTTCCCTTTCCAAAAGCTTTAATTCTCCCTCTTCCCCGATCCGGAATCCAGGATCCAGGTCAATGGCGTGAAAATGATCCCGCACTACCGAAAGACAGAAACTGTGGATCGTAGTGATCTGGGCGCTGTGAATCAGCGTAGCCTGCCGCTTCAGATGTTCCTGCCGCGGATTCTCCGCAAGTTTCTTCTCGATGGCCGTCCGGATCCGCTCCTTCATCTCTGCCGCCGTCGCTTCGGTAAACGTCACCACCAAAAGCCGGTCTACATCCATCGGATGTTCCGGATCTGTGAGCATGGAGATGATCCGCTCTACCAGCACCGCGGTCTTTCCCGATCCCGCTGCCGCGGATACCAGGATATTGCGGTCTCTTAAGTCGATCACCTTCTGTTGTTCTTTGGTCCACTGTACTCCCATGGTCTACCTTTCTCCTTTTTCCAGATCCTTTTGCATCCGCAGGATGGCTTCCTCACGGCTCAGTTTCCCAAGTTCCCGGTAGCCAAATCCCGGCATCCTTACATCAAATCCGCAGATATGCCGGTATCCGCAGTAATCACATCCTGTTGTATTTCCCTGCCGGTAGGGCCTGGGCCGTATCTCTCCTTCCAGGATTCTTTGGTGGTTTTCCTCTACTTTTTCCCCGGCAAAATCCATCATCACACGAAATTCTTCATCTGACACTGCCCTGGAAGTCTTGGACAGACTCCCATCTTTCTTAAACTTCACTGGAACCGCCAGAGATTCCCCTGCCTTCGTCCGGTCCAGGTGCTCCAGCGCTTCCTCTTTCAGATTCACGATCCCATCAGGCCGCAGTTCTTTCAGCACCGCCTCTTCCACGGCTCCGTCTTTCTGCCTGTCCACCAGCGGATCCCAGATCCGGTAGTAAAATACTCCCGCGGGGATCACTTCACAGTCAGGATTCCGCTTTTCTTCCTGCCGGACCGCCGCAGACATATACACCATCAGCTGAAGCTGGAGGCCGTAATACAAGGCCCCCGCGTCAAACGCTTTCATTCCTGTCTTATAGTCCAGAACCTTGACATAGATCTTATTTCCTTCCCTGCACAGGTCCACCCGGTCGATCTTTCCTCCCGAAAATCTCTGCTCGTATGCGGATGGCCGGAAATCCCCGGCCTCAAGCTGGCGGGTCAAAGCCCACACGGTCCGTTCCAGCATCCGCTTGATGCGGACGATCACATATTCATTGCGGGCGGAACTGTAGAGAATAGAATTTCCATAGCCGGCGGCCGCTTCCTCCACGCTCTCATCGATATATGCTCTTCGTTTTTCCCGGGAAACACCGAGCCATCCTCCCGTTTCCCCTTCCACTTTCTTAGAATAGAGCTCCAAAGCGCTGTGACAGATATTTCCCAGATCCAAAGCCTCGAAATCATACTCCTGGCGCTCCTGAAGCCGCAGGCCGTAATCCATGAAATGGGCAAAAGCGCAGGAAGAAAATTTCTCCATCCTGGTAATGCTGTCCTGGAACTCTTTCCCGTATAATTTTTCCGCCGTCTTCCGGGTCAGCGAGTCTTTGGGGCAGTGGTAACTGGCCGCTTCCAGAAGCCGCTCTGTCTCCTGTTTCCAGGATGGCTCCTTCTGGTACCAGGTGTATAATTCCTGCCACGCCGGATCCATTCCCTCTCCTATCCCCTGCAATCCCCGGATCAGCCAGTCCATCCCTATAGGGGCGGTCAATTCTCCATCCTGGATCTTCCTCTTCTCCTCATCTTCCACTTCCAGCGCAGGGTAGAGTCTCCGAAGCTCCTGGATCAGATAGGAAGGACGCAGACTCTTTCCGTCCGGGGAGACTTTGCTGTAATAGACCTCCAAGTATTCGGAAGGCTTGGTCAGATTGGTATACAGATAAAACTTCTGGATATAGGCCTGTTCCTTTCCTCCCGGCGCAAGGGAAATCCGCCTTTTGCCAAATACTTCCCTGTCCCGCTCAGACAGAAGCCCGGTACGAGTCAGGGCCCCCGGCAGATGTACGTCATTAGCCCCTACAAAAAACAGCGCTTTTACGTCTTTAAGCCGGGTCCGTTCCATATCTCCCGCCACTACCTGATCTACGCTGGGCGGAATCACACCTACCCGCGCCTCTTCCAGTCCCGCGTCAAAAAGCTGGCAGTATTCTTCCAGCCCCACTCTTTCATCTCCCAGGAGTTCCACAAATTTTTCAAACAGCTGGATCAAGATGCGGTAGATCTGGGCGTATTCTTTCGCCAGCGCCAGTTCTCCCCTGTTCTGGAACGCTTCCTCCTGTTTCTTCAGCTTGAGCTGCAATTCTTCCTGAACCATGAACTCATAAACTGCCTGGGTGATATCCTGGACTGTCTTGCTCCTTTGTCTCAGCACATACATCAGGCCGTCCACTTTTTCCACAAACGCCACTCTAAAATGGTTCAGCTCTTCCAGCTCTTCTTCCTTCATTCCCTTCAGACGCCGCGTCCATCTTTCCTGCCACCGCTTATAACCTTTGATCCCCAAACCAATCACGTAGCTTTCCAGCCGGTCGGTCTCCTCGTAGGTAAATCCAGCCAGATTGGTCCTCAGGAACCGAAAGACGCTTTCGTATGTGAAGTTCTGCACCCCCATATTCAGCAGACTCCGGATATATTCAATAAAAGGATTCAGAAGAATACTGCGCTTATGGTCCATGAATACTGGGATCTCATAGGCTTCAAAGGCCTGTTCCAGATAATCTCCATAAGTTTCCATACTGCTTGTGATCACACCGATCTCCCGGTAACGCAGTCCCTGTCTCCTCACAAGGGAGCGGATCTTCCCTGCCGCGGCAAACGCCTCTTCTCTGGGATTCCTGGCCTGATGGAGCCCAATAGCGGCAGTCTTTTCTTTATAAATATCTCCCTCAGCCCGGAACAGATTCCGTTCCAAAAACGCCAGCGCCGGGCTGCTTCGGAAACGTTGCGGGACTCCGTCATACAAAAACTCTGGTTCTTCTATAGGAACCTTTAACTCTCCGGCGATACGGGTCAGGGACGTGACCATCTGTTTGCTCAGAGAAAACAATTGATAGGGATGGTCATACCGCCAGGGATCTTCCCTCTGATCCATAGTGACCGTCACGAAAACCTCCCGGCAGTAAGTCAGAAGTTCTCCCAGCAGCCGGTTCTGCACCGGGGTAAATCCGGTAAATCCATCCAAAGCGATCGTCGCGTCTCTTAAGGTCTTCGAACGTTTTACCAGACGGCTGAGCACGTCTAAAAGTTCTTCTTTCGTAATATATTTTTTCTCCAGATAATCGTAAAATCCCCGGTACAGAATCCCAATATCTCTAAGCTTATAATACAGCCTGCTGCCCTCTCCCGCTTCCTCCATAACCTGGGAAAGTTCCTCTTGTCCAATGTCATACTGGGTAAATTCAGACAGCGCCGACTTGACCTCGCTGATATACCCGAGCTTCTTCATATTTCCCCGAAGGACCTTCAGCTCTTTTTCATAGTCTCCAGCGATCTTGCGCAGAATCAGATTCTTCCCTTCATCATCCAGCACAGGAAGCAAATTGCCGCCTGTTTCCTCAAATACCCGGTAAGCCAAACGGCCAAAGCTCAGCACGTCAATATTCATGATCCCTTTCCGGGGGTGTAATAAGACAAGATCCTTCTGCGTCTGCATGGTAAACTGCTCCGGTACCAAAACAATATACGAGCGTTCCGGATGACGCATAGAATCTTGGATGATCTGATGATACAACTGATAGGATTTCCCGGACCCGGAAGGTCCAAAAATAAATTTTAAAGGCATAGGTGTTCCTCCCTATGCCTTAGTATACTATATGCTTCTTAATTTTTCTACAAATTCATTACTCAGTGTGATCTTGGCCACATAGAAGACATCTCCGGTCATATAGACGTTCCAGTCGTCTTCCACTTCTACCTGCAGATCTCCCCCCGGCATGTGGACGATCACTTTATTATTGGTCATTCCCAGCTTGTAGGCTACGCCTGCCGCCGCGCAGGCTCCTGTTCCGGAGGCCAGAGTGTATCCGGCGCCTCTTTCATAGATCTCGATAGCGATATTCTCTTTGTCGATCACCTTCATGATCTGTGTATTGATCCGATTCGGGAAATATCTGGCAATCTCCGCGTAATCGCCAATCTTGCACACCAGCGGCTTAGACACCTCCCGCATAGGGATCACACAGTGGGGATTGCCGATGCTGACGCAGGTTACCGGGTACAGCGTCCGTCCAAATACCATGTCTTCATTGATCACTTCCCTGCGCTCTCCAGTCACCGGGATATCGTCGCTCCAGAAGGAAAGTTTTCCCATGGACACTCTTAAGCGGCTCCCTTCCTCATTCAGGAAGGTAACTTCTACAGGTCCGTTTTCTGTATAAAGTGTAAAATGCTTTTTCTGCACATAATCCGCATCTTTTAAATATTTCGCGAAAATGCGGACGCCGTTTCCGCTGGTCTCCGACTCGCTGCCGTCAGGGTTCCACACCTTTACGTACATTCCCTCTTCTTTCAGGATCGGGCCTTCTAAGATCCCGTCCGCGCCTAAGCCTTCGTTCCGGTCGCAGATCATCCGCACATTTTCTTCTCTAAGTTCCAGCTCATTTCTGTTGGGGTCAAATACTACATAATCATTTCCCAGACCATGATATCGCTCCAATACAACCTTCATGATATACCTCCATGCTTTTCCCGAATCTCTTTCGGTTCTCCACTCCATGTTAGTTTCATCATAGCAGGCATGATTTACTCTTTCAAGGCAAATCATGCCCTTTTTATTGCAAATCCTGCTCTTTTCAATTAGAATAGAAGACAACTTACAGACTTTCAATTCGTATAGCCCCACACAGCCGGAGGACAGCAATATGGAACGTTATGAGAAAAAGGGATATCTGGACGGTCAATTCCGTCTGTTCCATCTAACAGACCAGGAAACACGGGAAATCGAATACCACTATCATGATTTCGACAAGATCACCATCTTTGTCAAAGGACGGGTAACCTATGTGGTGGAGGGCCGTTCTTACGAACTGAAACCCTACGACATTGTCCTTGTCAAACATAATGATCTGCATCGTCTCACTGTGGACGATCAAGCTCCCTACGAGCGGATCATCGTCTATATCTCTCCTTCCTTTATCGAGGCTTACAAAACTGCCGACTACGATCTGAGCTTCTGTTTCCAGAAGGCTTATCAGGAAGGTTCCAATGTACTGCGTATTCCTTCTCTGGAGAAAAGTTCTCTCTTTCACGCTATTACCCGGCTGGAGCGTTCTTTTTCTGACGAAGGGTATGCCTGCGGCCTTTACCGCCAGCTTTTATTTCTGGAATTCCTGGTTCATTTAAACCGGGCCGCCAGAAGAAACCGGCTGGAATTCCTGGATAAAGAAAAGAATGGCTCTAAAGTCAGCGCCATTCTTCAGTATATCAACGACAATCTGTCAGAAGATCTTAGCATCGGCCAGATCGCGGAGACATTCTATATCAGCAAATATCATATGATGCGGCTTTTCAAGCAAGAAACGGGATACACCATGGGAAGTTATATCTCCCAAAAACGGCTTCTGCTGGCCAAAGAATTGATCCTGTCCGGCATGCCGCCCGCTCAGGCCTGCTTCCAATGCGGTTACCGGGACTACTCCACCTTCTTCCGGGCTTACCGCAAGCTTTTCGGCCGCTCTCCTCAGGATGGCCGCACTCTTTCGTAGAGCTGGGCGGGAAGATAGGCTTTGATCAAAATCCCTTCTTCCTTGTACTCTTCTTCCAAGATCTCTCCGTATTTGCGGATCAGCTGGATCTTCCCTCCATCCTGATAAGGAAAGATTGCTTCGATGCAGATCTCCTGGGCGCGTAAGATTCCTTCCACCAAACTTAAAAATTCTTCCAATCCCTGCCCCGTCCTTGCCGAGACCGCCACCGTACAGTCCGCCTTAAAATCCCGGATCAGGGGCAGCTTCTCCACCCGGTCCCGTTTGTTTAAGACTGTGATAATAGGTTTATCTTTGACTCCCAATTCCTGCAGGGTCTCATAAACGGTGTGCATCTGCTCTTCCACCTGAGGGCTGGAGATATCCGCCATATGGATGATCATATCCGCATAGCATGCCTCTTCCAACGTACTTCGGAACGCATCGATCAGGTGATGGGGCAGTTTCCGGATAAATCCTACTGTATCCGTCAGAAGGATCTCCTGGCCTCCCGGCAGTTTAAAATTCCTTGTCGTTGGGTCCAGAGTGGCAAACAGCTTGTCTTCCGCCAGGATGCCAGCCCCTGTAAGCCGGTTTAAAAGGGTGGATTTCCCCGCGTTGGTATAACCCACAATGGCGGCCACCGGAAGCGCGCTTTTCCTTCTTTGTTCCCGCGTTACCTGCCGGTGCATCCGGACCGCTTTTAATTCCCGGTTTAGCTGGCCGATCCGGTTCCGGATCAGGCGGCGGTCTGTCTCCAGCTTCTTCTCTCCCGGTCCTCTTGTTCCGATTCCTCCGCCCAGTCTGGAAAGAGACGCCCCAAAACCCGCAAGTCTGGTCTGCCGGTATTTGAGCTGCGCCAGCTCCACCTGGATCTTTCCTTCACTGGTGAGCGCTCTCGCCGCAAAGATATCCAGGATCAAAAGAGTCCGGTCCATCACCTTGACCTCCAGCTCATCCTGCAGATTCTTCATCTGAGCCGGTGTCAGCTCATCATCACAGATAACCCCTGTGGCCTCTGTTTCCCATAGAAGATCTTTGATCTCTCTGATCTTTCCCGTTCCCACATATGTCGCCGGGTGGATCTGATCTCTTGACTGGATCACTCTTCCTACTTCCCTGGCTCCCGCCGTGTCAGCCAGAAACGCCAGCTCATCCAGCAGCTGTTCTGTATCCTCCTGGCCCGGAAGGTTGACTCCAACCAGGATGACCTTTTCTTGCTCTTTTCCTAATTCAATCATACGCTCTGCTATCTTGTCTCTAAAAACTCTGCTTCCTTGGCAGCCGCCTCATCCTCCGGATAGGCTTCTATATATTCTTCCAAAAGCGACTTCGCCTGTTCCAGATCTCCCATCTGTTCGTAGGCGGCAATCTCATTATGCTTCATTTCCTGGATCAGTTCTTTGCTGCTGTCCTCTGCCGCGATCCCCTTCTCATAGTATTGGACCGCCTGCTCCGGGTTGTCCAGCCGCAATTCGCAGTTGCCGAGAAGGCTGTAGATTGTTCCGCTTTCCTGGCTTCCCTGCTCTAGGGCGGATACTAGCGCATCCCTCGCTCCTTCATAGTCCTCCTGTTCCCAGAGGGCCAGTCCCAATCCACGGTAAGAATCCGCCAGATTATCTTCCTCCTCTATGGCCTGTTGGAACTGCTGGGCCGCCTCTGAATAGGAACCCGCTTCCAACTGTTCCATTCCGCTGTCATAGGGATTCTGTCCGCAGCCCGCAAGAAATATCCCAGCGGCCGCTATGATCAATAAACTTTGAACTTTTCTCATATTTCCTCCTAAGCTGTGTATTTCACAACCCCGACCGCGTTCAGGATCACAGTGAACATGACTCCCACTTCTGCCAGGATCGCTTCCCACATCCCAAAATATCCGACCACCGCCAGAACCAGCACCATCGCCTTAATGACCAGCGCAAAAGAAAGATTCTGGCTGACCACTCTCAGGGTTTCTTTCGCGATCCGGATCACTTCCGTAATCTTTCCAAGCTCATCTTCCATCAGGATCACATCCGCGGCCTCTACCGCCGCGGCCGATCCAAGATCTCCCATTGCGATTCCTACGTCCGCGCGTGTCAGGATCGGCGCATCATTGATGCCGTCCCCTACGCATACCAGCCGCTCTGTAGAGTCCTGCAAAGACAAGAAATCCTCTACCTGTTCCAGCTTATCCTTCGGGAGCAGGTTGGAATAAACATAGTCCATTTCCAGTTCATCGGCCACCTCCTGGCCTGCCGCTTCCGAATCTCCTGTCAGCATGACCAGAACGCCTCTGCATTTCTCCTTCAAATATTGAAGCGTCTCCTTAGCCTCTTCTTTGATCTCATCCGCGATCACGATATATCCCGCGTAACGCCGGTCTACCGCCACATATACGACTGTGCCGGCCTTCTCTATCTCCTCTGCCTCCACTTTCTGCTTCCGCATCATACGCCAGTTTCCCACATATACCCGCTGTCCCGCATAGGTGGCTGTGATCCCGAATCCTGGGATTTCTTTCATCCGATAGACCTTTTCTTTATCCAGAGTTTTCCCCCGTTCTATATATGCCTCCGTCAGAGACTGCGCGATGGGATGATTAGAGTAGCTTTCCACATGGGCCGCGATCTCCAGCAGTTCGTCCTCGCTTATTCCTTCTGGCTGGATCTCCTTTACTTTAAACACGCCTTTCGTTAAGGTTCCTGTCTTATCAAAAATGAACGTATCCGCTTTCGACATGTCTTCCAGATAATTGCCGCCTTTTACCAGGATTCCCTGCCGTGCCGCCGCGGCGATCCCTCCAAGGAACGCGATTGGGATCGACATGACGATTCCGCTTGGACAGGCCACGATCAGAAAGATGAGTCCCCGATAGATCCAGGTATCCCAGTTGCCGTAAGAAAAGGTAAGGGGCGGATAGATCATGACCAAAAACGCAAGCCCCAGCATGATCGGCGTGTAGATCCTCGCGAAGCGAGAGATGATCGTCTCGCTTTCCGCCTTTTTATTCTGCGCTTCTTCTACCATCTCCATGATCTTAGAGACGGTAGACTCTTTATATACTTTAGATACTCTTGCCTCGATCACTCCCCGCAGATTGATGCAGCCGCTGTAAATCCGGTCCCCCGGTCCCGCGCTGACCGGAACAGACTCTCCTGTCACCGCCTTTGTGTCGATGGTTGTTGTCCCGCTCGTGATGACGGCGTCTACCGGTATTCTTTCTCCCGGTTTGATGATAATGATATGATTGCGCTTTAATTCTGAAGGATCTACCTGCTGTTCCTTTCCCTTTACTTTGCGGGTCGCGTACTGAGGACGTATATCGATCATCTCAGCAATAGACCTCTTTGCCGTATCTGTGGAAAACGCCTCGAAGATCAGACCCAGTTCAAACAAGATCATAACCAAAACGCCCTCTTCATACCGCTCAACGCCAAAAGCCCCGACCGTAGCCAGGATCATCAGCGTATACTCTGTCAGAAATCTTTTTTGAGCAAACCGGTCTCGTAGTCCCATAAAAGAATCGAATCCAACAATCAAATATGCAATTAAAAACCAGATGAATCTTACCCAGTCTGACAAGGTCACCTGCGCTGAAACTCCCAATGCGCAAAGATAAACCAAAACGCCAGCACCAAAGATCAAACTTCTCCTTTTCAACTGCGCCGTCATAACTCTACTTTCCTCTTCTATAACTATCTATATGCAGGACATACTGCAATCATTCTACACCAATTAATTATGCCAAATGGTTTTTGTGATTTCAACCATTTGGCATAAAAACAAGACAAAATTAACATTTTCGTAACCATTTTTACTGTTTTCTAAAAATTCATCGCCCCATTGGGGTCCAGTCGATCTGCCAGTCGATCTCCGTTTCCCCATGCTCCTTCAAAAAAGCGTTGGTCTTGCTAAAGGGCCGGCTCCCAAAGAATCCCCTAAACGCGGACAAAGGACTTGGATGAGGCGATTTTAGGATCAAATGATTTGGGTTATCAAGCATGGATGCCTTGCGCTGAGCCGGCGCTCCCCACAGGATAAAGACAATCGGCCGATCCTCCTTGTTTAAGGCCCTTATCACCGCGTCTGTAAATTCCTCCCAGCCAATATCCCGATGGGAATGGGCCTGATGGGCCCGTACAGTCAGTACGGTATTCAGCATCAGCACGCCCTGCTCCGCCCACTTTGTGAGGCACCCATGGTCTGGGATCGTACAGCCCAGATCGTCATGAAGCTCCTGATAGATATTGACCAGGGACGGCGGGATCTCCACTCCTTTCCTTACGGAAAAGCAAAGGCCATGGGCCTGTCCGTAATTATGGTAAGGATCCTGTCCTAAGATCACCACCTTCACCTGATGGAAAGGGGTCAGATGGAACGCGTTGAAAATGTCCTCTGCCGGGGGAAAGATCTTCCTGGTCCGGTACTCCTGGTTTACCGTCTGGAACAATTGTTTATAATATGGCTTCTTAAACTCATCCTGCAGGACTTCAAGCCAGTCGTTGCTGATCGCCGCCATGCTGTTCTTCTCCTTTTCCATTACAGACGTACGGATACGCCTTTTTCTCTCAAGTATTCTTTTACTTCCCGGATTTCCAGTTCTTTATAGTGGAATAAGGAAGCCGCCAGAGCCGCATCCGCTTTCCCTTCCGTCAGGGCATCATAGAAATGCTCCAAGCTTCCCGCCCCGCCGGACGCGATCACCGGAACCGATACGGTCTCCGCAATAGCGCGGGTCAGTTCCAAATCGTATCCTGCCTTCGTCCCATCACAATCCATGCTGGTGAGCAGAATCTCTCCCGCGCCCAGCTTCTCCGCTTCAGCCGCCCACTCCAGCGCGTCGATCCCCACATCAATGCGGCCTCCATTTTTATAAATATTCCAGCCGCTGCCATCCGGCCTCCTTTTTGCATCGATCGCCACAACAACGCACTGACTGCCAAACTTCTCCGCCGCATCCGAGATCAGTCTTGGCGTATTGATAGCGGAAGAATTAATCGAAATCTTGTCCGCCCCTTCCCTGAGAAGCGCCCTGAAATCTTCCACTGTCCGTATCCCGCCTCCCACGGTAAACGGGATAAATACGGTCTCCGCCACTTTGCGCACCATGTCCGCCACGGTTTTTCTAGCGTCGGAAGAAGCCGTAATATCCAGAAACACCAGTTCGTCCGCTCCCGCCTGATCATAGGCCGCCCCGATCTCCACCGGATCTCCGGCGTCTTTCAAATCTACAAAATTAACTCCTTTGACTACCCGGCCGTCTTTCACGTCCAGGCAGGGAATGATTCTCTTCGTATGCATACCTTCCCTCCCAGTCTATATTTCCACAAAATTCTTAAGAATCTTTAATCCTGTGCTGCCGCTTTTCTCCGGATGAAACTGACAGGCGAAGATATTATCTTTCTCTACAGAGGCATGGATCACCGGGCCATATTCTGCAGACGCCTTCACCATCTGTTCATCCGCCGCTTTCAGATAGTAGGAATGGACAAAATACACATAGGCCCCTTCCGGGATTCCCCGAAACAGTCGTCCCTCATTCTGAAGATTCAAGGAATTCCATCCTATATGCGGGATCTTGCGGCCTTCTCCTTCCGGGATCCGCAGGATTTCTCCCTTTAAGAGGCCCAGGCCGACAGCACCCGGAGATTCTTCGCTTCTCTCAAACAGGAGCTGCAGGCCAAGGCAGATCCCAAGGAAGGGGATATTGCGTTCCGCCACCTGATAGATCACTCCCTCCAGGTCATACTGCCGGATCTTCTCCATGGCGTCCCCGAAGGCTCCTACTCCTGGAAGGACCACCTTATCCGCCGCCAGGATTTCTTCTTTATCCCGTGTAATTGAAACCTCCTGTCCCAGAAACCGCAGGGCTTTCTCCACGCTTCTGATATTTCCCGCGTCATAGTCTATGATTGCGATCATTCTTCTAATCTCCTTATAAAATGAAAACTCTGTTTTCTATTTTACATCCAGTTCAAACCAGAATTCAACACCATTGTCATAATTATTAACTCCATATTCCTGATGGAAAGATTCCATGATCGCTTTCACGATCGAAAGACCGATCCCATTTCCGCCGTACTCCCTGGTATGGGCCTTGTCCACTTTATAGAATTTATCCCAGATATGGGCCAGATCTTCCTCAGGGATGGGCTGCCCGGTATTGAACACGCTGACCCTGGCTTTATCCGGTCCTTTCATTACTTTCACTTCCACCACCTTTTCACCGTCTACATGATGGAAAGCGTTGCTGATATAGTTGCGGAGCACCTGTTCTACCTTGAATTCATCCGCCCATACATAGACCGGTTCCCGCAGGCCAAAGATCACCTGGGCTTCCGCCTGCTGAGCAAGGATCTCCATGCTCTGGAGAATTCCCCGGATCAATTCTGTAATATCAAACCGTTCAAAAACGATATCCTCATCTCCAAATTCCAATTGGTTCAAGGTCAGAAGGTTTTTCACCATCTGATTCATTTTTGCCGCCTCGTCCATGATCACGTCGCAATAGAACTGCCTGCTGTCCGGATCGTCACTGACTCCTTCCTTCAGCCCTTCCGCATATCCCTGGATTAAAGCGATCGGCGTCTTCAGTTCATGAGACACATTCCCCAGAAATTCCGTCCGCATCTGTTCGATCTTCTCTTTCTGTTCAATATCATGCTTCAGACTGTTATTGGCCTTCTTCAGTTCAGAGATCGTACTCTCCAGTTTTTCTGACATCCGGTTGAAATTAGCCCCCAGCTCTCCAATCTCATTTTTCCCGCCGCTGTTGTATTTGGCCTCAAAATCCAGATTCGCCATCCGGTCTGACAAAGCTGTCAGTTCCAGAAGCGGCTTAGTCATCCGCTTGGAGAAATACCAGACCAGCACAAGAGCAAGGATTCCCAGAACGCTTCCGATATAAACCAAAAAGCGGTTGGAAATCTCCGCGCTCTCCCGAATCCCTTCTACAGGGCTCCTCAGCAAAAACTGATTGTCGTTCCCTATATGCCCCCACATATCAATATATTCCTTCTGGTTCCAGGGATCAAAAGACTGGCTGATCTCATAGTCATTGGTTTTCTCCAGAACCTTCCCCTGCTTCTGGGCCTGATTCAAAAGATATCCCACCAGCTGATTCCGAAGGAGCTCCGGATTTTGTACATTGGTAAACACTTTTTCTAAAGTCTGATCGCTGACCAGAAAGGAAATGTTATTCTCCTCCGCAAGGTGGGCCAGTTCCGTAGACACATCTTCATTCTCGATACTCCCGTCTTCTACCGCGGTATTCAGTTCCTGATACATCTCAATAAAAGCCACTTTTTTATTGTTGATATAATATGGCTCTAAAAAGCGGAGATTGATCATCATAAGGGCAAGGATCAGCACGATCAGCAATCCCGCGAAAACCGCTGTTACCTGCCACTTGATCGAATGTTTCATTCTGCGTCCACCTCGAACTTATAGCCCATCCCCCAGATGGTCTTGATATAGCTTCCTCTGTCTCCCAGCTTATTTCTCAGCTTCTTCACATGAGTATCGATGGTTCTGGCATCTCCAAAATAGTCGTAATTCCACACATTATTCAGGATCTTCTCCCTGGAAAGGGCAATCCCTTGATTCTCTATGAAATAAGTAAGAAGCTCAAATTCCTTAAAGCTCAACTCCACCTCCTGCCCGTCAATCCGGACCTGGTGAGCAGATTTATCAATGGAAATCCCTCCCGCGCTTACTACCTCTTCCGTTCCAAGGGCATGGGAGCGCCTAAGGATCGCTTCCACTCTGGCCACCAGGATCTTGGGGCTGAAGGGCTTTGATATATATTCGTCCACTCCCAGATTAAAGCCCTGCAGTTCATCCCTTTCTTCCGACCTCGCGGTCAGCATGATCACCGGAACATTGGAGGACTGGCGGATCTCTCGGCAGGTCTGCCAGCCGTCCATCTTTGGCATCATCACATCCAGGATCACAAGCGCAATGTCTTTCTCCTCATAGAAGATCTCCATTGCTTCCAGTCCATTTTCCGCCTCCCGGACCGCGTATCCTTCCCGCTCCAGGAAGTCCCGGACAAGTTTGCGCATCCTGCTTTCATCGTCCACTACCAGTATCTTTATCTTATCCATATTGTTTACCTCCATTTTTCTCATCATAGCAGGCAAATATGACGTTTCTGTGAAATATTTCTTCCATTATAGCATACTGTAATGATTTCTTCAGGTTTTCTTAATGGATTTTAGAAACCCTTAACCCAGAGGACACACTTCCTTCATCTTTTTCTCGTATACTGATAATCAAACAAGGAGAGATCCTTTTCAAATAGATTTATTTTCCTTTTCTCTGCCAGAGCTTCACGGTTCTGGCTTTTTTTATGCATTTGCAGAATATTTTGTTGAATATTGTCCACAAACGCAGTATATTCAAATCACAAGATGTAGTGCGATAGAAATAGGACTGTTATAAAGCTTCTAGGAAAACAAACGTTACTCTGACTATGATTTATTCTATATTCAAGTAGATAGTAAAAAGTGGATATTGACATTCTTTTGAATATAGCAGAGGCATTGGGGAAGTGGTATAACCGCTGCAGCGATTATATAGATCAATGTAAGGTATGAATGAGGAGGGAAAAACTATGAAAAAAAGAATTGTAGCGTTTTTGTTGATCTGCCTATTGGCAATCGGACTTTCGGCGTGCGGAGGGGGAGATTCCAGTTCTCCAAGTGAAGAAGAACCTGAATATGTGGACAATATTAAAGCTGTTGCTTCAGACCCTGATGCCTATAAGGGGAAATATGTAAAATTTTGCGGAATGGTATCCCCTGTAGATGAGGATGAAGACACATATGGCCTACAGGTATACCTGGACACAAATTATAATGATAGTGTTCTTGTTGAAGTTTCGAAAGATATTGCCCCGGAACCTTTTTCTTCCGATGAATATGTAATAGTCGATGCCAAAATCAATGGTGCGTATGATGGCGAAACTGTCATAGGAACAGATTCCACTTGGGCCCTGCTCGAAGCTATCAGCATTGAGAAAACGACCTACATGGAAGCCTTTGCTCCAGCTACAAAAGAAATTTCACCGAATATTTCTTCTGAACAAAATGGACTTACCGCAACCATTGATAAAATTGAATATGCCGATTCAGAAACCCGTATATATTTAACTATATCTAATAACAGCGAAAATACTATATCATATGGATCATATAGTATCCGATTAATTCAGGATGGCCAGCAAATCGAACAGGATACAACTGGCGAATCTTCTTATATGGGCAATTACCCTCAACTGAGTTATGAGGTTGCGGCTGGCGCTTCTACTTCTGGGATCGTAGTATTTCCCGCAATAGATCAAACAAAAGATTTACAGGTAATTATCCCAGATGTATATAGCGATAATTATGAAATTGAATTTACAGATTTCACTATCGATGTAAGCGCCGAATAACAAATAAAAACCGCCCGGTGCGTCAATACCAGGCCACCGGGGCATACAGCAACAATATATTTACCCGGACAGCCGATAGGGTGCATACCGCCGTTTCCGAGTCTTGCGGAAGGGGTGGTTGATATGAGTACATATGAAGAGTTCATGATTATACTGACCGTTGGTCTCTTAATTGTAGCAATTCTGAATTATACCCATAGAAAATAGCACCCCAGCTCTGGCCAAGCTTTTGAGGTGCTATTTCTAGTTACTGATAACTTTGCCGGAAACGGATAGGTTTGCTCTATCGTATCGGCTGTCTTGTTAAGTATATTATAGCAAATGCTCCTAGAATGTCAACCGTCCCGGCAGCGCCGCGCCCCCAGCATAACAGGTGGTTAATATTTCATAAACTCAACAGAGCCATGCCCCATAGTAAAATAAGGACAGCGTAAGCTGTCCTTATTTCTGTTCACCTCAGTCAAAGCGCCTCCCGCATATCCCATGGCATATGCGGGGTTCGTCACTTCGCGGTCAAGTGGACCTGGCGGGAATCGAACCCGCGTCCGAAAGCCCATCCACCAGGGCATCTCCCATCACAGTCATTATTTTGACATTCCCTTGGCCAGACGCCTAATGACAGGCTTCTGACTTCAGTAGCTTCATAAGTTCTTCCATCTCCTCAAAGCTTTGGAGGTGAAGTGCTCCGCCTTTTTTGAAGCCGGTGACTTAAGCAGCGGATGACCTAAGGCCGACTACTGCCAAAATTAGGCAGCGTACGCTAACTGTCTATCGTCTGCGTTTATATTTAAGTGGAACTTTTAACGTAGTGTCCCGCTACGGATGGCTTCCCCAACTTCCAGACCCCCGTCGAAACCAGTACAAGCCCTTGTTTTACGCTCTCTCTGGTTCGCAGACTGTCTTTCTTTTGATAGCCATTTCATTATATGCAATGGGTTCTTATTTGTCAAGGGAGAGCCGCCGCGCTCTTTCCCCTTCCTCCAAGGGGATATCCTGATACCGGTAGACTGACAGCAGTATTCCAAAGATCACATAGGTGACCAGCATCACCGTTCCGCCGCCGGTAAGGAAGGGACAGTAGATCGTTCCTGGAAGAATGATCCCCATATTGCACAGCACATAGATCAGCACCTGCGCTGTCATGACCACGGCGCTTCCCGCGCCCATCAACATTCCCAGCCGGTTCTTCTGCTGCAGAGATACCCGGAACAGACGGAACACCAGATACAGGATCAGCCCGATCAGTACCAGCGCCGCCAGGATCCCATAATATCCTGTAATATAGGTAAGCACAAAGTCTGCTGCCGAAAATGCTTCTTCCTGATCCAACATCTGCTGGCTTGCCCCAATAAGCTTACTGCTGCCAAGGATATCTTGGAGGGTCTGGCGCGCCCAGTTTCCTCCCTGGTCAACCCTGCCGAACAGTGCGGCAAGCCTTACTTTCTGATACTCGTTTCCAAACAGCAGCGTGATCCCCGCGCTCAGGGCCGGCAGCAGGATCACCGCGCACCCTAATCCGAACAGCACTTTTTTTCTTGCCGCAGGGAACCATTTCTTCCACACCGCGATACCAAGAATCACCAGGTCAATGATCAGCAGCAGCAGCGCCGCCCCTGGGCCGGAACAGCTTGCAGCCGCTATCACTCCAGGGAGTGTCCAAAGCAGGCACATCCCCAATCCCAGATATCCTTTCTTCTGGTAATGATACACGATTCCGCCATACAATGGGGCAAACAGCGGCCAGATCAGACTTATACTGACCACATACCCCATAAAGTACAGGTATCCGCTCATCCCATTGACCACTACGCCTGTAAATGTGTTTCCCGCCAAGAGGGCCAGCGCCAGTACGAGGGTCCATGTTCTGGCTCTCCTTCCGATCCTGCTGTAATCCGCCAGGCAGATCCCGATCATCAGGGCCAGTCCCAGGCACAGGTAGATCCCCTGAGTGGTCACATCCCCAGTCATAAAGATTACATCCGGCAGTTTTGCCGCAAGGAGAAAACGAAACGCCATTCCCGCCACGCTCAAAAAAGCGATCAGGGCAATGCTTCCCCAAGGCATCTGGGGCCGGTGTATCAGATCCATGGCCACGCCTGTCTCCACTGGATCTCCCATCTCCTGGACGGCCGCCTCCTCCGCCTCTGATCCTGACATTCCCTGGGCTAGGAAAGCTTCCTTTTGTTCTTCAATGTGATCCTCGATCTCCCGCCGCACAGCCGCGGCCGCCGGCTTTGACCGTATCTGCTCAGCCAGGGTATCCAGATATTCCTTCCTATCCATAACATACACCTCCAAGAACACCCGCGACTGCCTTGGAATACTCTTCCCATTCCTCTTTCTTCGTTTTTAGATAACGCTTTCCCTCCTTGGTCAGCCGGTAATATTTCCTGGTTTTCCCCAGGACATCCTGCTCATAAGATTCTACATATCCTTTGGATTCCATCCCATGGAGCAGGGGGTACAAAGTCCCGGCCTTCAGCTCAAATACATTCCGGGATTTATCCCGGAGCGTCTCGATCATTTCATATCCATACATATCTTTTTCTTCAAGAAGTTTTAGGATCAGCATAGACGTACTTCCTGAGATCAAACTTTTATCAACCGCCATTTTCATCCTCCTTTTTGAAATGCTTGTTTTTTATATATAGATTGTCGATATATTGTTTATCTATATATTATATCGATTACCGATATATGTCAACCGTTTCTTTCCGCAGATTTTTATATAATTCTATATTTTATACATTTCTATTGCATATTTTGCATATTATTAAATTTATTTCATTTTTTTCTTGCATATTTATAAACTTTAGTGTATAGTATTTGTTACGGCGAGAAAACAGGAACACACTAGAAAAATACATAGATTCAGGAGGATTCACTATGAAAGAGAAAGTTGTATTAGCTTATTCCGGCGGACTGGACACCACTGCTGTCATCCCATGGTTAAAAGAGAATTTTGGTTATGAAGTCATCTGCTGCTGCGTCAACTGCGGACAGGGCGAAGAGCTGGAAGGACTGGATGAACGTGCCAAATTATCCGGCGCTTCCAAATTATATATTGAAGATATCGTAGATGATTTCTGCGACAACTATATAGTTCCCTGCGTGCAGGCACACGCCATTTATGAAAATAAATATTTGCTGGGAACAGCCATGGCAAGGCCGGCGATCGCTAAGAAGCTGGTAGAGATCGCGCGTAAGGAGGGCGCTTCCGCCATCTGTCACGGCGCGACTGGAAAAGGAAACGACCAGATCCGTTTTGAACTTGGCATCCGGGCATTGGCTCCAGATCTGAAGATCATTGCTCCTTGGCGGATGACAGATATCTGGACCATGCAGTCCCGAGAAGATGAGATTGAATACTGCCATAAGCACGGCATCGATCTTCCTTTCGACGCCAGCCACAGCTACAGCCGTGACCGGAACCTATGGCACATCAGCCACGAGGGACTGGAACTGGAGGATCCGGCCAACGAGCCAAACTATGACGATCTCCTTGTCCTTGGGGTAACGCCGGAGAATGCCCCGGACGATCCGGAGTATGTGACCATGACTTTTGAAAAAGGTGTTCCAAAGAGCATCAACGGAGAGGAAATGAAAGTTTCCGATATCATCCGCAAATTAAACGAACTGGGCGGAAAGCATGGCATCGGAATCTGTGACATCGTAGAAAACCGTGTTGTAGGTATGAAATCCCGCGGCGTCTATGAGACTCCCGGCGGAACCATCCTCTATGAAGCCCACCAGCAGTTAGAAGAGCTGGTTTTAGACCGGGCTACTTACGAAGTGAAAGAAGAGATGGGAAATAAGCTGTCTCAGGTTGTATACGAAGGCAAATGGTTTACTCCCCTGCGTGAGGCGATCCAGGCGTTCATCGAAAGCACCCAGGAATACGTGACCGGCGAAGTAAAATTCAAACTCTATAAGGGAAATATCATCAAAGCCGGAACCACTTCCCCATACTCTCTCTACAGCGAGTCTCTGGCAAGCTTTACCACCGGAGATCTGTATGACCATCACGATGCGGACGGATTCATCAACCTCTTCGGACTGCCGCTGAAAGTCCGGGCAATGAAAATGCTGGAAGTAGAGAAGAATCAGAAGTAAGATCGGGGTTGTTGAGACAAAGACCACACAAAAGGCCGGGAATGACTGTTTCAATGTTCCGTTCCCTGCAGCTTACATCCACAAAAATATAAGGCTCCGAGATCATCGCCAATATGGCTTGATCCCGGAGCCTTATATTTTTAGAGATGGTCTTTCCAGAAACTCCAATTGGCCTCTCAGTGGTATAATACTTTTAGGGCGGAGCATGTAGAAAATTAAGGTCTACGCTCCGTAGATATCCTGCAGATATAAGGAATTCTACGCTCCGTGTGTGTTTATTAAGCTGCCCGTTACCTACAATAAAGGCAGGAAGGAGGGAAGAAACGAATGGACCAAATCCGAATCGGCAAATTTATAGCCGAATCAAGGAAATCAAGGAACCTTACCCAAAGGCAGCTCGCCGATGCACTTTCCATCAGCGACAAAACAATTTCCAAATGGGAGTGCGGAAAAGGACTTCCTGAAGTTTCTCTCATGCTGCCATTGTGTGCGGCATTAGATATTACTGTCAACGATTTGCTTTCGGGTGAAAAGGTTTCCTCAACTGATTATCAAAAGAAAGCGGAGGGAAACATGATGAATCTGATGAAAGAAAATGAAGAAAATAAAAAAAGAATGGCATTGTCCATTATTACCGGCGCAATTACTGTTATTGCTGTATACGCCCTAATTATAATAGCAGCCTTTATCGATTTGCCTACGATTGTACGGATTATATTGATTATGTTCTCTGTTGCAGTGGGAATAGCTGGTATAGCCGCGACCGCGATGCTTGATATTAAAGCTGGTTATTTTGAATGTCCTTACTGTAAGGAACTTTTTGTTCCCAGCATGGACGAATATATAAAGAGCTATCACACTTTTACAAAACGCAGATTAACCTGCCCCAAGTGCGGAAAAACAGGGATGTGCAAACATCTTGTCATAAGATAAATTCCGCCCCCTCTAATCGCCTGTACTTTTCTCTCAACAAAATCCCATTGAAATGTTGGAGATCAGGGACGCACAGCAGAGGCCGGGAATAACCGGCCTCTGCTGTGTGTCCTTTTATCTCAGCAGACCCAATTTTACTTTCTCCGTCCCAGTACCGCCAGAACGTTTCCGATCAGCACATAGAAATCCGCCAGGTTTGCTGTGATCCTGGACAGGGATTTCCATCTACTCTTAAAGCCAATATAGTCTATCACTTTTCCCCGGATCACCCGATCGTAGATATTGCTGAACGCTCCGGCGCTCAACAGCGTAAGCCCCAGTTTCTCCAACCTTCTCCCTTTTGTCAGGAACAGCCGCAGATCATAGACCAGCAGCACGATTCCCAGGATGAGAGAGCTTCTTTGCACAAGTTTTGGATACTGGTCTAAGGTATCCAGTATAAATCCCCGGTTATATACTTTGCGCAGCATCACATGGCTGCTCATCGTCTCTCGCTCTTCTTTCGGTTCAAAAAAGTCTTCGATGTACTGTTTCACGCCCATATCTACGCAGACCAGCACAAGGAAAAGACCTGCCATCGCGGGGATCATCAGAAGACTCCTTTGATCCTGACGATCTCTTCTTCCTGACGCTCGATCTCTTCTGTCCGGCTCTCAATGGATTCACACAGAGAAACCCAGTCCAGATCTGTGATCTCGCCTCTTTGGAATTTGTCATAAACCATCCGCCCAATGTCCAGAAGATCCCGTTCATTGGCCCGCTTCAAGGAGCGGATCTGCCCTTTGATCTTCTGGATCTCTATCGTGTCCTCCGCTTTTTTTCCGAAATCTTCCGCCACATCTGAGATCGTTTTCCCAAGTTCATCAAAAAAATCTGCCATTGTCCATCTCTCCTTTTGATTTATGTACTGTATTTCTCTACAGCCTTCTCAAGCGGTCCAAGGACTGATAGACGTTCATCCTTCCATATCCCCATTCCCGGTTCGGATATTCCAAGAAATTATCCTGTTCTGTCCCAAGAATGATGATCCCTGCTACTGCGCTGGTGGTGATCCCCATGGTCATGGGCTGTTCTCCCAGCCACTGCATAATCAGCGCCGAGGCTCCTGCCGTGATGCCCACCGCCGCGCTGGAACCAGTTCTCTTTACAAATCTTCCCTTTGGCCCCAATCCTGTGATATCTACTCCCGGCACCGCAAAATCAGGCTTTATCAATCCACCTCTAGTATACCCTCTCCCAGAATGAATATCAACACCCTTATCCTCCCCGTTATAGAACGCCACTGTGATCGCTTCCTCCGTACTGCCCGGTTCTGTCAGCGTCGTATTCGGGTCCGCTTCCAGGAAATACACTTCGCCGCTTAAAAAATCCTGGAGCGGCAGCCAGATATGGAACTCCCCTTCTGAGATCTGGATCGCCTCTACTCCAATCTTCCATATCCCTCCCGCCGGGTTCTGAAACCGGAAGAAGATCAGCTGAGAGTCCTCATTTTCAATGAGAAGCCGGTACTCCACATCTACCTGTGTCCCGTCAAAAGGGAAATTCAGACGGTACATACTTCCCTGCCTGAGAGAGATGACAGGGCTCTTCTCCCCGGAAGGCGACACTAAGTACGCAGTTACGATATTGGGCAGTGTGGTCCACACCTCTGCCGCAAATCCTTCCACCCCGTCTTCCACCCGGATCTCCGCTTCCCGGACGCTTCCGGCAGAATCCAGCCTTCCAAAATAGTGATGCCGATAGGCCGCTTCATTTCCTCCCCCGATCACCACACAGCGATCAATGGTATTGGCGTATTCCCTGAGGATCCTGGAAAGCAGGGAACCTCCATTGTGTCCGCCAAAAGTTGTGCCCAGCGCGATACAAAGCACCAGAGGCAGTCCCTTTTCCTCGGCCAAACGGTTCAGATAATTAAGCCCCTGCATGATATCATTTTCCTGATAGCAGACAGCCTCCGGCTTGATCGCGTAGAATTCTTTCAGATAGTCTTTGGCCTCTTTCAGCTTTACCACGCCGATGGCCGCGGCCGGAGCCGCCCCGGAAAACCGCTCCTCGTTCACCGGACTTCCCGCCGCGATGCTGGCCAGAAACGTACCGTGGCTGTTTTCATCCCGACTGGGCACCACTTCCTCCGGTTCCTCAGAGCGCAGCGCCTCATTGATCTGTCTTTGTGTATATTCAGTCCCGTAGAAAAAACCCTCCGGCGGCCTCCCTGTCTGGATCGTCTGATCCCAGATTCCTACGATCCTGGTGCGGCCATCCAGGTCTTTAAAAATCTCGTTTGTATAATCGATGCCCGTATCTACCAATCCAATCATGATTCCTCTGCCATCCAGATTCAGCGCGGGATAATTCTGTACGGTACTGATCCCAGTCTCATTTAATGCGTCCATATCCAAAAGTCCATAACACTGGGGAATAGAAGGGTATCCATAATTCTCAAAAGTCAGGTCTCCCGTCGTCCGACTGTCTACAGACACGATCCGGTAGCCTAATCCCGCCTCCTGGACACAGAACCTTTCCGGCGAACTTAGGATTTCTTGGTCTCTTCGATAGCCTGGTATGATAAAGTCCCAATAGTCCTGGGAAATAATCTTCTCTCTGCAGCCTTCCAGCTCCATAAAAACACCCCATATACTTTTTGTAAGTATATGAGGTGTAATATTTCAGATATTCCTTACGGAAGTCTGGCCACCTGCTGTCCCCGCAGCGTGATGATCGGGCCTCCTGTTCCCTCAACGTAATCCTTGGTGATCGTCACCTGGCCGATATTATCGTCTTTGGGGATCTCATACATGATATCCAGCATAAATTCCTCAATGATAGCCCTCAAAGCTCTGGCCCCAGTATCCTTTTTCATTGCCTTCTTAGCGATCGCCTCCAGCGCTTCTTCTTCAAAATCCAGCTTCACTTCGTCTAACGCCAGGAGTTTCTGGTACTGCTTCAAGATCGCGTTCTTTGGTTCTTTTAAAATCTTCACCAGCATGTCTTCATTCATTCCCTGCAAGGTGAAGATAATAGGAAGCCGCCCCAGGAATTCCGGGATCATTCCAAAATTCCGGAGATCTTCTACAGTCACTTTCTCCAGGATCGTTTTATCCTTATCATATTTGTCCTTCAGGTCAGCGCCAAATCCTATGGAGGACTGTTTGGTCAGCCGTTCCTTGATGATGCCTTCCAGATCCGGGAACGCGCCGCCGCAGATGAACAGAATATTTCTTGTATTCACGGTGGTCAGCGGCACCATCGCGTTTTTACTGTTGGCGCCCACCGGCACCTCTACGTCGCTTCCCTCCAGGAGTTTCAGCATTCCCTGCTGGACAGATTCTCCGCTGACATCCCGCTGGTTTGAATTTCTCTTTTTGGCGATCTTATCGATCTCGTCAATGAAAATGATCCCCTGCTCCGCCTTCTCAACGTCATTATCCGCCGCCGCTAAAAGCTTGGAAACTACGCTCTCAATATCGTCTCCTATGTAGCCTGCTTCCGTAAGCGAAGTGGCGTCCGTGATCGCCAGGGGCACATCCAGAAGCTTGGCCAGGGTCTTGACCAGATAGGTCTTGCCAGATCCTGTAGGACCGATCATCAGCATATTAGACTTCTCGATCTCGATGTCGTCCATCGTGTCTGTGGCCACCCGCTTGTAGTGGTTGTAAACTGCTACAGACATGGCTTTCTTGGCATATTCCTGCCCCACCACATACTCGTCTAACTGAGCCTTGATCTTGTGGGGCGCCGGCAGATTTTTCAGGTCTACCAGGGGAACTCTTTCTTCTCCCTCTTTTTTCTTCTTGACCTTCTGCTGTTTCGGCACCGACTGTTCCAGATCCGATAAGTTCATAAACTGTACTCCAGGGGGCAGATTATTCATAAGCTGGGAGTAATCTACCTGCCCGCTGGTCATGGCGTCAAAGCTCTTCTGCATACAGTCCCGGCACACACAGATATTGTTCGGAAGGTCGATCATCTTCCCGGCCACGCTCTCCGGCCGCCGGCAGATAAAGCAGACCTTCTCATATTCATTGTCGTCCTTGTCCTGCTCTTCTACGACACCCTGTACGTTTTCTGCTTTCTCTATTTCCTGTTCATTTCTGTTTTCTTTCTCAGACATGTTCAATCCCTTCTTTCTAAAGGCCTTTCTCCTTACGTCATCTTCAGGAATTCATCCTCCGAGATAATAGGAATCCCAAGCTCTCTGGCCTTTTTATTCTTCGATGATGTGGAAGTCACGTCATTATTGATCAGGTAATCTGTCTTAGACGTAACAGAACCCGTCACCTTTCCTCCAAGGCTTTCGATCAGCGCCTTTACCTCTCCCCGGTTAGCGAAATGTTCCACGCTTCCGGTGATCACAAAGGTCTTTCCCTCCAGCGTCTGGGCCGCTCCTGTTCCTTCCTCTTCTTCGATGGTCAGTTCTTTCATGAGACGTTCCAGCCGCTCTACATGGACCGGATCGGCAAAATATTCTACAAAAGCTCCCGCGATCACGCCTCCGATCCCGGAGATCCCGCTCAGCTCTTCCGCGTCTGCCGCCAGCATCCGCGCAAGGTCGTGATCAAAATACTTGCAGATCATCTTGGCGTTGGCAAGTCCGATATTGGCGATCCCCAGACCGTAGATCACTCTAGGCAGCGTCGTACTCCTTGCTTTTTCAATGCTGGCCGCCAGGTTATTGTAAGATTTCTCTCCAAAACCGTCCATGGTCTTTATCTCTTCCTGATGCCGGTCCAGGTGGAAGATGTCTGCGTATTCCCGGATAAATCCGCGGGAAATAAATTTCTCCAGCGTGGATTCCGAGAGGCCTTCGATGTTCATTGCGTCTCTGCTGACAAAGAGGGTAAACGCCTTCACATGTTTCGCCTGGCAGTCCGGGTTGGTACAGTAGAGGGTCTTTGCGTTTCCCTCCTGCCGGATCTTTGTCCTGCCCTGGCAGACCGGACAGACTTCCGGAATGTCCCTGACTCCGCTTCTGGTCAGGTTCCGGGCGATCTGCGGGATGATCATATTGGCCTTATATACCTCGATCTCATCTCCTACGCCCAGCTCCAACTCTTCCATGATGCTGATGTTATGGACGCTGGCCCGGCTCACGGTGGTGCCTTCCAGCTCCACGGGTTCAAATATGGCCACCGGATTGATAAGCCCTGTCCTGGAAGGGCTCCACTCGATCTCCAGAAGCTTGGTCCTGCAGGTTTCATCCGCCCATTTAAACGCAATGGAATCTCTTGGGAACTTGGCTGTGCGTCCCAGAGACTGGCCATACTCTATATCATCATATATTAACACGAGTCCGTCTGAGGGGAAATCATTCTTCGCGATTTTTTCGGAAAATTTAATAACTTCCGCCTCCACCGTCTCTCTGGTAACTTCATGGTATTCCACCGTCTCGAACCCTTCTTGCTCCAGCCATTCCATCTGGGAAGCCCTGGAGTTATGGAAATCTACTCCCGCCGCCCGTACCAGCGCAAAGGCAAAAAACCGCACATTTCTTTTTGCTGTGATCTCATTGTTGAGCTGGCGGACAGACCCGCTGCACAGATTCCTTGGGTTCTTGTATTTCGCCTGAACGTCTGTGATCTCCTCGTTGATCCGCTCAAAATCCTTGTAGCCGATCACAGCCTCTCCCCTAAGGATCAGCTCCCCCTGATAGCTGATCTTCAGCGGGATATTGCGGAACACTCTGGCATTGTTGGTGATCACCTCGCCAACTTCCCCATTTCCTCTGGTGACCGCCTTTACCAGTTCTCCGCCCTGATAAGTCAGAACGATGGTCAGGCCGTCCATCTTCCAGGACAGCAATCCTTTCTGATCTCCCAGGAAGTCTTTTAAGCCCTCCGCCTCCTTGGTTTTATCCAGAGAAAGCATAGGCTCTTCGTGCCGCTCCTTGGGCAGTTCGCTCAAAACCTCATAGCCTACATTCACTGTGGGGCTGTCTGACAGCGTGATTCCAAGCTCCTTTTCCAGCTCCACAAGCTCGTCGTACAGGCTGTCATACTCATAGTTGCTCATGATCTCCTGGGCATCCTGATAGTAGGCTTTCCCCGCTTTATTCAGAAGTTCTACCAACTCCTGCATCCGTTTTTGTTTCTGTCTGTTCATATAATTCTCTGGCCTCTTCCTCAGTCAGCGGCCGGAATTGCCCCGGCTTCAGACTGCCTAATTTAATATTCATGATCCTTACTCTTACCAATTTCTTTACCTGATATCCAAATACCTGGCACATCCGGCGGATCTGCCGGTTAAGTCCCTGCGTGAGTATGATGCGGAAGGTATATTTCCCAATCTTTTCCACCGGGCAGGGCCTGGTCATGGCATCCAATCCCTTCTCTTTGTCCTTGATATGGACTCCCTTTCTCATGCCTTCCAGGAATTCTTCCGTTATCGGCCGATCTACCGTCACCTGATACTCTTTTTCATGGAAATACCGGGCCCGCATCATACGGTTGATCAGATCCCCGTCGTTGGTCATGATCAGAAGGCCTTCGGAATCCTTGTCCAGCCGTCCGGCGTAAGTGACTCTGACCGGATAATCCAGGAACCTTGCCGTGCTTTTCCTCTCTCTGCGGTCTTCCGTACACACGATCCCCGCCGGCTTATAGAAAGCCAGCACGACTTTATCCTCCCTGCCGGCCACCAGCTTTTTCCCGATCCTGACTTCCTGGCCCTCTGTCACCTGCATCCCTGGAACGGCCTTTTGTCCGTCCACCGTCACACGCCCCGCCTGGATCAGGCGGTCCGCTTCCCGCCGGGAGCATACGCCGGCTTCACTTAAGTATTTATTCAATCGTACCATCGTTCATACTCCGTTGGTAATATTTTCTTCTGCAGCAGCTTCTTCCGCAGTTTCTTCCTCTGCCAGAACATCCGCAAGCGAATTATCTGTGACAAAGGTATTGACATTATACAAAAACAAAATGTCGGTAATCCCGTAACTTTCCACGAGACTATCTACATTTTCATAATAATATCGCGGATCTACCATAATAATATTTTGATAATACGGAAGCAAAAACTGTACAAAACAATTTGCGTAAGAATCTTTAAAAATCAAAAGATTCTTTCGCTCCGGCTGAGTCGTACTGATATCAATCCGCGCGTGATTTCCTCCAAAAAAGACCGTATATTTATCTTTTTCCTTCAGACACTTGCTGTTATAAATAGATGTGGATTTCTCCCCCTCTTCTACATAAGAAACGACATAATCTACCGTCTGATTCTTCGGCTGATATACCTGAACCAAGTCTTTGGAGCCATGATAGCCGCTTTTCGATGCAAGAGTCCCTTGGAAATCACTAGCCACTGTATGGACTGCATAATCCGTTTCTATATTTTCCAATTTCATTGCTCCTGCCACTTCCTCAAAGGCATATCTGGCCCCAAGACTGGTCCAGTGATGGTCGGTCTTATAATAAATGTCCTCTTTTGCGTGTTTTTGTAACGCGCCAGTCACATCAATGTCTTTTATTGAACTTCCTTCCATCTCCCTTATCTTTTTCAGATCATCCGCCTGATCCCGGACCGGCGCCTTGGCTGGCAGATGATCCGCCAAGATATAGTACGCATTTGGCGCCAAACACATATATGTGGGAATCTCCTCGTGGCGTCCCGCGAAATCTGATATTGCCGCCATATTTCTCTCTACATTTTTCCAGTCCGGCTCACTTGGTTTCTCGATCAGATATCCATTCTTTCCAAGATACACCCCGTTGGATTCTTTCTTTCCAAGGAATCGATCCTCGTAGAGTTTTAACGAAATCCATTGATTCCTAGCAAAAAACTGATCCGATACATAGGTCTCAAAATCCGTCATGAAATCTCCGCTTTTGATCGACTCCCAAGTAAGCTTTGGCCTGCTTGCAAGCACTCGGTTTTCTTCATCAGAGAATTCCTGATCTCTCTTTACTATATTTAACAGAACAAAAATCAGCAGCAGCACACCGAATACTCTAGCTAGTCTCCGATAAAATCTGCTCTGGATTTTTCTTCCTCTTTTTTCTCTCTGCCTTCTTTTCTCGTCTCTCTGCGTCATATTGCGTCAGTCCTCTTAAAATCTAAAATATAAGAATGGATTATACGTCGCGTTTACCAGATAAGCCAGCGACAGAAGGAAAATCGCCATATACGCTCCCATTGCCACGGCCGTCCGGCCTTTTGCGCCGCCAAACACAATCTGTTGAAATTTTTTATAAGCATAAGGCGCTGAACAAATAATAGAAATCACAAATAAGATCAGATAATTATACAGGTAGTAAATTCCTGCCGCATCCGCAAATCCATCAGCGCCAATTCCAAACATCACTCCGATATAAGAAAGCGCTTCTCCCATTCCAGGAGAGAAAAATAATACCCAGCCCACCATCACGAAAAGCATAGTATAGATGTGTTTGATGATTCCTGGCACACGCTCTAAAACTTCTTTTAATACATATTTCTCCAAAAGCAGCAGCACTCCGTAATATACGCCCCAGAAAATAAAGTTCCAGGCCGCCCCATGCCAGAAACCAGTCAGAAACCATACGATAAAAATATTGCGGATCGCCTTCTTGGTCCCCACCCGATTTCCTCCTAAAGGAATGTATACATATTCTCGGAACCATGTGCCAAGAGAAATATGCCATCTTCTCCAAAACTCAGTCACACTTTTGGAAATATATGGGTAGTCAAAGTTTTTCATAAATTCAAACCCGAACATTTTCCCAAGCCCGATCGCCATATCAGAATAGCCGCTGAAATCAAAATAAATCTGGAACGTATAGGCGGCGCATCCCACCCAGGCTGACAGCATCGACATCTCGCCCTGAGGCAGGGCCGCGATCGCATCATAGGCCATTCCCACATTATTCGCCAAAAGCACTTTCTTCCCCAAGCCGCGCAGAAACCACGCCGCTCCGTTTCCAAATTTGGCGAGCGTCACTTTTCTCTCTTCCAGCTGCCCTTCAATATCCGAATAGCGCACGATCGGGCCTGCGATCAGCTGCGGAAACATCGTAATATATGTTCCAAAATTGATCAGGTTCTTCTGTACGGCCACATTATCTTTATACACATCTATGATATAGGATAATGTCTGGAATGTATAGAAAGAAATTCCGACAGGAAGTGACAGCTCCTTATAAGGAATATCTACCGGAAGAATAAAATTCAAAATTGCTCGTGTATTTTCTCAACTTTCCAGTATTTACGGGCTTTCCCGCCCATCAGCATCTATGTAATTTGCACTTTTCCCTTATTTTTTCCCTTGTGAGGAATCTATAAGGGAAAAAGTGTTGTTTTCGTTTTAATCGTTCCCTACTACCTTATCAAGAAGCCTTGCTGAATTCTTCTTGGCTTCCCTTGTAGCATGGGCGTAAATATTCATTGTGGTACTTACTGCCGAGTGTCCCAAGAGTTCCTGCACATCCTTCGGTGGTGCTCCGTTTGCTAACAGATTGCTTGTGTAAGTGTGTCTTAATGAGTGGAAGTGGAAGTTTTCAAATCCTTTCAGGTGCTTTCTGATTGACCTGCACATCCAGTCCAGCGCTTCCCTTCCTAAGTACATTCCGTCCTGTCTGACACACACCAGCGAAATCTCTGTGTAGTCCTCCGGCACTTCCTGCGTTCCGTCCAATGAATACAGTTCGTAGTAAACTCTGTTCTTTTCTCTGACTTCCTTGTAGTAATTCCTCTGATAAAGCTGTCCGTACTGAAAGCGTTGCTTGTGCTGTTCCTTTTTCGCCTTTCGTAAGATTTCAGCAAGAGTATCGCCAAAATCCACGATTCTGACCTTTTTACGCTTGGTAGGTCCTAACTCCAGCTTATGCCTTGCATTGTTCCGGCTTAAGCTCCTACGCACCGTCAGATACTGTTCTTCAAGGTTGATGTCATCCCAGGATAATCCAGTCACTTCCCCAATTCGCAGACCTGCATAATATGCTATCTGCACTGCCAGCAGTGAGGAGCTTTTCTTTTTGATAAGATAAGCTATGATTTCATTGTACTGCTGGTGGGTAATGGTCTTTTCCTGCGAAAAATCTTCATCTTCGGTAGCGAACAAATCCACTTCCTGCGTCGGTCTTCTGATTACTACATACTGCATAGGGTTGAAACTGATATACTGCTTTGGAAACACCGCATACCGGAAAGCCCTCTGTAACACTGCTGAAAATGAATGGATACGGTCTATGCTTAATGGTTTTGCTTCCGTACCATCGGGAGCCGTTCCACCGAAGCTTAAATAATCCATAAATTCCTGCATGTGTTCACTTGTGACTGTCCGAAGCTTTCTTTTGCTTAAAGGGTGTCTCTTAATAATCTTCACCACCCCGAGATAAAGGGTTACAGTGTTATTACTAAGGGAACTGACTTTTAATTCCTCATCCACCCACACATCCAGAAGCTCTCCCAGTGCGATGTTCTCCGTTTTGGCTACGATTTTCTTACTTTCGTATTCTTCCATAGCCTTACGGAGCAGTTTTTCCGTTTCCGACTTACTTTCTGTTCCTACGCATTCCTTCTGAACCAAGTTACCACTGGCATCCTCCACATAATAGCGGTAATACCATTTCTTGCCTTTTTTCCTTACAGAACCTTTTGCCATAATCGTTTCTCCTTTCGATATCGACAATCGGAACTGATGAAATGCTTCTTGCGTGTAAGTATATCATAACTCCGGTTGTCTAACTATACCGATTCGGAATCTTCCGATAAAAGATTTGCAAGCCTCTGTGTGGCTGTTTCCGGTTTCTTGGAATAGAGCCTTATCACATCTGCCATGTCATTAAAGGCATTGACTGTGTGGGTAATCTCCCTAAGAAACATGATTTCGTTGTATTCCTTATTCGATTCAAAACCTATGGTGGCTGCTATGTCTGCATTCTCCGTGTTGCCCTTGAAGTTCTTGCAGGCAAACTGGAACGAATCCATAAACAACTCATACTCCTGTAATATCAGTAGCAGTAGGTCTTTCGAGAAGTCAGCTTCCTCATTATTAAGGTCAAAGGGTAAACGGTTTAAAATACTGCTCATTGCATCACGAATCTGTAATTCCCTTTTATCCGTAATGTCTGTTTCGTATTCCTCTGTTTCGCCTTTGAGCCATTCCACAGATACATGAAGTGCTTCTGAAAGTCCATCCAGCACCAGCTTCTTGGTATTGTCGATTGTTCCGGCTTCATATCTCTGAATGGTGGAAGCTGTCACTCCCATCTTTTCAGCTACATAAGGCTGTTTCAATCCTAATTCCAATCTTCGCTGTTTTGCCCTGCTACCGATTAGCTTGCGTAATTCTTTATCTTTCATCTTAATACGCCTCCTTTTTCGGTATGGTACTACTATAACACACATCTTTTGTAATTGCAATATGCAAGTTAATAATTATTTTTAGAATTTCGTAACGCTTGACAAGAAGATATAAAAGGTTTATAGTAGGCTTAGTTCGGAAATTGCATAATGCAATTTGCAAGGAGGTGATTTAATGACAGAAATGAAAATTGCCTTATCCATTGAGGAAGCAGCCGACTATACCGGTATCGGAAGAAATACGCTCCGAGATTTGGTAAAGTGGAAGAAGCTCCCGGTACTTCAGGTAGGACGAAAGGTTCTGATAAAGACTGATATACTGGAGCAGTTCATGGAAGCCAACGAGGGCAGGGACTTAAGGGATAAGAATACTGTCAGAGCAGTTAGCAGAAAAACTGCTGTAACTTAAAAGGGTGGCTTCCTACGAAACCACCCTTTGGTATGTATCAGACCGAAGCCATGATATACCTACACGCAAATAGATTATATCATGTGCTTCCTCTGGTATCAACCAAAACTTACGGGAAAGGAGCAGGAATTTTACAGGACAATTTCATATTGAAGTGAGTGGTACAGACCTTTTAGTGCAATTCTTTTGCAAGCCCTCGGCGTTTGAGAGCGAAATACACCCTTCGCACAAATCTCCGATTTGTACTCTGGGTATTTCGCCCTTGCAGGGAGCAAAGTCACGCCTGCGTGACTTATACAAATGCTGTCGCATTTGAGATAATGCCGGACACGGCATTGTGTTCGTACGAGGATGTGCAACATCCTTTGGACACACTAAGTGTCCACTCACTTATATAATCCTTCCACCTCTTTCCCTAAGTAACATTTACGAGAGGAGGAAGCACTATCGAAAGAAATTCATTTATTCAGATGAGCAAGCTCCACAATGTCCGTGGCAGGATTACTTATATATCCAATCACGCCAAGCAGGAAAATCTGTATGCGGTTTATGAAACCACAGACCGACACTACTGGACGGAGCTTGCCAGATTTAATCAGCAGGAATTTCAAAAAAGCGGTACGGAAGGGAAATGTATCGAGGCAAGGGAACTGATTATAGCCCTGCCGGAATCCTTCCCCGACCTATATAACCCCGACAAGCTGTTACAGATGTTTACCAACCGCTTTAAGGAAAAATATGGTGTGGAATGTGTATCAGCCCTGCACCATAACAAACGCAAGACCAACTATCATATCCATCTCATCTTTTCCGAAAGGGAACTGTTACCGGAACCCATAGAAAAGATTGCCACACGCAATATGTTCTACAACGAACAAGGTAAGCATGTACGCACCAAGAAAGAGATACTGGATGATAGCGGGAATGTCCGCAAAGGCTGTAAGATTGTCAAGAAGGGCGAAGTTTATGAGCGAACCTTATTTACCGCCAAGAACAAGCTGTTCAAGCAGGAGCATTATCTGGACGAGGCAAAACGCTTCTATACCGACCTTATCAATCTTCTGATAGAAGATGATAAAGACAAGCTCCATGTATTCGATAGAAACGGATTGTATCTTGCTACCAAGAAAATCGGTAAGAATAATCCCAAAGCGGAACAGATAAAAGAAGATAATGAGGTGCGTATGCAGTGGAATCACGAAGTAGACCGAGCCTTAGTCAGCCAAGTGCCGGAGGATGAGATACGGCAGATAAAGCAGAAATGGATTACGGAGCGTATCCGGTTATCCATTGATGTATTCGGCAAGTGTCCTGAGAAACTGACAGGCATTATCACAATAGCCACAGCGAAACTTGCACTTCTGATTTCCAAGGTACTGACCGCCGCAAGGGAACTAAAAAACAAGCTGTTCCATGAAGCTCTTGAAAAAGAATACGGAAGCATGTCTGTTATTAAAGCAGAGGACACCGCAGAGGTTATTACAACTCCGGCTAAGGAAGTAATAACAGAACCCAAAGCACCAGAAAACACTATTACTGCAACTGCTCCAAAGGCAGAGGTTCAAGAACCACCCAAGCCACAAATACCTCCAAGACCGGTTATGCCACCGGAAGCTGCCACTTTCTCAAGACTTCAAAAGATTAAGGTTACTCTTGATAAACACAATAACCTTATCTTTGAAGCAGAGCGTGAACGGACAAAACTGGAGATTGAATTGGCTGATTTAAAGGGACTTGCAAGACTTACCAAGAAAAAGGAGCTTGAAAACAGGATTGCCACCAAAACCGAGGAAATCCGAACCTTCAAAGCCGGACTATCCGGTATCGTCAGACAGCATGGATTTGCAACGGTGCAGGATTTCTACACAGCATTCTATACCGCACAGCGTGCCAACGACGCATATGAGAAAGAATGTGCCAAGCGGGAGGAAGTCTATGGAGAGAAAGCCACTCCCAAAGCCGAATCAATGCACGAAAAGTTACAGCGGTATCAGGAAAAGGCTGACAGACAGAATGCCAACCAACCTCACCGAAGCAGAGATAAAGGGGCGAGATAATCGCCCCATGCCACAAAAATAGCCGTATCCATACACATAATGGATGCGGCTATTTGAAGTACATAGTATGCGTAAAGCTGAAATTTATCTCTCAACCTCAACAATCAGCTCGGAGAATATGCCTGATATGTTGATTGTATTTTCGGCAGTTTCGTTTTCTTCAAGCTCAACAATTTCTCCGTTTTTGCGGGTGATGAGCTTGCATTTTCTGCCGTTATTTGAGAGTTTGTAGTTATCTGCATTTTCAAGGTGAACAATCGCTTTCGCTTTGAACTGGTTTATATCAAGTTTTGTGCAGTTACCTGAAATAAAAATTTCGTAGTCAGTCTTTGCGGTAAACTCCAGACTTCCCTCTGTGTCCCGGATAAAAACCTTTTCTGCGTCGCCGTCGTACTCAAGTCGGCTGAGGCGTAAATCCTCAATAAGAAGTTCCTTAACGCTTGCTGAAACCTCTGTATGCTCGGTAAACTTTTCAGGGAGTAAAAGAGTAATATCCACGCTTTCCTGTGCTTCAAAACGGCTGACGCCCTTTTTATTTACAAGTTCAACATCCAACTTATTACGCTTTTCGTCAAGTTTCACCTTGAAAAGAGAGCCAATTTCAGCAAGTATTTCGGAAGAAAGCACAATGTGGATTTTTTCATCCACACCTGTTTTGATAGTAATTTTCCTTGCACCGCCCAAGTTTATATCAAAATGCTTGCCGGTGTCGATGTCATAAACTGTTTCGCTTTCGAAAACCACCGGCTTTTCTTCCTGTTTTTTGACCTCTTCAAGCACAAGCTCATCGAGAGTGAGCTTGAAAAGCTCTGCGAGGATAATCATATTTTCAACATCAGGGAGACCTCGCTTGGTCTCCCATTTTGTTATAGCTTGACGGCTTACTCCTATTTTCTCAGCAAGCTGTTCCTGAGAAAGTCCCTCTTTTAATCTGTACTGCTTTAATTTATCACCAAAATCCATTTTTGTCTCTCCCTTATTCCTTAATGAGTACATATGCTGAAATCTTTCTTATCGGCATACACAAAATAATACTTATCATAATGTTTACTAAAATCTGAGCTACTGCAAATAGCATTAAAAAGCCAAATGAAATCTCAATGTTATTTTTCATGACACCCAAAGTCTCAAAAATAAATTGATAGATAGCCGGCATATAATAAATTGCCAAAAAGCTTGAAAGCACAATTGCCACCATCGACACAGGCATAAATGAACCTGTTGTCTGTAAAATAAGCTGTGAACTTGTGTAGCCCATTGCTTTGTAAATACCTAACTCCTGTCTTCTTTTTACAAGCAGAGACTTGATAACAATATATAAAATAAATAACACAACGAGAATTGTTACCGCACAAATTGATACTACAAGCACCACAGTGATACCCATATACATATCCTGTGCTTCAGTTTGAAGCTTGTAAGAATTCACTGTGTCTGCTACCAATGCAGAGTAATCGGATTTATATTCCTTTGTAATCTTTTCGGCATTTTCAGCATTTTCAAGATACACATAGAGGTATGGAGTCTGATTTTGGTTAAAGAGACTGTTGTATCCTTCTATGCTCAGTTCACAAAGCTCGCCCTGTAAATTTACGCTTTGCACAAAGCCTGTAACCTGAAAGCTTTTTGTGATACCGTCCACCGTCACGCTGACTGTATCACCGATTTTAAAATTTTCTTCAAAAGCACTGCCCAAAGCGATTTCATCTGCATCTTTCGGATTTTCACCCATATAACATACATCATTTCTCACCTTTGAGAAGTCCTCGCAGGCAAAAGCAGTCACTGTTTTCTCTTCAATTTTAACAATTGCAGACATATATTTCAATGAATTTTGCACACGATTATCGTTACCAAGTTTTGACTCAAGCTCACTCATGCTGTCGCTTTTAGGATAAATAATCACATCTGCTACTTCGTCTGACAAAGCAGACATAAAATTATCCGGCTCAACTACTACATTGTAGAACAGTGTGCCTGAAAATGCTATGAGAACCGTCAGCACAAAAGACACCAGAAAGAGCATTATATTCTGTTTTGTAGAAGCTATCATCTGCTTTAAGACAAGCAGGAATTTTGTATTGCCTCTGGTTTCTTCAAGCGGAAAATAATTTTTCTTTGTGTGCTTTGAACTTGTATTACCTCTTAAGCCGTCAATAGGCTGAGTTTTCTTGATTTTTCGTGCGGATATATATGTGAAGAACGAAACAACACCGCAAAGAATACAAGCCACACATACAAAGCTCAGCAAATCAAAGCTAACAGCAAACGAAAAACCTGACTGAACAGTAAGCACTGAGCAAAGCACAGGAAGTAAAGTGTAAGACAGACCAATGCCGAGAATTGCAAACAATAGCGAAACAATAGCATAAGGCAGTGTGATACTCGCTACAATCTGAGCACTTGTATAACCCAGAGCTTTAAGCACGCTCATATTTGTAATTTCGGACTCAATAGCATTTTTAACTTTGAAGTTACTGAGGAATACGCTAACTGCAAGGATGATTAGTGCAAAAGCGGTTAAAATAAGTACAAGCAGATCCGTAACCATTGTCCGTGTACCCTTTACGCTTTCGCTGTCAAGAATTGATAAAGCCATAACACCTTTGTTCTCAATTGCTTTGCTGACATCATCTTTCACTTCATCAAGGCTTGCATCGCTCTTTACGCTCATTGAATATTCAACCACAGCCTTGTCACTATAAGAATCCGCAAGCTCTGCAAACTCTTCTTTTGGTAAATAGGCACACAGCAAACCCGAACCATAGTTGCCGTACTGCATTTCTTCAATCACACCTGCCACAGTGAAACTATGGGACTTGCCGTCAATTGCATAAACGATTTCGTCATTCAAAGCAAATCCACCAAAGTTGGATACATAAAGTGGGATATAGATTGGATCGTCAACATTATTTTTGCTTTCACTCACAAGTTCATAATTGTTAAGAGTACGCTTGTCGTCAATGTTATAAAACACTGTGTTCATTGAAAAATCCGCACCATTGAAATCCTTGACAGTAGCTTCTGTCATAATAGCAGTATAGCTTTCGATTTTCTCTACCTTTTCGATTTCATCAATTGCTTTTTCAAGTTCACTGCTGTTCTGGACCTCAGGAACAATTGCGTTGAGCATTGCGGTGCTTAACTTTTCAAACTTTGTATCATAAGCCCTATCTACCTGACACAGCAAAACCGCTGCACAATTTAATATTAGAGCAGTTATCAGAATGATAACGCCGAATGATATAAAGGAGGTTTTTTCTTTTTTTAAGTTGTATAAAATCTGATTTGCTATTTTTTTCATATTACCATCCCATCTCTGTTAAAAAGTTGTTTAGCTTTGCTTCACGGTCTTTACTTTCATTTGTGTAAACCCCAAGGTCACACTCACCGTAGATCATGCCGTCCTTAACATATAACACACGGTTGCCTCTTAAGGCTGTTTTCTTGTCATGAGTTACCAATATAATGCTCTGACCATCATTATGAAGCTTTGTAAAAACATCAAGAACCGCAGTTGAGTTATTTGAGTTCAGTGCACCTGTGGGCTCATCGGCAAAGAGAATCTCGGGTTTATTTATAACTGCCCTTACAATGCCTGCTCGCTGAGCCTCACCGCCCGACACCTGAGATGGGAACTTTTTGCGTGTTATCTCAGGAATATTAACAAGCTCGAAAAGCTCTTTGGCATATTTCACTGAGTCCTTTTTGCTTGCTCCTGACAATGCACTCGCCGTAAGTACATTATCCATAAGGCTCATCTTATCAAGAAGATAGATTTGCTGAAAAACAAAACCACAGTTCTTTCGTCTGAAAATTGCCAGCCTATCATCACTTAAAGATGTAATTGTTTTGTCGTTCCAAACAACCTCGCCCGAGCTGGGCCTGTCCATTCCCGAAAGGGAGTACATCAGTGTGGACTTGCCTGCACCTGAACTACCCATAATCACAGTAAAGTCACCCCTATATATATTAAGGTCTAGATTTTCAAAAATTGTCTGCTCTGTGTCACCTGTGATAAAACTCTTTTTAAGTTTAGTTGCCTTGATAATGATTTCTTTTTTGTTACTCATAACAATGCCTCCATCAGTATTTTGATTTACACTCGCATCTTACACAAAATGAAAAAGTAGCACCACCAACACCTGTTTACAAATCAAAAAACGGACGCTACTTTCCGTAGCATCCGCTTAAAATCAAGTTTTTCAACTTATAATCCCTGAATAAATCTCCTCTCCAAGAATAGCCTTGTCACGCACATAGTAGGCAAAGCTATTAAATTGCCAAATATCTCCTACTCGATAATTCTCTAGTAAGTTAATTTCTTTTATTTTATCACACCAAGCCTAGATATTCTGCCAACATTTTATCAAAAAACATTTATAGAAATCACCAGACTGCCAAACTATCAATCGCATCCACCCATGCCTGCATTTCACCGTCCAAAGCAAGGCGAGCATATTCCAATGGCTCATCTATCGCCAAAGCATTAAGTGAATTTTGTGAGCAAAGAGTAGTTCTTAATCCATCCTCTGCCTTATTACAATCAATTCGCAATATGTAATTCTCAAATGTAGTTACATCAATACTATTTGTAAGAGGGTTATAGTCTGCATATATCAATCTCATCTTATCAGTCCTTTCTTGAAAATGTATTATAAGCATTCCATCTAGTTCCAACTACCATTTTCATAATTTGTTATAAGTTGTTACCAGATTTTCTTTCCCTTGTTTTTTCCCTTATCAGAGTTCATAACCAAGGGTAAAACGATATAACACGATACAAGATGTGACGGAGAGGACACCCACAAAAACTTTAGTATTTTCAAGGGTTTGACGAGATTTTTATAACAAGATATAACAGTTATTAAATCCCTTAAAATACCTCAAGTGAGAATTCAAATTTTCCATCAGGAATCCATAATACTTGAAGAACATCAAAACACCAAGATTCACTGCCACAGCCATCCAAAATACAAATCGCATCTTCCGCCTGTTGCCTTTATCTCTGTGATAGTCAATCTCGACTCCGCTGATGTAATTATAAACAATGCTGAACATCATCAGCACAATATAGATTGGTTCTCCCCATGCATAAAAAATAAGACTGCTGATCAAAAGTACGATATTTTTCCCCGCTTTGGGAACCAAGAAGTAAATGACCAGCGTCAGAGGAAGAAATATAAAAATAAAGAAAACACTGCTAAAAATCATGGTATCTTACTTCCTTTTATAGACTCTTTTGAAATGCCTGATCCGCCGCCTGCGCCTTTTGATTCACTATGAACAGGATATAATTGCCTTCCGTATCCAGCACATGATCGTTTAAAAGCTTACACTGTTCCGGCCCATATCCTTCAAAACTTTGGAGCTGGGTATCCACCCTTTCCCGCACTGCTGTTTCTACTCCATCCGCTTGCGATACATCCCTTAGTTTTACAATCAATACTTCTTCTACCTTCATATTAGAATCTGATACATACAGGCTGACTCCCTCATAATCATTTACATTGATTCCATAAAGCCGCCGCACTGTCCTGTTATCCGCGGCTGAAAGGTCCGTCATATCCACAGCTTTCGTAACCTTTTCCGCCACATCCTCTATTTTAGCATTGCTGATCTTGTCTCCCCGCATCAAGCCCACAATAAAAACAGCCAATAAAATCAGCAGGATATATTTAACAAACCCGATCCCCTTCATCAAATAATCTCTCATTACTCTACCTCTGCCAGCATATTCGCCGCCCAATACTGATAAAACTCTTTTTTAAAATGGATACCATCTTCTTCATATAAATCGTTGTGTTTTTCATATACACTTGTGTTATCTATGTAATGGTATCCCTTTTCCTCACACCACTGTTTCACGGCCTCATTATACTCAGGAATCTCTCGCTCATTTTCGTTTTTCTCAAAGGCCGGGGCCTGGGCTGGAAAAATAGAATTGATATAAATTTCCGTATCCGGCAGCATTTTCATAAGTTCCTGCACAGTCTCCTCGTATGCGGCCACATATTCCTCTGGCGTTTTCCAATATCCACTCGCCACATCATTCAAGCCTGTACATAAAAAAAGACAGGATGGATTCAGAGCCACCATCTGGTCTTCATAAGCAGAAATATCCGCAATAGTCAGACCTCTCTCTGCCAACACTCTCTGCTTGTCCAAAAACTCATAAGAAGAAAATCCTACCGTTCTGGAATCCCCAAATATAACATAATCACTAAATTGCGCCCAAATGGAAAGTTCGCCGGCTTCAATCGCCTCATCCTGCGCCTTCCTCTTTACTTCTTTCACTTCCGCCTCTACAGCAGCAAGATCCTTATTTTCCAATTTCTCCAGATAAACGGTTCCTTCCCGCACTTCATCCCTGGCCGGATCCCACAATGCTCTTACCAGCATAACAATCACAATGACTAAGGTTGCACACACAAGAAGAACAACCCATTTATGCTTTTGAATGATCTTCGTTATTCGTTCCATGATACAATACTCCAAAATACGATAAAATACGACATTCTGTCTTAGCATATATATATCATGTTACATTTTTATTAATTTTTTATTACGCAACTATTAAAATTCCCCCGTTCCATTCGCACTTTTTCTCCACCATATCCAAAACTATGCTATACTGTCTTACAAAGCACAAAGGAGTTTTACCAGAATGAACGTATTTCAGCTTTCCGCAAAGGACACTATGAATCATCTTCTTCTCAAAGAAACCTTCGATTCCTTCTCATTCATCGAGGGCGAGATCACTACCTTTAATAGATTTGCCATAGATGGTTTTCTCCGCAGGGAATTCTTTGACGAACCGCCCGCGTACAGCTACTCCCATTGGAAAGACGTACGCGGCTACTGTCTGGAACTGATCCGCGGAAAGCGGACGCCTTTGGAATTTAAGATCGTATTATCACTGGCGCCGGAGTGTTTCCCCGCTTTCCTTTCCCAATATCAGATCACATCCTTCCGCCCGGAAGAAATCCAGGGATTATACCTGAATTTCCAGTACGATGGAAGCGCGCTGCAATGCGTGACAGGAATCTCGCTCCATTCTTTCTCGCTGGACAAATCTTTAGAGCGCCAATGGGATGAATACGTGGAAGAGTTTCTGAAGAGTTGGAAAATATGAACAAAATGTGAACGGGGACGTAGTATTTTTGCAAAATACTACGTCCCCAATTAATACTATTTCGTCAAAAGCAGCATGATCTCATTGCTTCTCTTTACAAACGCCGTCATCTCATCCGGATTCAGCGGCTTATGGGCCAGCAGCGCAAGATCATAGAGCTGATGGCAGATCAAATTGGTGTTTTCGCCGTCTTTGTGGTCTACCACATACTGTACCAGCGGATGGTTCGCATTTAAGATCAATGTAGTCTCTCCGCCCATGTCCACGCCTGACATTCCGTACATCTTCATCATTTCCTGCATTCGGCGGTTCTGCTCTGACAAGGTCATCATGGCCGCTACGCTGTCGTCTTTGAGCTTCTCGATCTTCACGTCTAATTTATCATTCTCCAGCTCTTTGCGGAAAATTTCGATCAGACTGTCAGACGTCTTCTTAAATTCTTCTTTCTCGTCTTCCGCCACTTCTTCCCGGATATCTTCATTCACGTCCGCGTCGATCCTCTGGAACCGGATCGTGGGATTCCTCTGCTCTAACTGGGTGATAAATGGGGAATCAATATTGTGCCCCAGGATCACCGCATCCTTTCCCTGACTCTTAAACAGGTTGATGTACTGGCTCTGCTGGATCTCATCTGTCACATAATAGATGGTCGTCTTGATCTCTTCTACCTTATTTTCATCTTCGCTGTCATTTTCTTCTTGCTTATCATTTGGCTCCACCACCTCGCCGCCGTTTTCTGCGATGCAGTCTTTCAAAGTCAGATATTTGTGATCCAGATTCTTGAACAGGACAGAATCCTTCATCTTATCACAGAATTTCTCGTCCTTCAGGCAGCCAAATTTGATAAATGGGCTGATATCATCCCAGTATTTCTCGTAGTCTTCCCGCTTCGTCCTGCACATGCCGGAAAGTTTGTCCGCTACTTTCTTAGAAATATAATCCGCGATCTTGTTCACGAACCCATCATTTTGCAGCGCGCTTCTGGATACATTCAGCGGAAGGTCCGGGCAGTCGATGACGCCTTTTAATACCATCAGGAATTCCGGGATCACCTCTTTGATATTATCGGCGATGAACACCTGATTATTGTACAGTTTGATCGTCCCCTCAATAGAATCATACTCGGTGTTGATCCTTGGGAAATACAGGATTCCTTTCAGGTTGAAAGGATAATCCATATTCAGGTGGATCCAGAATAAAGGCTCTTTATAATCCAGGAAAACTTTCCGGTAGAATTCCAGATAATCTTCATCGGAACATTCATTTGGATGTTTGGTCCACAGCGGATGGATATCGCTTAAGGAGACCGGCCGTTTCTGGATCTTCACCTTCTCCTTGGCAGGCTCCGTCTCTACCATCTCTTTCTCGCCGTTTTTATTCTCCTTTTCTTCCATCTTAGCGTCTTCGTGGATATGTTCAATGACCACATCATCCTCTTTCAGATCCGCCTCATCGATAGTCTCGTATTCCGGTTCCGCGTTGGCCTTGGAAAGGAAGATCTCCACCGGCATAAAGGAACAGTATTTCTCGATCACCTCGCGCATCCGATACTCGTTGGCAAATTCCAGGCTGTCTTCGTTCAAATACAGTGTGATCTCACTTCCAACGCTTTCTTTATCCCCATCTTCCATCTCATATTCTGTGCCTCCGGTGCTTACCCAGTGGACAGCTTTCGATCCGTCCTTATAGGAAAGGGTATCAATATGCACCTCATCTGCCACCATAAAGGCAGAATAGAATCCCAATCCAAAGTGGCCGATCATATCGTCTTCGGTTGTCTTATCCTTATACTTCTCCAAGAATTCCGTGGCGCCGGAAAACGCGATCTGCGTAATATATTCCTCTACCTCGTCTGCCGTCATTCCGATTCCGTTATCAATGAATTTCAGGGTCTTCTCTTCTGGATTTACCACTACCTGGATCGCCGGCTTATAATCGTCAGGAAGCTGATATTCTCCCATCACATCCAGCTTCTTCAGTTTTGTGATGGCGTCACAGCCATTGGATATCATTTCACGGACAAATATATCATGATCTGAATATACCCATTTCTTTATAATGGGGAAAATATTTTCACTGCTAATGGACAAATTACCTTTTTTCACTGCCATTTCTATCACTCCTAATTTATTTTTTCTAAATATAATCCTTTCGGATACCCTAATTGTTATGATAATACTCCTAAAAATAAAAGTCAACAAAAAATTAGCACTCTTTCAAAAAGAGTGCTAACAAAAATCATTCCTTTACTCAATACTTTTCAATGATTCGACCATATTGATCCTCTTCAGTTTAAAATACATGACCAGGTTCACCAGCGCCGTGAAAAGCAGAGTAAACAAAAGGCTGTAGAGATAGCTGGTAAAATGAACGTTTCTTCCAAACATAGCCGAATCCACTTCTACGGTCTGAATGATAAACAAATGAAGGATCCGTCCCAGGATCACGCCGAAAGCAGCGCCCAGGAATGTCAGGATGATATTCTCCCGGTATACATACATTGCCACTTCCGGATTGTAGAACCCCAGTACTTTCAGGGTGGCCAGTTCTCTCTGCCGCTCTGTGATGCTGATATTATTCAAGTTATAGAGCACCACAAACGCCAGCATTCCGGCTGAAATGATCAATACCACGATCACCAGGTTCAAACTGGCCAGCATATCATCCAGCTGAGAACGGATATCATGGGTATAGCTGACGCTCAAGACTTCATCCTGTTCCAAGATTTCCTGGCCTGCATCTTCCAGCTCCTCTATAGAGTAAGATTCTGGAACTTGGAAGAAAATTGCGTTATACTCCGGTTCATCTCCATATATCTTTTCATAATAGCCCGCGGTAAGATAGAGATAATGGCCCATATAGTTCTCGCAGACCTGGGCGATCTTTACCTCTTTATTTCCCTTCTCTTCACCACGGATCACCACGGTATCTCCTTTTTCGACTCCCAAAAGATTCGCCGTCTTCTCACTGATGATAACTCCATCGTCAGTCAGCTCATATGTCTCATGGCTCTTCCGGTCCCGGAAGCACAGGAACTCATTGATTCTGTCCGGATCGCTGAGCACGCACAGATAGGCGTCATGGGACTCCTGCCCGTTCTCCAGAGTCATATTCATCATATTTACATCCATAAACCGCTCGATGTCTTCATCCTGTTCCAGGAAATCTTTCAGCCGCTGACTTTCTTCCTCTGTCAGCCCATCTTCCGGATAAATGCTTCCGTCATAAAATTGCAGTTCCCCATATTGCAGATCAGCAATCTCAAAAATAGAATCTCTCAGCCCGAATCCGACCAGCATTAAAGCCATACAGCCGCCGATTCCAAATACCGTCATGAAAAGCCGCTTCTTATACCGCACCAGGTTGCGGACCGTGGACTTCCAGTTAAAGTTCAGATGGTTCCATATGATCTTCACCCGTTCCAGCAAAACCCGCTGTCCCTTCTTAGGCGTGGGCGGACGCATCAGCACTGCCGGCTGGGCTCCCAGTTCTTTATAGCAGGCCAGAAGCGTGGCCGCCATCGTGCATGCCACCGCCGCCGCGGAAGCCATTGCAGCGTAGCTCCACTGGTAAGGTACCAGGATCTCCGGCAGATTCTGATACATGATCCCGTAAGCGTAGATAATAATGTACGGCAGGATCTTTTCCCCGATCAGAACGCCGATCACGCTTCCTCCCGCCGTTGCCAGCAGCGCATACCCCAGATATTTAGAGGCAATGGTGAACCGATCATATCCCAGCGCCTTCATAGTGCCGATCTCGATCCTCTGTTCTTCTACCATCCGGGTCATGCTTGTCAGACTGATCAGCGCCGCTACCAGGAAGAAGATCACGGGGAACACCTGACCGATAGCCCGCATCCGATCCGCGTTCTCTCCATATCCGTCATACTCCGGCAGATTGCTCCTGTCATACACATACCACTTGGGGGCTTCCAGATCCTGAATCTCTTGTTCTGCCTCCTGGATCTCTTGTTCTCCGTCGGCGATCTCTTGTTCCGCGTCCTTTTTTCCTTGCTGGTATTCTTCCTTCGCTTCCTCTAACTGTTTCTCATTCTCCTGGATCTCCTGTTCTCCGGTGAGAAGCTGCTGTTCCTGGCTGTTTAGTTCTTCCCATCCCGCATCGATCTGGTCTTGTCCGCTCTTGATCTGGGCATATGCCTCGCTCAGCGCTTCCCTGCTGGCATCCAACTGGGCTTTCGTCTGATCTAATTGCGCCTGCCCATCGTCGATCTGCTTCTGATAGGCGTCAAGCTGGGCCGTGCCTTCCTGGTAAGCCTTTTGCTCGCCCGCGATCTTTTGTTCCAAAAGACCTGCGTTTGTTTCCGCCTGCTCCAGTTGTTTTTCCAATTCTGTCGGATCGCCGCCCTGCTCTTCCGCTTCTTGGATCTGTTCTTTCAGTGCCTGGATCTGTTTCTGCAGCTCTTCATAAGTTCCTTGATCCGCCTTGATCTGGGACTGGAGTTTTTCCATTTCCTCCCGTCCGGACTGGATCTTTTCAGCGGCCGCCGCCTTTTGTTCCTCAAATTCCGCCAGCCTCTGCTCATAAGCCTCCTGCCCCTGATCCAGCTTCTTCTTTCCATCCTGGTATTCCGCCAGGCCGCTGTCTAATTCCTTCTGCTTGGAATCCAGCGTCTCCTTGGCGGATGCGATCTGGTCTTTTCCTTCCTGGATCTGAGCTTTGGCGTCAGTCAGTTGTTTCTCTCCATCCTCAATAGCCGTCCAGGCCGCATCCAGCTCATCCTGGGCTTCTTGCCTTCCCTTCTCCAGCTCTTCCCTGGCATCGTCTAATTCTTCGTCCGCTTCATCGATCAGCTCTTGTCTGCGGATCTCTCCCCGTTCTCCGGTAATATCCTCCACTCGTCCTATGACTTCTTCTATAAGCTGATCATAATCCTCGCTGTACGCCATCAGTTTTTTAGCGCCTTCCACCTGGATACAGGCTTCTGTGTAAACGTCCGTCACAAAAGCCGATTCCGGCACCACAAGAAAACCGTCCAGGCTTCCTGTCCCGATGGTGGTACTGCCCCGCTGGAAGGAAATATAGCGCGGAGTGCTCCCTTTGCCCACCACCGTATATGTATCCGCGGCCAGTGTATCTCCTACCGGATCCTCTGTGCCGGATTCTAATGTGATCTTATCTCCGATCTCATATCCCAGAGCATTATCTACCAGACATTCATCGGCGGCTTCCGGCATACGCCCCTCGCTGACCGCCACTTCATTCATCTTCTTAGGCAGGGACATGACATGGAGCACCGTCTGCTCGTCATCCAGCGTACTTAAGAAATCCCCGCTGTAGGCGCCTTCCACATCCAGAACACCTTCCACTTCTTTCAAAGCCTGGATATCCTCTTTAGTAATACCATAACTGCTCATCACCTGGATATCCATCAAGTTCGTTTCATCATAATAAGCATCTCCGGTGACCCTCATATCCGGCTCAGAGGAACGGATTCCAGAAAAAAAGGCCACGCCAAGAGCCACGATAAACAAAATGGACAGAAAACGCCCTGGGCTTTTTCGTATCTCTCTATAAAAATCTTTCCTCGTCGCCTTTGTGCCCATTGCTTTCTCCTACCACTCTATTGTCTCCACCGGAACAGGGTCTTTATTCTCAATGATACGGGAAACCATTCCGTTTTTAATTTTGATCACCCGGTCCGCCATTGGCGCAATGGCCGAATTGTGGGTGATCAGAATCACCGTCATCCCTTTATTTCTGCACGTATCCTGCAAAAGCTTCAGGATAGATTTCCCCGTATTATAATCCAGAGCTCCTGTAGGCTCATCGCACAGGAGCAGCTTGGGATTTTTCGCCAGCGCGCGGGCGATCGATACTCTTTGCTGCTCTCCGCCGGAGAGCTGTGCTGGAAAGTTGTCCACTCGTTCTCCAAGTCCGACTTCTTCCATAACGGTCCTGGCATCCATCGGGTCTTTACAGATCTGAAGCGCCAGCTCAACATTTTCTAATGCGGTAAGATTGGGAATCAGATTGTAAAACTGAAAGACGAACCCGATATCGTCCCGCCGGTAAGCCGTCAGCCTTCTTTGAGAATAGGCGGCTATATCTTCCCCATCCACCAGCACCTGTCCGGAAGTGGCCGTATCCATTCCGCCCAGGATATTGAGCACCGTAGTCTTTCCAGCGCCGCTTGGCCCTACCACTACCGCGAACTCGCCTTTCTGAATCTGGAAATCAATCCCTGCCGCGGCCATGATCTGAACCTCGCCCATCTGATATATCTTCTTTACGTCCTTCAGTGTTACAAATCCATCCATGCTCTGCCTCCAAAGCCTTATCCGGTAAAATATTTTCAAAATTGTTTTTTTTCATTATATCACTTATAATGAAAGAATAAAAATGATTATTTTGTGAAACTATTCTAAAGAATTGGAGTGATCGACATGGATAACTTGAACATCCGCAAGGCAGAAAATGACACGGACCTGCGGGCTATCGCCGCTCTGGCGCGGGAAATCTGGCATCAGCATTTTGTTCCCATCATCGGGCTGGAGCAGGTAGAATATATGGTGGATAAATTCCAGTCCTTCCCGGCTCTCAAAAACCAGGTAGAGCAGGATGGATACGAGTATTATCAACTTCTCATCGGCGGGAAACTGGCCGGTTACACTGGCGTCCACCCGGAAGCGGACTCCCTTTTCTTAAGCAAACTTTATATCCACAAGGATTTCCGGGGCCGTCATCTGGCCACAAAAGCCTTTCATTTTCTGATCGGCCTGTGCAAAGAACGGAATCTAAAGAAGATCTGGCTTACCTGCAACAAACATAACGATAACAGCCTGGCCGTCTACGACCACTTAGGATTTGTGATCACCGACCAGCAGGAAGCAGACATTGGACATGGATTTGTAATGGATGATTACATCATGACCTATCAGATATAACCTCCAAAAAAGGCTGTCACGCGAGTTTGTGTTCTCACGGGACAGCCTCTTCCTATTTCTCTATTCTTTTCCGTCAAAACAATACGTACACAGTTTGCACGGCTCCAGACCAATAGACGCGATCAAATCGTCCAATCTGTGATAACGCAGCGTTGTGAAGTTCTGCTGCTTTCGGATATCCTCGATCATCTGCGCATATCTGCAGCTGCAGGGATCTGCGTATTCTTCCAGCACCTCCTGGGAGCACTCGTCCCCTTCCCGTTCCCGGATCATTCTTCTCGTGATCAGATCAAGTTCTGATTTCGACCGGGAGAAATTCAGATATTTACAGCCATAGAGCAGCGGCGGACATGCCGGACGCACATGGACCTCCTTGGCGCCGCTCTGATATAAGAATTCCGTTGTCTCCCTAAGCTGGGTCCCCCTTACGATAGAATCATCGATCAACAGCAGTTTCTTATTCTCGATCAATGCTTTTACCGGGATCAGCTTCATCCGAGCGATCAGATTCCTCTGGCTCTGGTTGGTCGGCATAAACGATCTTGGCCAAGTAGGCGTATATTTGATAAAGGGTCTGGCATATGGGATTCCTGCCTCATTTGAATACCCGATGGCGTGTGCCACACCAGAATCCGGCACGCCGGCTACAATATCCGGATGGACAGAGTCCCCGTCTCTCTTTGCCAGCATACTTCCGCATTTATAACGCATCTCCTCTACGTTGACTCCTTCATAGGACGATGTAGGGTAGCCATAATACACCCAAAGGAAAGAACAGATCTTCATCTCTTCTCTCGGAGCTGACAACGTTTCCACGCCCTCCGGCGTTATGAAAGCGATTTCAGCAGGTCCCAGCTCTTTATAATCCTGATAGCCCAGGTTGATATAGGCAAAGCTTTCAAATGAAACACAGTAAGCTCCATCTTTGCGGCCGATCACTAATGGGGTCCTTCCGTAACGATCCCTGGCGGCGTAAAGCCCATCCTTCGTCATAAGGAGTAAGGTCATGGATCCGTCTATGATCTCCTGCACATACTGGATTCCTTCCACGATCGAAGCCTTCTTGCAGATCAAAGAAGCCACCAGCTCTGTAGCGTTGATCTGCCCGCTGCTCATCTCCTGAAAATGAGAATGTCCATCCTTATATACCTGTTCCAGAAGTTCCGCCTGATTGTTGATCTTTCCAACAGTAGTGATCGCAAAACTTCCCAAATGAGACTGGATCAAAAGCGGCTGAGGCTCAAAATCTGAAATACAGCCGATTCCCAGATTCCCCTTCATCTCGCTTACATCCCGGTCAAACTTGGTACGGAACGGTGAATTCTCTATATTGTGGATCGCCCTGTTAAACCCTTCCGCGCCGTGGGTCGCCATTCCGCCTCTTCTGGTTCCTAAGTGAGAATGATAGTCCACTCCATAAAAAAGCTCCAATACACAATCTTCCTTAGAAGCTACGCCAAAAAGTCCTCCCATGTGATTTCTTCCTTTCTGTTCTATCTCAGGCAGAGAGTTTTTCTCCCCCGCCTTCCCTTTTATTTTCGTGCTGCGTTTCCCGCCCCGCCATTGTAACACATAAGCCCGGCTTCTGTCTAATAGGAATTATCTCTTTTTATCAATAAAAGGCTATACAGTCTTGGAAATAATCCTCGGATATGATCTTCTCGCTTGGCGTAAGCCTGATCGCCATATCTTCCCCTTCACAAAAGACCGTGCTTCCTTCCGGAAAGATAAAATTCTTATATTCCATACCATCACTATATTCCGACCCCATGCCCAGATATTTTTCCGCATACACTTCTCCGGCCTCATCTTTTATCGCGATCTCCACGCTGCCTTCTCCAGTGAGGACCGTGATATCATACGTGCCGGCCTCAAAATCCACACCAGCCTCAAGCGTCTGCCCGTCTATCACTTCCACAGGTTCTGTCAGCGGATTTCCCATTCCTGCCATATCTGTGCTCTGCGCATTATCAGAGGTAAGCTTCATCGGCGATTCTGTACTGATCTCAATAATAGCTCCCGGATAAAGCCGCAGGTCGTCCAGATAGCTTTCCTCTCCCTCTTTTCCTTCATACTCATATAAGGAAATATTATTTTTTTCATCCCACACCTGGATCGCGTCAAATTCGTCCTTTGGTTCCGCCGCGTACGTCCCAGAAGGAATGTGGACGCCTACCATGTATCTTCCGCTGGGCAGATCGTACTCTACGCTCTCGCCTTCGTCAGACAGCTGGCTCGTCACGTACTCGTATGGATCCCAGCTCATATCTGTAAGACCGCTTTCGCTTTCAATATCCGATAACGCCTTTACAGCTCCGCTGACCACAACAACAATCACCAGGATGACGACCCACCACAGATATTTCTTTTTTCGCTTCCTGATCAGATCCTCCTGGGAATGATAACTTCGTCTCTGGAAGGTCTGACCTTGATATTGTGAATGCTTCTGCCTTCTTCCTGCCCCCTCTGTCTGAGGTTCCGGATACCGCCGTCTTTGCTCTTTCTCGGTCTCCCTATGGACATGGGTCAGCGGAAGGTCATCGCAGCCGCTCCGGTTGATCTGATAATTTTGCTCAGACTTGTTATTATCCAGGCCACATTCCATACAAATGTTGTTGCTGTCCAGCTTCCCGCCGCACAGAGTACATCTCTTTCCAAACATGCGCTTCCCTCCTCATCCCTCGCAGATATCCTGCTTCTATCTTATTACAATCCACAGAACAGCGCAACAGCTTTCAGATTCCTTTCTTTATTAAAACATCTCCCGGCACAGTTCTTCCATCCGGTCATGGATCAGAGCGCCGTCTCTTTCATCGGTCATGGTCACCACCACATCACCGGCCAAAAGGCGGGTCTTCCCTTTCGGAATGATCTCTTCTGTCCCTCGTTCTACCGCCACCAAAAGGCAGTTGTCGGGCCAGGGGATCTCTCCGATCGTCAGGTCTTCAATCCTGGATCCCCGGCAGACAGCAAAATGCATCAGCATCTTTTCCCCATTCTCCTTATCCGGCTTTTGCCCCCCGCGCAGAAGAAGCCGCTCCAGAAGACTTTCATAGATCGGCTTTGACTTCAGGAGTGTGGCGGTAATATAAGCCACAATAGAGACTACCGACAGAGACAGCATCTGGGTCAGCGTCCCTGTCATTTCAAAGATCAGAATGATCCCCGTCAAGGGAGCTCTCACCACGGCGGCAAAATATCCCGCCATTGAAAGAAGCACAAAATTATTGATAAACAGCGGATCCAATCCCCATAATCTTACGCCTGCCATAGCAAAGATCCCGCCAATATATCCGCCCAATACTAATAAAGGGAAGAAAATCCCGCCCGGCGCTCCGGAGCCAAAACTCACCGCGGAAAACACAAATCTTCCTGCCAAAAGGAAAATCGCCGTCTCTAAAAGCATATTCGTGCTGGTCAGATTTTCGATCAGGTCATGCCCGCTTCCCAGAAGCTCCGGCACAGTAAATCCCAGGACACCCGCGCACAAAAACGGAATCAAAATCTTTCCCGCAACATTCAGAAAATCAGCTTTATCATATAGGGACTGGATCTTTAAAGTAAACCAGTTATAGAATGCCCCAAGCGCGCCCAGGATCACTCCAAGTCCCACGATCATCCCATAAGCGGACACCGGAAGTTCCTGAACGATGGAAAACTGAAAGACCGAATCCGTCCCCAGGACCGCGGTCGCCAAAAAATCCGCCGTCAGTGAGGCGGTCATCACAGACAGCAGGGCAGATACCGAAAAATTCTTGTGGACCTCTTCCAGCGAAAACATAACTCCGGCCAGCGGCGCGTGAAAGGCCGCGGAAAGACCCGCGCTGGCTCCACAAGTCAGCAGAAACTTCTCTTCCGTCTTTCCCCGGTCAAATCCTTTTGAAACTCCCTTTCCCGCCATTGCCCCAAGCTGTATCGAAGGACCCTCCCTTCCCAGGGCGAGTCCTCCCAAAATACATAAGAATCCTCCCAGAAACTTGGCGGGCAGAACCCGATACCACTTCTGATCCAGCTTTCCGGCCATCTCTCCTTCAAGCTGCGGAATCCCGCTTCCTGATATCAACGGTTCCCAAGCTACCAGTCTGGCTGTGATCCAAGCCAGAAAAGCAAGAATTACAAACCATCCCGCGATCTTGAGAGGATCTTCCCTAACGAACGCCAGAATCTGATCCAGCCATTTTCCGGCGTAATCCAGAGCCATTCGGTATAAGACCACCACAAAACCGCCGATTCCGCCTACCAGAAGGCCTTCTCCGATCAAAATGACTGGGAAGCGTTCCGCCCGCCCAAGTATTCCCGAAATATTCTTCTTCACGTTCTGTCCCTCCCATAAAACACCGTGCCGATCAGATGTTTTCTCGTTCTATTATACAGGAAGGACGCCCGTTATCCAAGTTTTCTTTATTCTTCCGCTTCATCTCCTTCGCTGACAGTCGTCATATTCCCGATCACATCTGTACTGACCTTATATACCATCTTAGACCCGTCTACCATCAGATACCGATTCTCTCCGTCTTCATCTTCGTCTCCAACATAGACGGTAAATGTCTCCTCTTCTTCTGTATCCGTGTCTGTATATACCGCTTGTACCGTCATCCGGTTTTCTTCTTCCAATCCATACTTTGAAAGTGTCTCGTCTGTCACATGGTAATCCGCGCATTCCGTCAGCGAAAGCACTCCAAATCCTCCCGCCAGTTCCGCCAGGTCATCCTCTTCTTCAAAGGTCTGGCTCTGTCCATTCTCTGTGACGGCAACGCTTACCAGGTTTCCGCTGCTGATAGACGGGACGCTGTCTGTCTGCGCCAGATCCGCCAGGTCAAATAATAGAGCGGAGACCAGGGTACTGTCAATCGTATAGACATTCTCACTCCCTTCCGGCATGGCATAATAATTTTCCCCTGTCATATCGCCGATGTAGAGTGTTCCTGTCTCCCCATCCTCTTCTGTGTATTCGATCGTATAGGAAGGCGCATCTAGCCCATAGTCCTCAAGAGCGTCCGGCTCCTGCAGTTCCCTTACCGCCGTCACGTCCTGAAGGGCGTCCGCCATTGTCCGCACCGTATCCTGGACCATAGGGATCTCCCGGTCCGCCTCGTAGTACCAGGTGTCCTCTTCTTTCGCGAAACTCATGGTATCTGTTCCATCTGTATAGGAAAATCCGGACAGATCCCCGGTCTGGACCACGTGGACTGTCTCCGCCTCTTCTTTTTGCGCTTCCGCTTCTTGGCTTTTGTTCCCCCAGTATCTGAGTCCTCCATAGATTCCCAGTAATACCACGAGGACAATTCCAAGGATCAACATTCCTTTTTTTGACTTCATGCTCCACCTCCTATGCTTTTCTTCTCCTCCACCAGCATATGAATCCGGAAATAAGGATGACTGCCGGGATTCCAAAGATGATCAAAAGGCTGATCACCCCTGCGTGCTGCATGGTATTATAGGTAACAGACAGACTTTTTGCTTCGATAGCAACATTTTCCACGTCATCAAAATTAGCAGATATCGTATTGATGAAAAGGTCCAGATTGTCCAGCGTGGTAAAAGAATCCGTCACCTGGGAATCAATCAGGCTGTCTGCCGTCACTACGGTCAGCCGGGATTCCGCGCCTTCCTCCTCAGAATCTTCTTCCTTTGCCTCTTCTGTATTTTCCTCACTCTCCTCTTCTGAATCTTCACTGTCGGATTCTGTCGTGACGCTCTCTGTCGCTACCGCTCCAAGTGTAAATTCCCCTTGTTCCTGAGTTTCTTCTGTCACCGCGTAAGCATCCGATGATGTATCCATAAATCCCTGCACTGTGATCGTATCTCTTGCCGGATCGCCGATCTGGAACCCGTGGGCATTCACCAGAAGCACCATATCGGAAGTCAGACCTTCTGTAATCTCCTCGCCCCCTGTGATCTCCGGAAAGATATAGTAGTAATTGCCCTGGTAATTTCGCTGCATATCCGCAATATATCCTTCTGTTCTGGAAATCCCATATTCTTCTAAGATACTGTCCAGATTGGGAGTGGCATCCTCTGTTTCTCCCAGCATCACATAAACCTTTCCGCCCTGGGACATATAATCCAGGATCGCTGTCTGCTCCTCCTCTGTAATATCTGTCGCCGGAGAATATAAAAACAGCAGATCACAGTCTTCTGGAATCTCGCCTGTCATCAGCAGATTCAGCTCTTCTGAAGTCATATTATTTTTTTCAAGCAGCTCTGACACGGATGAAGAAAATGTATTTTCTCCATGCCCCGTGGTATAATAAATCTTCTTCTGCGCGTCGCTGGTCACATAGTTGACCGCGCTGGTAAACTGCCCTTCCCCGTCAAATTCTGTAGCGGAAGAGCTGTCTCCGTAATAATAGGCGTACTCGTCCGGCACCAGAATCTCATCGAAGGTAACTGCTGTACTCTTTTCCGTGTCTTCACAGGAAATCAGGATCGTATCCTCGGACACATTATTTTCCGTCAATTCAGATGGGTGCAGGACAGGATCGATCCATTCCACCTCGATCTGATCCGACAAAGAGGTGTATTTATTCAAAAAAGTTTTAATCCGGTCGTCTGTATTATTCCGTTCCGCAAATACCTGAAACGTTACTTTCTGATCCAGCTTTTTCAGTATTTCTCTGCTGGTATCAGAGATCTCATAGATCCGGTTGTCGCTGATATCAATACTTCTCACACTTTCTGGAAGCTGTCCGGCGATCAGATTGACCACCACTACGACCGCAATGACGAGAGCCGTCATCCCCACGCTGTAGCTTCCGTTCCTGAACGTTGTATTCTGGAACATCCCTTTGATCTTCTCTAACATGGTCTTCCCTCCTAACTCCACCGTCTCTTCTGGATCATCTGGACCGTCAGGAAGACGAACACTGTGATCAGAGACAGATACAAGATGATGCTCGTTGTGTCAAAAATGTTGTTGGAGGAAATATCGGTAAAAACGTCTGTCAACACGAATTTCTCCAGAATCGAAGCCAGGCCGTTCTCCAAAAGATCGGGCTTTACCGCATACACCCCGATACAGCCCGCCGCCGCCCCGATCTCCAGTACCGCGGCGATCAGCCAATTCTTCGTCATCTGCCAGACCGCGAGAACAGCCAGGGTCAGCAGTACCAAAAACCCCGCCATATTGGCCCCCGCTGAGGAAGGCAGGAAATCCAGTATCCCGCTCCACAGATAGATCAGCATTAAAGCGCCAAACGTTCCAATAGCCGCGATGATCTGGCTCTCTGTCAAAGAAGAAACAAACATGCCAATGGCGATATACACACATCCCAGCAGGAAAAACAACAGGATCGCCAGGTAATCTACCAGGATATAAGCGGTTCCCTGGGCCGCGATGATCAGGGGGAAAATCAAAAAGATCACGCAGGGGACGGCCAAGATCGTGACCATCGCAAGATATTTCCCCAAAACGATCTTAACCAGACTGACAGGCGCTGTCAGAAGAAGCTGATCCGCCTTGCTCTTTCTGTCCTCCGCGAAACTTTTCATAGTCAGGACCGGGATCGCTATCATAAAAACGAAGAGGACCGCTGATATCACATAAGAAAAGTAAGGATATCCATAATTCAGGTTGTACGCCATAAAATAGACTCCGGTAAACGCCACCATAAACGCGATGAACACGCAGCCGATCATCGTATGGAAGTAGGACTGTAATTCTCTTTTATAAATTGCTTTCATTTTCTGTCTCCTCCTCTTTTTTCCTCTCCAGTTCCCGGATCCGCTTGACAGCCCGGCTGTTTCCCTGCGTCAATTCCAGGAAGATTTCTTCCAGGGAAGACTTACTTTCTTTTAATGTGAGAAGGGGCAGCTTTGCTTCCGAGAAAGCCATGAAAATCACTTCCCTTATATCTTCCTTCCCGTCCGTATAGATCTGCGCTTCTGTTACTCCAGAATCCTTTTCCTGATAGTCCGCCTGCTTCACCTGCCGGATCTTCCCAACAATCTTTTTCACCTCATTTACAGTTCCTTTTGCCTCAATCTCCACACGGCCGCTTCCACTCATCAGATTCTCCAGATTCTCCGGGGTGTCGCAGGCCGCCAATTTCCCATTTGAAATAATCAGGATATGGTCGCAGACCTCGCGTACTTCCGCCAGGATATGAGAGCTTAAGATCACCGTATGCTCTTTTGCCAGTTTCCGGATCAGTTCCCGGATTTCAATGATCTGTTTGGGATCCAATCCAACCGTAGGCTCATCCAGGATGATGATCTCCGGGAACCCAAGAATAGCCTGAGCGAGCCCTACTCTCTGACGGAATCCTTTGGACAGGTTCTGGATCATCCGGTCCATCACGTCCCGAAGCCTCGCCATACGGACAACTTTATCAATCTGCGTTTCTCTTTCTGATCTGGGGATTTTCTTTAACTCAGCCGCAAATTTGAGATACTCTGATACGGTCATTTCCATATAGAGCGGCGGCTGCTCCGGCAGATAGCCGATGCATTTTCGTGCTTCCTGCGGTTCCTTTAGAATATCATGCCCATTGATCAGGACTGTACCTTTCGTAGCTCCCAGATATCCGGTCATGATATTCATGGTCGTAGATTTCCCGGCTCCATTGGGGCCGAGAAATCCATAAATCTGACCTTTTTCCACAGTAAAGCTTAGATCATCTACGGCAAGATGAGAGCCGTAGCGTTTCGTGAGATTCTTTACTTCTATCACTTCTCTTCCTCCTGTCACTCATAGAGATGGTATCAGTATAAGAGAAGTTTTTGAAAAGTATGTGGTTTTTTTGTGGTGATTCTGTGAACGCAAGTTACAAGTCACACCCGGCCCAGAATCAAGAGGACAGTAAACGTCATGCTTGCATGTACGTAACTGTCCTCTTGATTCTGGAACAGGGGGTACCCTGGAACTGCCCCCACATAAGCAGTCTTAGCCCGCAGGGCGAAACTGAAGCGCGTATGCGCGACGAGTGCGCATGTGGGGACAGTCCGGGTGTAACTTGTCACAAGCAAAACTTCTGTCTATGCTCCCGATGGCAGATATGGCCGCAGGACTCCTGCCACATTGCTGATCGGCATAGTCTGGAGCCAAACTCTTCCAGGCCCTGTGATTACCGTATTGAAGATACCCTCTCCGCCAAAAAGCATATTCTTTACACCCGGCACGCTTCTGATCTCCATGCTGCAGGTACTTGTCATTGCGGCCAGATGGCCTGTGTCTACCACGATCTGCTGGCCCGGCTGAAGTTCATATTCGATCACATGGCCGTCAAATTCCGCAAAAACCGTTCCCTGTCCAGAGACCTTCTGCATGATAAATCCTTCTCCGCCAAAAAGGCCGGCGCCAAACTTCTTATTAAAGAAGACTGACAGCGTTATTCCCGCCTCTCCCGCCAGGAACGCGCTCTTTTGGAAGATCATCTCCTGTCCTGGCCCGATCTGAAAAGCCCGGATCGATCCCGGGAAACTGGACGCAAAGGCGATCATTCCGTTTCCACCCTCAGATGTATATATATTCTGGAAAATTTTTTCCCCGGCAAACATTCTGCCGAACGCCTTCCCTACTCCTCCATTGGTGCTTGTCTCCATCTTCATATTCGGGGACATCCAGGACATGCTTCCGCCTTCGTTGATCATCTTTTCTCCATCTTCCAGGTAACAAAGCACTACCGGCAGAGTCTCTCCTTTGATTTCATATCTCATATAAAACACCTCCTCATTTTGATGTTTTCATACTACCTTGATATAGAACTATATTCAAGTTTCTTTACGGAAATTTTTCAAAATTATACCATTCTTAAGATAATTTTCAAAATATAAATTAATACTTTTATTTTAAGGCTAAATATGATACAATATTTTCTGCATGGGGCATTAGCGCAGTTGGGAGCGCGCCACACTGGCAGTGTGGAGGCCACGGGTTCAAGTCCCGTATGCTCCATTCCCAAAGCTTTTTATTCGGAACTCTGGAATCATATCCAGCAGTTCCGCTTTTTTTGTTCGGATACATACCGGCAGTATTGCATCCAAAATATGGTGCCGCATTATTTTCCTATCTCCTTTGATTTTACAGTCATTTATGTTACGATATAGCATGTGTGAGAAATCTAACAAGACTTCCTACACCTTATAAGACTCTTCCATCAAAGCTATACTGTACATACTAATCTAATGCGCATAACAGGAGGACAGCAAATGGAATATGGAACGATCCGCATCAAACTGGATGAATTTCTCAAAACGTCCGGTTTGAGCAAGAATATGCTGAGCCACAGAGCTCAGATGCAGCGAACCCAAATCAACAATTATTGCAAAAATCAGATCACCCGGTTAGATATAGATGTCCTGAGCCGGCTTTGCACGGTATTAGACTGTGAGATCGGAGATCTCCTTGAATTCATTCCGCCAGAAAAAACAGATTAAATCAGGCGGGGGTGTCGCAAAATCATCAAATTAGGTGATGGAGCGATACCCTCGCTCCATTTAAAGGAAAACGGAAGTGATTCCACTTTGTTCTGTGGATTACTTCCGTTTTTGAGCATACTTTAATAAAGCTGCTTAGTTTCTGTTTGATTAAGCAGATTTCTTCACTGGAAACAGATGGTTTCCGGTTCGGTCATTTTGTATTTTAGCGTGAAGTTTGTTGAGATTATAGCCCATACTCAATAAAAGAATCTCCAGTTTTACTTTGGTTTTTCCACGGAGTAAAAATCTTTGAAATTCATAGTCGTTTTTCAGGGCTCCAAATGCTCCCTCCACCTGGATCGAACGGTTCATCCGGTATAGGAGCCCGGTTTCGCTCAGGATGTTTTCATAGGATTCCTGTCGTTTCTCCAAAAAGCTTTTGGATACATACAGCCGTTTGTTCCCTTTTGCTTTTGTACATTTCTCTTTATAAGGACAGTCCGTACAATCTTCGCATTCGTAGACGGTGACTTCGGATTCATAGCCACTTTTACTTGTCTGCTTTTTCAGGAAAATCGGCCGCAGTTTCTTCCCGGCATGACACGTATAGGTATCTGTCCTTTCATCATAACCCATGTTCTCACGTTTACTGATATCCTTTTTAAAACTCCTCTTTTTCCATTTCTCATACGTTTGCGGTTTGATATAGGGCTTTTGTTTCTGGTCTCTCAGATAGCTGTATCCTTCTTCACTTTCATATCCTGAATCTGCCGTCACGCTTGGATAACGGAATCCCAGTTTTTCTTCCATTCTCTTTAAAAAAGGGACCAGCGTCCATACATCATTCCGATCCTGAAAAATATCTGTCGCGACAATATATTCGCTGTCCACTGCGATCTGTACGTTATATCCCGGCTTCAACTGGGCATTCCGCATATGGTCATCCTTCATATGCATGAATGTGGCGTCCGGATCCGTCTTACAATAATTATTCCGTCCCCGGAAGCTGGCTGTATGCCAGTCGTAGATGGTCTGCCGTTCCAGAAAACGTTGGAACAGTTCCAGATATTTCTGGTTCCGGCTTTTCTGTTTCCCTCTTCCATGGACAAAAACGGTATGCTGTTCTTTACAGCTCTGTTCCAGAAACCGACAGATCTTCTGAAGATCCTGTGTTCTTGTTCCTTCCGTTACAGAAAAACTCTGTAGATACTCCTGGTTCAGAAGAGCTACGGCTTCCTGTACTTTCTGGAACATTTTTGTTTCCCATTTCCCTACGGATTTTTTCCAGACAAAGGTATATTTGTTTGCGCATGCCTCCAGCTTTGTCCCATCAATAAAAACGGTTTCCTTCGACAGCTCGCCCGCATTTTTCAGTCTCTTTACCATTTGATAGAAGAGATCTTCACAGGCATCCGCCAGGAATCCGGTACGGAAACGTGCGATCGTGCTGTGGTCAGGTGCTTTCTGCCCGGCGAGCAGCCACATAAAGTTGATATCTCGTCTGCATGCGGTTTCAATTTTTCTGGATGAATAAATGTTCTGGGAATACGCATAGGTCAGGATCTTGAACATGGTCTTAGGATCCACTGCCGGATTTCTGCCTTTGGCAGAGTAAGCCTGATACAGCAAGCTGTAATCCAATCCCTCCAATTCGTGGCTCAGCAGTCGGACAGAATCATCATCAGGAACCAAACCTTCCAAATTTAATGGCAAAACCAGTTGATAAGGTTCGCCGAATTCGGTATAATTTTTATGGTATTTTTGGTTAGTAGGCATATCTAATTATACCATGGATTATGGACTCTTCGGGGTCCGTTTTCTGTTTTTGGATATGAAAAAGGAGCGTTGCTCCATAGATGATTACTCATCTATTTTGCAACGCTCCCGTTTTAATTTTCTTTTAATTTTCTTCTTGTATGATAGTTTCATAATCAACAAATACTTACCATATAAAGTGAATGGAGGAAAAAATATGAAGAAATTAAGATTATTAGGATTATTAACTGTTTTGGTATTCTCTTTTACCCTGGCAGGATGCGGAATCGATGATGATTCAGAGACCCAGGAACTGGAATCCAAGGTAGAGCAGCTGGAACAAGAAATCACCAACCTGGAGAAGAATAACAGTCAGAGCGCCTCTTCTGATGACTCTGCCTCTTCTTCCGGCCAGACTTCTGATCAGACTTCCGCCCAGACTTCCGATGACACTTTGGAAACCTTAGAAAGCGCGGTAAACGATGTGGTCACAAAAGCAGACAGCGCGCAGGCTTCCGGATCTGATCAGGAAAACCAAGATCAATTCTTTACATTAAAAGATGAATTAAAAAGTGTGGAAAACCGACTGGATCTCTTTGACGATACCATCGAGGCACAGTACAGACAGGGAACTCTCTCCCTGGAGGAATACCGCTCTCAGGAACACTCTTTAGAAACCTTGGAAGACCAGTTAGATACCGCTGAAGATAAGCTGGAATACACCTTTGGAATAGATGATTAAAAAATTACAAAACAGAGGCAGCGGAAACCTGGATTTCTCTGCCTCTGTCCTTTATGTATGAAAAATTTAGCCCCGCAGCTCTCCGGCCGCTTTGACTTTCACCCGGTTCGTATTTCCCGCATAGTATGCCAGGGGGACATCTTCCACTTCTATAATTTCTATCGTCTCCGGCATCGCGCCCGCCTTTTCCGCAATCTTCGCCGCTTCTTTTTTGGCTGTCTCCAAAGCTTCTTCTCTTGGAACCTTATCATAATCGATCAGCGCTTCATAGGTGCCGCTCACTTTTGAAATCGCTGACCCAATGGCATTGGCACAGCCAAAATGCGCCGGCTTTATGACTTTGGAAGCTCCCTTGATCTGCTCTGGAAGAATGATCGATCCGCCGCCTACCAGGACTACTTCCACATCATCATTGGATACCTTCATAGAATCCACCCCATCTTCTACTAAAGATGAGATCACGTCCATTGCCTTCCGGGCTGTTTCTATACTGATATCCGCCACTTTAGATACATCTCCTACATCCGTCATTCCCAGCCGCGCGGCAATATCTGTAGCGGTCAGCGTATTTCCTCCAAATACCCGCGCCTCCTCTGTAATCTTGTAGCCTACGCTGTCAGGCCCCACTGTCACCGATCCATCCTCTTTGATCCTGACAATAGAACCGCCGCCCAGGCCGATCGAGATTACATCCGGCATCCGGAAATTCGTCCGCACACCTCCGATCGTAACAGCCACCCCGGATTCTCTTGGGAACCCGTTCTGTACATAACCAATATCGGTTGTCGTGCCTCCTACGTCTACAACGATTCCATCCTGCATCCCGCTTAAATACCCGGCGCCCCGAATAGAATTGGTAGGCCCGCAGGCGATCGTCAGAATCGGATACCTCCTGGCGTGCTCTACCGTCATCAATGTTCCGTCATTCTGAGACAGATATACATCCGCGTTTTCGATGCCTTCTTCTCTGAGACTTCTGGCAAACCCTTCAGTAAAGCGCTCTGCTACTTGATAGAGAGCCGCGTTTAAAATAGTGGCGTTTTCTCGTTCGATCAATCCCATCGAGCCAATCTCACTGGAAATAGAGATATGTGTATCATCCCCCATGACCTCCCTGCAAAGCTGGGCCGCCTCTTTTTCCTGTTCTTCACGCACAGTGGAAAACACTCCGGAAATAGCAATGGACTTTACTCCTTTCCCCTTCATTTCCAGGAAAAACTCCTTTGCCGCTTCCCTGTCGAAAGCCGCCAGTTCCTTACCGTCATACTCATAACCCCCGCCGATGATCCTACTGCCTTTTACCATTTTTTGAAGTTCCTCATCCCAGTCCACCATTGGCGGAAGACTGAGCGTTGCCGGCGCCCCGATCCGCAGGATCCCAATGGGCGACAAGTGCTTCCGTTCTACGATCGCATTTGTGCACTGGGTCGTTCCCAGCATAGCCTGACTCACCTGTGTCCGGTCAATCCCAGACTCCGTCAGAACCATCCGCAGCGCTCCCATGATTCCGTCATAAATATCTTCAGAGGTCGGGTATTTGATATCTGCGATCACCTGATTCTCTTCATCAATAATGACCGCGTCCGTATTTGTCCCGCCTACATCAATGCCTAATTTATACACGATCCCTGCCTCCTTTCCACCGTTCTTCCACTGGAATATAGTCCGTATCACATCCAAAATATCTTGGCCCTACCAATTCCAGGCCCTTTTCCGACCGCCAAAGATCGAAACACTTCAGCCCTACTGCCAGGACACGTTTTCCATATTTCAATCCATCCGTTGTAACCGGAACAAAGGTCTCTGTATCTACCAGAGAGATCAGATCCGGAACAGTGGCAAGGATGTTCCCGTCTACTGCCGCTGTAAGGTTTTCATTCTGGAATTCTACCTCTGCTGTCCTTCCCTTATCTTCACCGATTCCTTCCAGCACCACTTTACCAAAATTAAACGCGCCTCTCGTCTCTCTTCTCACATCCGCGATCTTTCCCTTGAACAGCCGGAAACCTTCGGAGAATTCCAGGAAATATTCTTCGGGCGTTTTATCCGCGCAATCCTTCACCTTTCGGATCGCCTCCCCCAGTCTCTGGCTTCTGGTCACGATGTGTTTTACCCCATATGCTTTTAGCTGAGCGCCCGTCAGCGGGTACATAGACACCGATACTGCTCCGCCGCAGCTCATAGTCACTGCCCTTGCCAGCTCCTCTGTCCAATGATTGGTCACCGTCTGAAAGATCACAGAATTCCCTTTTTCATCCGTTAAAGCCATGGGCGAAGCGCTGATCCCTCCTATGGTAAATGTCACCATCTGCAGTTCTGGAAAAGCTCTTCCCATTCCATCCGCGTCCACCATAGGCAGGCCCAGCCTCGCGCTGGCCGCGATCGGAAGCATACTGTTGACTCCGCCTGCTTCGATCGGCATAAACGCATAGATTTCTTTTCCATAAAACCGGCTGACCATTTCATACAATGTCTTATACTCCCGTCCTCCAATACCTTTTTCCCCCAGTACTGTAGGCGCGCCCATCATCGCGATAGGAATCACCAGGGCATCATCCGGGACTTCTTCCGGGTCAAGCAAGTCTACCGGCCCGCACTCTTTTACCGCGCCGATCGCTACCAATTTCCCGATATAAGGATCCCCGCCGCCGCCAGCGCCCAGGAGGGCCGCTCCCAGAGCGATATCCTCTATTTCCTGTAATCCAATCTTCCTCACTGTTTTGCGCTCCTTTCTCTTTTTGCTTTTGACAAAAAGTATATCTCTTTCTCTCCCTCCTATGAACTGTCGGACAGCGCAAAAAAACACCTTTGGTTTTTGTCCTTTTGGACAAAGCCAAAGATGTTTAACCCTGCATTTTCTAATATCAAACTTCTTAACAGACCAGCCTGCTGACTGCGGCCGCCTGATAGAGATACATACATTCCGGCATTTGGTCCAGGCGGCATCCCAAAAGGCCGCTGATCCTCCTTAACCTGTATTTCACCGTATTCTTATGAATATAAAGGAGTTCAGCCGTCTTAGATACGCTCATGTCTCCATCCAGGAAATAGACCCGCAAAGTAGCTTCCAGGTCTGCGCCCTCCTGCTTTTCCCGAAAAGGGGCAAGAATGTCCGTACATTTTTTCAAGGAATCCTCCCCTTGTTCAATAAGACAACGGCATTCTCTGGCAAACTCCATCTCTCCGTGACAGAAGATCCTTTTTTCCGGAAATATTTTTCTTGCGTCCTCCAGGTATTTCTGGTGGGCAAGAAATGCTTCCCTTACGTTCCCCGTATCCTGAAGATGGCTGTAGCGCACGATCGTCGCCTCATCTTCCCGCACCGCTTCCAGAAGTTCCCCCAGGAACATCTCTGCCTGTTTGGGCGAATCCGGCGTGCTTAGGAAAAATAGAAAACAATCTTCATATTGGTCGCAGACGGTCAGCCCTGGATAAGAGCCTAAGATCTCTTCAAATTGATGCTGTTTCCCAGAAAAGCCGCCGTGCAGGACCCACATCTCATGGATCGAAGAAACATCGATATGGAAAATATCCGCCAGCCGACGCATTTTGATCGGCTCATCCTGGAGGATCGCCCGCACCAGTTCACGCACCGCGATCTCCCCATGTCCCCGGTTCCAGATATTCAAACTGATCCGCACAATATCTGCCGCCTGATAAAGGAGTTCTTCATGCAGAGGCCCTCCTTCTTTGATAATGGCCAGTTCCATATTTCTTCCCGTTTCTGTGCGGATGTCTCTGAAATAAGCCGTTTCTCCCTCCGGCAGTTTTATTTCTCCATGTGTCTGCCCCAGCTTCTGTTTGACCTGTTCCTCCCGGTTCCTTGGCCAGGCGATCAGATTCAGGATCTGCCCGGAAGCATCTTTTAAAAGCACGGTTGCGGAAAGTCGGTCACTTAACATTTTCAGCACGGTATTGATAGACCTTTGATGGGCAGGCAAGTCGGAAATACGGCCAAGAATATCCGAAACAATAGATTCTCTGCGCATACGGTCCCGATAGATACATTCCGTCACATCCATGATCACTTCGCTGTAACGGAGCAGTTTCTCTCCTTCCGGCATTGTGATCAGCACAAAATCATATTCGTCTGCCAGATCGATCAGTCTCTGGTCAACGCTTTTCATATAGACGCCCACATAGAACAGGATCAATCCCACTTCTCCGCCTTCCGCAAGCCGGCGTATATTTGCGCATTGAAGTTCTACATCGTCCAGGATGTTCAAAAATCCCGTGATCACAATCTCACTTCCAAAAAACTCTCCATCCGGAAACATGCCATCGGTCAGATACGCCGGATTAACGGATTCCAGAATGGAGATCGAAGATACGATCCTGCCAAGTCCTTTATGTCCGCCTAAGACCCTGGCGCCCCTCATGGAAGGCAGTTCCAAAAGATCCGCAACTGTTACACTCATTTCTTTCTCTACCTTTCTGTCCCGCTTTCAATCCTTCCATCTTTGAACATCCGTTCCAGTTCCACAGCAACCCCATCTTCATCGTTGGATCCCGCGATCCGATCTGCCATCGCCTTACAGCCTAAAACAGCATTTCCTACCGCCACGCCGGTGCCCGCCAGACGGAGCAGCTCTTTATCATTGTCTCCATCTCCAAAAGCTGCCAATTCTTCCTGTTTAAGCCCCAGATGTTCCAGGAGGAACCCCACTGCCGGAGCCTTCCCCGCCTCCTTGTAGGCAATCTCCAAAAGCTGCGGTACAGACGATGTTACATATACTTCTCTCACCTGAGTTTCTATTGTTTTCCAAAGTTCTTCTTTTCCATCCCGGATCACGATATCAATGCTGTCCAGTTCTTCTTTATGCTGCCGGATGAAGCTTCCCATATCTTCCACCGGTTCTCTGGTACGCTGGATATAGGGCACCGCTCCCGGCGCCGCTCCATACCGGACCGGATCTTCCACATACGAAGCCTGAGCGTAAGCCTTCCCCCGGATAAAAGTTTCGTAGGCCACGTCCATAGCAGCCGTCAGCTCCAGGATAGCTTCCACCGACTCCGGTGTCAATTTATATTCCCTCAGTATTTCTTTTGACTGCAGATCCCAGACCAAGGCTCCATTGGAAGTGACCGCGTACCGGATTCCCGGAAGCTCCGTGACTTCCTCCGGCAGAGACTCAAGCGGCCTTCCGCTGGCAACGATCACATGGGCCTGTTTTTCCAGCGCCCGTTCGATCGCCTGTTTCGTCCTTGCGCTCAATTGTCCCCGGCTGTTCAAAGTGGTCCCGTCCAGGTCCAAAGCAATACACTTGATCTTATTTGCTTCTGTCATTCTGACTTTCCTCCTTCAGGAATACATAGGTATCTTCTGAGGATAAGGATGGACGGAAACGGTATCCCAGACGGTCAAATCCCTGGATCATCCGCACATCTTCAATGCTTTCCTCCGCCATGTACCGGACCATCTCTCCTCTGGCCATTTTCGCCAGGATTCCTTTCTGCCGGACCTTTCCGTCGGACCATTCTCCAAACACACAGGTCAGGCACCGGTCCTCTGGCCCCAGATAATCTTCCACGCATTTGGAATATTCTTTTGACGCCAGATTCAGGATGGTCTCACCCTTTCCTGCCACCTGCCGATAGATCTTATCCTTCCAAAATCCATAGAGATCCTTTGTCCCGTTTACTTTTGCCTTAGCCTGCATTTCCAGACGATAAGGCCTTATCCCATCGAGAGGTCTTACCACACCATAGAAACCAGATAAGATCCTAAGATGCTCCTGGATATATTCCATGGCCTTTTCCTCAAATACCGCGGGAGCCATATACTGGTACTGGATCCCTTCATAAGAGAGGATAGCCGGCGTAAGCTGGGCTTCCAGATCCATCTTCTGAATTCTTTCATAATTCTGGGATGCGATCTTCTCGTTACAGTTCCACAGCTTCTTTGCTTCCTCAAAAGACAGCTTCCGAAGCCACTCCAGCAGCTCTTTTGTTTCTTCCAGGAACACCGGTGTTGTCTGGTACTCTATTGTATCGGTATCTGTCTTCATCTTTTTCGCTGGTGAAATAATGATCTTCATCCTTCCTGCCGCCTTTCCCTTAAATGCTGCTCCTTTTCCCCTTCCTTCCGGGAAATCCATGACCCGAATGCCGCGGCCAGCACCTGCTGAAATAAGGTGCCGATCATAACCGGGAACATAACTTCTCCCGGAAAATAAGCCGCCGCGATCACCGCTCCCGCGCTGATATTGCGCATACCTGATCCATACATCACGGCTACCGCGTTTTCCCTGCCAAGTCCCAGCAGCCGGGCCGCGGACCAGCCTAGAATATAGCCGCTGGAGGCAAGACAGAGGATACAAAGCGCCACAGCCGCACGTTCCAGATTCAGATGTCTGACATAAGGCGCTACCTTTGAGGAATTCGAGCTGACTACGAAGATAATACACAGCTTGGAGAAAAACGCAAGCCTGGAAGGCCACGTCTTCTTTACTTGCCCATGGCTTGCCTGGTTCAGGCACATTGCGGCCACTGCCGGAAGGGCGATCATAAATACCAGCTCCCGCATCATTCCTGCGGTATCCATCTCCACACGGGCGCCGATCAACAGATGGAGCGTAGCCGGGATCACAAAAGGCGCCAACACAGTATCAATGATCACTAATGACAAGGCCATAGAGTTGTTCCCCCGGTAGATCGACACCCACATGACCCCTACCACAGCAGTCGGCACCGCAAACTCCAGCACCATTCCCGTGATCAGATTCGCATTATCCGGGAACAACAAGTGCCCCAGGCCAAAGGCTGCCGCCGGCATCACCACATGCAGGATCAGGATCGATACCAGAAGGGGCAGCGGTCTTTTGAACACTTCTCCAATATCCTGGAAACTGGACTTCAATGCGCCGATAAATGTCATGATCGCAAACATGACAGGAACAAAAGGCACCCCTCTGCCAGCGATCTCCGGAAACAAAACGCCAAAGAGCAGACATAGGGGAGTCACAAAGGCCATATGCTTTTCAATAAAGGTATTCATTCGATTCATTCGGTCTAACATTTTCCCGCCTTTCCCGTTCTCCGAAGCAGTCTTCCCGGCATCTGTCCTGTCAGCTTTCCTTCCCGGTATACCGTCTGCCCGTTTACGATCACACAGTCAATCCCGCCGGCCGGCACGTTGGAATGAACATAGTCCGCCCGGTCTTCCAGTTTTTCATAGTCCAAAATCAAAAGATCTGCCGCCCAGCCGTCTTTCACCGCTCCCCGCTGTTCCAGAAAGATCCGTTCTGCCGGAAGCAGAGTCAGTCTGTGGATCATTTCTTCCAGGGTCAGCAGCTGCTTCTCTTTTTGGAAATAGGCAATCGCACGGGGAAAGGAACTCCAGGCTCTGGGATGTCCTTTTTCCTCCATCCCCCTGCAAAGCCCGTCTGTACCCACGCACACATTCGGATTCGAAAAAATACGGCAAAGATCTTCCTCGCACATAGAAAAATAAATAAAATTCCCGGCGCCGCCATTCTTCGCGAATAATTCCAGATAAGTCTCCGTCCCGGTCTTTCCCATGACTGCCGCCGCTTCCTTTACCGTCATTCCTTCATACTCCGCTGTCATTGGAAGCGATGAGATCATGATCTGATCCCATCCGCCGCAATTCCTGTACTGATTCTCAAAATCCTGGCGGTTCTCAATCTCCCATCCGATCCGTTGGCGAAGATCTGACTTGTCTGCTTTATCTCTCAGCCTTTCTGCCAGGGCCGCCGCGCCTTCTTCAAAATAATCCGGAGGGATCACCGCGCTCATATTGGTCATGGAAGCCAAATAAGGATACTGATCCAGCGTCACCTGCTGTCCCGCTGCTCTGGCCTCTTCCAGCAGTCTCAATGTCTCCCTGCTCTTTCCCCAGTTTTGTACTCCGCAGACCTTATGATGAGAAAGGAAGACCGGGACCCCTGCCTTTCGTCCAATCTCAAGAGCTTCCCGGACCGCCTCTGTCACATTGTCGGACTCATTTCTGATATGGCTGGTATAGATTCCTCCATATTCTGCCACCACTTTGCACAACTCAATCAGTTCTTCTGTATCGGCGTAGCACCCTGGCGGATAGATCAGACCGCTGCTCATGCCAAGAACCCCTTGTTCCATGCCGTCTCTAAGCAGGCGCTTCATTTCCTCTATCTCTTTTGGCCCTGCTTTCCGGTTCTGATATCCCATCACCCCCGCCCGCAGGGTACTGTGTCCTGCCAGCAGCCTTATGTTTTGCGCCAGCGGGATATGTTCTATCCAGCGGAAATATGGCCCATAACCGGTAAAGGTTTCAAATTCTCTTGGATAGGAAACCACGTCTCCCGCAATTACGGCTTTTGCTTCCTCCACGCGTCCAGGACGCACCGGCGCCATAGACTCTCCACACTGTCCTGCTACTTCTGTGGTGATCCCCTGGCTCACCTTGCACAGCGCCCCAAAATCACTTCCAAGAATACCGTCTCCGTGAGAGTGGGCGTCCACAAATCCCGGACACACATATTTTCCAGACGCATCGATCACCTGCCTGGCTTCCCCTTCTGCCGGAAGAACGATACGTCCCTCCTTCACTCCTATATCTCCTTCATATGCCGGATCTCCTGTCCCGTCAATGATGGTTCCGTTCACGATCTTTAAATCCAGCATCTTACGTCCTCCTTATCTGTCAGCGCCTGTTTCAGTTCCCTCTTCCTGTATCTTTTGCGCCAGTTCCCGGATCACTTTCTGATCCTCTTCCAGAAGACAGGCGATCTCTTCCACTCCCATCCCCTTTTCCAGTTTCTTCCGGGTCAATTCCAGCAGGATCTCCTGCTTCCCTTGTTTGATTCCTCGCTCAATTCCTTGTTTGACTCCTTGCTCAATCCCCCGCTGCAAAGAACTGCTTATCTGCGAGTTGTAATCCCGGATCGCCTTTTCCCTCGCCTCATATTCCAGCCTTGCCCGGTCATCCGCGCTTAACTTCTGCAGTTCCTGATATGCCTCATCCAGATATTCACTTGTCTTCGCCATATCCTCAAACTCCTCCCTGCTCTTCCCACTTAAGAACCGCATCCAATTAAGCAGTTTATCCTAGCTTTTCACTTCCTTTGGAATCTTCCTTAGTTCCAGAACCTGGATTTCCATTAGATCTGTGTAGACCTGTCCTGTACTTTGGTCACAAAAGCCAACCTTACGGTAACACTCTGTGTCATCTTCAAAATAGATAAAGTCCAGAATACTGACATGGATGCATTTTTTCAATTTTTCGTAGGATTCTCCCTTTTTTAACTGGTCTACAAACATCTTACTAAGATAAAAAACACTTCTGGCATCCCAGTGGGCAAAATACGCCACCTGCATTTCCATGTCAATCTGTATACCATCCCGCAGTCGGACGCGGACATCCAGAATCCCCAGCTTATCTTCTGTGTATTCCGGCTGCAGGATGGTTGGAAGCAGCGTCGTATCTTCAATTTCATTCGGGCTCCTTCCCAATAGTGCCGCAATGAACCCTTTTCTTACTTTCGGATTATGCATCAATCCTTTGAAGCACACATCCACAGTGGGAAACATAATAAAATCATCTGTTTTCTTTTCCATCAGACCGCTCCTTTCCCGCATGCGCAGGAAAGAATCCCGGTCTTTCCCTTATGGTAGCACATTTGCCAGTCTGGTAAAAGACAGAATTTTATCCTGCACATCCTATACATTGTCTTGTCATTGGGGTTTTTGATAAGAACTTACATTGAAACTAATACGTCTGCAATGATACAGACTTCACCGGGCAGACAGAACGGCTGCCCGGCATCTTTGTCTATTGAGAATAGCATATCTTTTATAAAATATCAATTTCTTCTGCATATATACTCTTCTGTTTTCTTCATGATCTGTTTCAGGTTTTCCAAATCTGTCCCTACTTCTTTTGTCTCTAAGGAATGGTCTGCTTCTGGAATGGTCACCAGCGGAAATCCTGCCTGTCTGCACCCTTCCTCCACGATCTTCGTCTCTGCCCAGGAATCGTTTGTTCCATGAAATACCAGGCCTTCCTGTTTCATAAACTGGAAGGAAGCCTCCACCGGCGTATAGTAGATGTTCCGTGTTTTCAATCCCTGCTTCAAAGCAAAGGCGGAGGCCACTGCCGTCCCTACGCTTTTCGAGATGAAAAGGATTTCCTCATATTTTGCAAATTCCACATCCGCCAATATCTGTTCCGCCTGTTTTACCGCGCTAAAAAATGCCTTTTCCATCTTCTCTTTGGAACCTTTTACTCCTTCTGGGAAATCTCCATAGGGCACCTCCCGTATCTCATACCCCAGGTTTTTCGCAAGCATCTTGCTGTAGTACAGCAGCGGCTTATCCGCATGATAGCCGATTCCGGGAAAGATCACCGCCAGTTTCATAGTCATTATCCTCCTTTTCTTCTCGCCTCCATTCTACTTCTATTGGTCGTTTTTGGGAAGCCCTCAAATTCAAATCTACTCCACGCCTTTGATCCGCTCTACCACACTTCCCCGCCTTTCCATCCATTTCCCGGCCGCCACCGGAACCGCCATGCAGATTATCAAGATCAGCACGGCCACTGCCGCCACCGGAAGAATCGGCACTGCAAAAGGCGCTCCCATATAATTCATAGACTGGTACACGCCATAGGTCACCGCAAGTCCTAAAGTCCCGGTCAGACAGATCGAAAGTCCCGCGAAAAAGGCGCCTTCCAGCATAAGCAGCCGATTCCTTTGACGGTCCGTCATTCCAATACTCTCCAAAACTGCCAGCTCCACCTGACGGCTTTGGATATTTCCGATCACCGTATTCACATAGTTTAAGATTCCGATCAGGGCCAGGATGGCCGCGATCCCGATTCCAACTTCCATCATATTCCCTTGTGCTTCTTTCACGTTCTTTGCCTCTTCGATCTTAGAAACGTAAGAAAAATCTCTGGCGTCCGGGCTTCCATCCATAAGACCCACCATAGCCTGCTCCGCCGCCTCATCATAGGATTCCTGGTACTGGATGCTCACTTTAGATACAAAGGGCGAGAGATTCCATTGCTCTACCGCCTTCTGGCTGACAATGACCGCCGGCGGTATTCCAAGCATAGGACCTGTATAATAGTCTTCATCCGTAAGTCCCGCGATCTCAAAGGATCTGGTATTCTCCCCATTCCCGTATTCCGCGCAGGTAATCTTTTCTTTCGCGAAATCTTCTGCTGTAAAATCCAGCTGATCCCGGTATAGTACGCAGGTCTTTCCTTCCAGAAATTCTTTCTTATCGATCTTTTTCTCCAATCCCTGCTGCATTTGGTCAAAATCCGTTTCATCGATCCCTACCAGAAAAGTACCGAAATTCTCCGGATGTGCTTTATACTCTTCCACGTCTTCTTCATAAGGGACAGACATCCACGTGGCGTAAACCTCCCGCATCCACCGGTCCGCCACCTCCGGTTCCCAGGGGATCATGATCTCTGACACCACTATCGGATGCATCTCCTGTACTTTGGAATTACTCCTGATCGCCCCAAGGAACTGGCCGTCCAAAATATCCCGCCATTCCTTATGGTCTTCTTTCTTCATTGTGTCATTTTCTATGGTCATATCTACATCCATATAGGTACTGACAAAAGTCCTGGGGCCCTGGCTTTGGATCAGAGTGATCAGACATAAGAATACCGATAAGCCCGCCGCCAGAGACAAGGTGATCACCACAGATTTTTTCTTGTCCTTTTTCAGCTGTTCCAGCGCCATCCTCCATAACAGCTTTCCTTTCGCCGTCTTGCGGCTGCTTTTCCTTCCGCCGGATGGCCGGTAACCCAAAGCCTCAATCGGAGAAATAGCCTCTGCCATCCGGGCTGGTTTGCGGCTCCCGATCCATATCGTTATTGCCGCCAAAAGAATCGTCAACGCAAATACCGCCGGGTGAAAGGCAATCTGAATCTTTCCCGCCTCTTCCCGTACCCCTAAGAACCGTACCACAGACGGGATCAAGACGAAGGAAACACCGCTTCCAAGAGCCAACCCGGCCAGGATCCCGCCGCTCCCAAGGAGCAGCATCTGCCGTCTTAAAAGCCCGCGGATCTGGCTTCCGGTCATGCCGATCGTCTGTAAAAGTCCATAATACCGGACATTTCCTGATACGGACAAATATAAGATATTATAGATCAAAAGATAGGCGCAAAAACAAGTCACCAGGGCAATGCCGCATAGTCCCAGGAAGAGAGGGATCGATTCCCCCATCTCAACGGTATAGAAAAGACGCTGCTGTTTTCCCAAATCCAGGCTTTCGATAAAATCCTCCTGGGCCTTTTCCGTCATAAATTTCTGCTTAAAATCAATGTGATATCTGCCGGAAGCCGCATCGGAGAGCTGATAACCGCACTGCCGGTAAAACGCTTCCGATACATAGAACACCTTCTGGTCCCCGTATCCGGCCCAAATTCCGGAAATCTTGAATTCTCCGGTTTTTTTCTGGCCGCTTCCGTCTATATATTGGGCGGTCAGTGTATCTCCGATCGTCAGATCCGGCGTTCCGCAGGCTTCCAGCGCTTTTTCCGTCACCAAGATCTCCCGCTCCGCCCGCGGATATGTCCCCTTCATCCATTTCCTGGCAGGCGCTTTCATCTCCCTCCAGTAAATTTCATCCGCCCACATCAGACCCACACTTACCGTATCATCGTATTCTGTCGATTCAATAGCTCCTGCTACCGCACAGATCCCCGTCTTCACGATATCCGGGTCTGTCTCACACTTCTCCCGCTGGGCATCGGTCAGTCCGTACATGATGGCATCAAACTTGGCGCCGCTCATACGGATATTCTGTACCTGGAACATCTTGTAGTATGTGATGCCCACCGTAAATACACTGAACAGCATAAATACAGACAAGACGATGGCCAGCAGCAGGATGGCCGTCCGGCCCCGATTGCTCTTCAATGACCGGCCAGCCATCCGGCGGATCACTTTTTGATTATTATTGCTCAGCATAACCGTCACCTGCCTTTACGATCTTGCCGTCCTCGATATGCACGATCCGATCTGCCATCTGGGCGATATCCATATCGTGGGTGATCAGGATGATAGTCTGCTGGAATTCTCTCGCCGCCACTTTTAAGAGCCCGATCACATCATGGCTGGCAGCCGTATCCAGATTGCCTGTAGGCTCATCCGCCAGAAGGATCGCCGGCTTAGCCGCGATCGCTCTTGCGATGGCTACCCGCTGCTGCTGTCCGCCGGAAAGCGTACCTGGAAGAGCTTCTTTCTTTTCTTCCAATTGAAGGAAGTCCAGGATTTCCCGAACAAACTTGTGATCCACTCTTCTTCCATCCAATTCCACCGGAAGAACCACATTTTCATATACATTTAGATCTGGTACCAGGTTATAACTCTGGAACACAAATCCCACTTTTCTCCGGCGGAAGACCGCAAGCTGTTCTTTCTTCATGCCAGACAGCTTCCTTCCCGCCACATAAACCTCCCCAGCGGTAGGCACGTCCAGACCTCCGATCATATGAAGGAGAGTGCTCTTGCCGCTCCCGGATTTTCCGATCAAGGCCACAAATTCCCGCTCTCTTACCCGGAAATCCACACCATCCAGGGCTTTGACCGTATTATCTCCTAATCGGTAGTATTTCTTCAACTGTTCTGTTTTCACGATCCAATCGTTCATATTCTGCCTCCTTATCTTTTTCAAGATATGCTTATCCTAACAGGCAAAAATCACAGACCAGTCTCATTTGAACATGATCACAAAACTGTGACTATCACCCTTCTTTCTTCTTGCCATTTGGCAGGCAGATACAAAAATCCGACCCTCTTTCCGGCTCTGAATGTACTTCCACATAGCCGCCCTGCCCTTCCGCGATCTGGCGGACCAGGTAAAGCCCAATGCCGATTCCTTCCTCACTATGCACCTCTGGTTCCCGATAAAATCTGTTAAAAATCTGGGCCTGACGCTCTTTTTTGATTCCCTTTCCTGTATCCTCCACATGAATCTCTGTGAAAAACTCCCCTTTTCCTGCATAGATCAGGATAGATCCTCCGGCTTTGGTGTATTTCACAGCATTTTCCAAGAGATTATAGACCGCTTCTTCCGTCCATTTTCTGTCATGAGAGACTCGAAGATCCTCCTCCACACGGGCACCCAGAGCAATCCCTTTTGCGGCTGCCTGGGGAACCACCTCCTGGACTGCCGTCCGCAGGGTCTGTGTCAGGTTTTCTTCCTTCTTGCGGATCTGGATCACACCTGCCTCCAAACGGGATAATTTGACCAGGTTTTGAAACAAGAATTCCAGCTTCTCCGCCTGGTGTTCCAGCTTCTCCAGGAAATTTCTGGTCTCTTCCGGAAGGTTCTGGCTTTTCAGGATTTCCAGGCAGATCTTCTGATTGGCGATCGGCGTGCGCGTCTGATGAGAAATATCGGAAATCAGCTCTTTGACAGCTTCCCTGCTCCTGCTGCTCTCCTGCTCCTTTCGTTTCCAGATTTGATCTGCGCGGATCAATTTTTCATTGATCTTTCCCAAAAGAGAGTCCTCGATGTCCTCCGCAGGATCAAGTCTGCCGCCGGACATGACCGCATCCAGGTTCTTCTCCAGCCGGCCGGCAAAATCATAGATGTCTCGTTTCAGTTTCCAATTTTTCCATAACAATATTCCTGCCGCGGCCAAAAGAAAAACCGCGGCTATGCTTATCCAATCCATTGATACCCCATCCCATATACATTTGAAATATATCTGTGTTCCCCATCCTCGATCTTTCTGCGCAGACGGTTGATATTCACTGCCAGGGCATGCTTATCTACAAACTGATTTCCCCCATCCCACAATCTTTCCAACAAGACTTCATAGGTCAGAAGCTGTCCTTTGCGGGCAAGAAATTCCTGTAAGATACGAAATTCGGTGGGAGTCACCCCACATTCCAGCCCCCGGACCTGAACCAGCGCCTTTCCTAAATCGATTCTTAAGAATCCATCGTCAAAAATCTGTCCTTCCTTTTCCTGTATCCGCTTCAGGATCACATTGATCTTTTTTAGGAGGATCTTCATTGAAAATGGCTTTGTCACGTAATCTTCCGCTCCCAGTTCATAGCCTTTTAAGACATCCTCTTCCAGATCTCTCGCTGTCAGAAACAACACCGGCGTCTGACCGGCGATCCGCCGGCAGAATTCAAACCCTTCTCCATCCGGCAGATTCACATCCAAAAGGATCAAGGCTGTCCCTCCCTTTCTATATTGCTCTTTCCCTTCTTCTAAGGAATGGGCGGAAAGAGTCTGGAGCCCTTCCTGTCCCAGCACATAACAGATACTATCGTTCAATTCCCAGTCATCTTCGATCACTAAAATCTTTTGCATAGCTTTCCCCTTTTATGAATTTCTTCATCAGTGTAACATATCTTTTTCCTAAATGAAAAACAGTTTGGGAAAATCACGATCTTGTGATTTTCCCAAACTGCGTTGACACGTTTCGGATTATTCCCTCTCTATCGGAAAATAGATCTCTGTCTCCCACTCTTCCGGTGAAAGTCCGTCAAACTGGGTTTTCAGATAAAATTCATAAGGCGCCCCATTGCACTGATACCCTTGTTCCTTAATCCAGGTCACCAACGCCGCGTATGCCTCAGACAAGGTAGAATAGGCGCCTTTGTGGACCGTCCTCGCGCACAGCCCGGATTCGATGATCCGGTCCGCTTTCTCCTTCTCCCGGATTCCTAACACCAGTTCAATGTCGCTGCATTCGCGGTCAAATTCTTCATCATAGTAAACAGCTCCCACCATACCATTTGGCGTCACCTTTTCTTCCGGCACCCGTTTATATAGTTTCTCATAGTACCGGCCAAATTCGTCCACACCCATCTTCTGCCGGGATGCGATCACATTCCGTTCCGGCGCTTCTACAAGCTGGATCTCATACTTCTTCTGATATCCCATAATATCACCTGTCCTTTCAAAATCCCGCAGGTGTCCGGTCAATTCTTTCAAGATCTGATCCGTCTCCTGCCGCTGTTGTAATAACTTCTCCTTTTGCCGCAGCAATTTTGAAAAGAGCTCTTTTTCCTCTGCGCCGTTTAGCATCCCTCGGATTTCTTCCAATGGAAATCCGTACCGCTTCAGCCTCTGGATAAGAAGCATCACTTCCAGCTGGCCCTGGCTGTAATACCGATATCCTGTAAGCGCATCGACTTTCGCCGGCTTCAAAAGTCCCACCTTGTCATAGTGGCGCAGCGTCTTGATACTTACCTGGCAGATTCTGGAAAATTCCCCAATGGTAAACATAATACTCCTTTCCGCGGCGCTTTGTTTCTTCAAACGCGCCGCTTTCTGATCCGGATCTGGGATCAGTATAATGCCTGCCCTAAGGGGAGGGTCAAGACTTTTTTCTTTTTCTCTTCCGATCAATCAATCGGAAGGTTTAAAAGCCGCCAGCTTCTATCGATCATATCCGGGTCTTCCAGCGAATTTTCAATGATAATCTTCCGGTCCCGTTTCTCTTCACAGATCAGCCCCTGTTCCAGAAGCCGCCTGCGAAGTTCCATGGCTGTGCCCAGACTTCCGTCGATCAACGCGATCTTCCGGTCTCCCAGGAATTTTTTCAGATATCCTTTCAGAAATGGATAATGGGTGCAGCCCAGTACGATCGTTTCTGTATCTTCGGTCAGATAGGGAGTCAAATGTTCTTCAAAATAGGCTTCCAGCGTATCTCCGTCCAGTTCACCATGCTCTACAAATTCCATCAACCCCGCGCAGGGCACCGGGATTACCTCCTTCCCATTTCTATGCCGTTCCAACAGCCTATGGAATTTCTCCTGGCGGATGGTCATAGGCGTAGCCATTACCAAGATCCTTCCTCCATGGTTCTGCTCTACCGCCGGTTTTACCGCTGGTTCGATGCCCACGATCGGAAGGTTCGGGTACAATATCCTCAGCTTCGCCACCGCGGCGCTGGTCGCGGTATTACAGGCAATAGCCAGTCCTTTGATCCCCCGCTCCAAAAGCATCTCCACTACATGGAAGGTAAGCCTGCGGATGGTCTCCTGATCCTTCACTCCATAGGGCGCGTTTTTTGAATCTCCATAATAGATAAAATCATCGTAGGGCATGATCCTGACAGCTTCCCGCAGGACACTCAAGCCGCCGAGCCCTGAGTCCATAAAGCCGATCGGCAGTCCCTTTTTTCCCGATCTATCCACGTTTCCAACTTCCTTTCATCCTTCTGCCAGCAGGGAACCGCCGTTTAAGGTCCCCGCCGCTCTGCGATTTATCATACCGGGATTGTCCCAAAAAATCAATAGGAATCCTTTTTTTCTTGACAATCCAGAAAATCTTTGCTAGATTATAGCTTGGTTATAAAATCATAATAGTAAAAATTTGCCGCCGGGTAAATATGCGTTAGATCTGTATCAGCAGGCCATTGGGAGATACCGATTTGACGCTTTTTTTGTGGGCGGCAAAAGGAAAGAGAGGAAAAGATATATGGAATGGATATTTCTGTTTTTTGCGGGACTTTTAGAGGTTTTCTGGTCTACCTGCCTGAAACTTTCTGAAGGTTTCAGCGTTCTGAAATTTTCAGTTCTGACCATCATCGGCATGGTCTTCAGCTTTTTATTTCTGGCGCAAGCCACCAAAACCCTGCCCCTTGGCACATCCTACGCCATCTGGACCGGTATCGGCGCGCTAGGCGCGGTCGTTGTGGGAATTGTCCTGTTTAAAGAATCCTTTACCATGACCCGGCTGTTCTTTGTAGCGCTCCTGCTGATCGGGATCATCGGGTTGAAGGCCACTTCACCGCATTAACGTAAGTGGGGCCGGGGGATTTTTAAAAATCCCCCGGCCCCACTTAAAAAAGCCCTGTCCCTTTTCGGCATCTTTTTATTCCCCAGAAATCCGTTTCCATATTTCTTCATCATACCGTCCCCGCAGAAGCTGTCTAATTGCCAGAAACATAAAGGCGAACAAAATAAGCGTGTTCCTTTCCGCCGACTCTGGCGCATTTAATTGTCCGATCAATACTCCCAATCCGCCTCCTATAAAAAGATCAACCATGTGTTTTTTCACCTTCAATTTTTTCGTTTCTTTTAACGAAAGCAAAAAATTATGATCTGCAGTCTTGCGAAACTGCTCATCAGAAAGTCTATCTCCATTCAGCAGTTCATGAATACTGACGTCCAATTCCTCGCACAAAGGGGATAACATTGAAATATCTGGCATATATTTCCCGGTTTCCCTTAGTTAAAAATATTACTCTTGTTGATTACTCAACTTTTCCGATAAATCGGTAATATATCTCAATTTCCTGTATTCTTTCGTTATCCTCATTCGTTGTTGCTTCATGTATGAGGATTTTTTCTATCATGGCATTTAATAATGGTGCTGTCAGTTCCTTTGGTACGGAATATTCCTTGATTAACTCAATCCACTTTTCAGCACCTATCATATCCTGTTCCATTTTACTTAGTTCTTCTCTTAGGCTTGTTATCTGCTGTTCCAGTTCTATCTGTTCTTTTTGGTACTTGCTGGACAACATCACAAAATTTCGCTCTGTTATCTTCTCACAGGCTCTATCTTCATACATTTTCGCAAATAAACGGTCAATCTCATTTTGTCTGTTCTCGGCTTTCTTCAAGGTACTTGCCTTTTTCTTCTTTTCCCGTATTCGCTCTGCATTGCCGACTTTCTGTATCTTGTTCAATACCTTTTCTTCGTCCTGCTGTACTGCCTTAGCCCAATACTGCAAGCGTTCCAATACGGCTTGATACAGCACATCATAACGAATGTAGTGCATAGAACAATTACCTTTGCCAAACTGCCCGTAGTAACTGCAAGCATAATAACTGTATGGCGTTTTATTTGCCTTATTCGTTCCCAATCTCATAGACCAGCCACAATCCGCACACTTGACAAGCCCTGCAAAAATCGGCGTTGCCTTTTCCTTTGTCTGTCTGCGTCTTGATTTTATCTGCTCCTGCACACGATAGAACACTTCCTTGTCAATAATCGGCTCGTGAGTGTTTTCTACTCGAAACCATTCACTTTCGGGTTTACGCACTTTCTTTTTACTCTTGAACGATACCGTAGACTGCATATTGTGAACACTGTTTCCGATATAAACCTCACTTTTCAATATCGCCTTGACATGAGCAATCGTCCACTCATAACGCTTACTTTCGGGTTTTCCCTCAAAGATATGTGCAAAAGTACCATACCTTGTAAAATTCAGCCATGACGCTGTCGGAACTTTTTCTACTCTTAACTGCTTTGTGATTTTTGCACTTCCATAACCTTGATAGGCTAGGGAAAAGATTTTTTCAATAATCCATTTTGTTTCCTCATCAATCAACAGTTTTCCTTTGATATCAGGGTGTTTCTTATATCCCAACGGAGCATAAGCACCGTAATGAGCCCCCTCCGCAAACTTTGTCTTAAATGCTGATTTGACTTTACGGCTTGTATCTCTTGCCACCCATTCATTGATGATGTTCTTAAATGGTGCAATCTCACTTTCGCCTTTTTCGCTGTCTACACCGTCATCAATCGCTATGTAGCGGACATTATGACTAGGGAAATACAATTCTGTATATTGTCCTGTCATAATATAATTTCTGCCAAGACGAGAAAGGTCTTTCGTTACAACACAGTTGATTTTTCCTGCCTCTATATCCTCAATCATTCTTTGAAAACTCGGTCTGTCAAAATTTGTTCCCGACCAGCCGTCATCAATATATTCATCAATGACATTCAAATGATGTTCTTTTGCATATAGACGCAACATACTTCTTTGTGTAGTAATGCTGGAACTTTCGCCCTGTAATTCATCATCTCGGCTTAACCTAAGATAAAGTGCAGTATTGTAAATCTGTTGTTTCATTGTCAGTTATCCTCCTTTATAACTAACCCGTGTTTACAATACCTGCTTGCAAGTAAAGTATAACACGGGTACTTTTTGTCATTCAATCTATTTCTTACAACTGCACCGATTTTATGCGATTGTCTGCTTTGCTTTTTCCAGCATGACATCAGTTAGAAGTTCTTCCATTGTTTTGCCCTTTTCGGAAAAATGCTCTTTTACTACAATCTTTGTCTTTCCTCTGTTGCTAATGCCACACTTGCCATTTTTCTTTTGAATTGTTTTTACAGCATTATCAATAACACATACCCCCTTTCTGTAAAATCTTTCTAAGCAATTCAACGGCTTTTGTCATAGCCCACAGGAGTTCCACCTCTGCATAGTTCTTATGTAGCCGTACCCATTGCGTGCGACGTTCTGAACGCTCAAGCTGTGGCTGTACGGGAGTATCATTATCTGACAGCACAGGTCATGGCGATAAAAGAGGACAAGTCCTTTACAGGAACACAATAGGTTTTCGCTCGCTCTTGCAGGGGAAAGGTCGTGGCGTATTTGTTTCAACGGCTCGCTGTCTGTCAAACGTATTGAATTGCTTTATTCAGTTGTAAAAGAACGATTGAAAGAAGAAAATCGTCTTTCCTATATACCGCGTCGGAAAAGAGGGGAAACGTAACCAAAATCCAAAACTTTTTCCATTATTAGTACAAATGGAACGGTTCATTTTGGCAATCAACGGTTGATTTTCTCCTTTTTCATTACTATCTGTATAGCAAACGTCCATTTGCTAAGTTGAAATAGAAAAATTTTAACTTCTTTTCTTACACCATATAGGGACAGAAATTGTCGTTTTGCTAAGTTGATGATGAAAAAGATTATTTTTCTTCTCACACCCTAACTACCCATACAACACCGTTACTGCCAACTATGGAATGAAATATTTTCTTTGCACCATATAGGGAACGGAAACCATGAATTGTTAAGTTGAGAACAAAGTATTTTCATCTTTTCACATCAACACTCAACTGCTAATGCCTGTTTGAATACAAAATGATGATGTTTTTCCTCTTTTCATAGAACACTGTCCACTAATCACGAATTTCCGTCATTTTTTCAAAACTTTTTTCTCCTTTCACATCATATAGGGACAGCAAGACCCGATTTAATGACCTATTTTCAAAAAAAGTTTAGATTTCCTTTTCTCGCACCATATCTGTACGCAAGTAGCCGTTTTGTTGCAGATTTGATAAAAAATTTATTTTTCTTCTTTCACTTCACATAGGGAATGAAAACAGCTCTTTGCTGACTAAATCTGAAATTTTTCAATTACATTAAAAAATACCGTCATTCTCTTGTGGAACAGCGGTATCTATACGTTCTTCTATGGTTGATTTCTCTAATTGTAATAAATGTTTATGCTTGTCTTTAAGTTCTGCCTGCTCAATCATATCTTTCAGTATCGTTGTATGATTTTCTCTGTCTAATGCCTGTACCATTTTTATTGTTGGTGCAACTTGTCTTTGTAGCCAATGCAACGCTTTTTGTAAAGTGTAAGGCTCTGGCTTTGTGGTTAAGCGTATCGGCTCTCTGTTTTCCCCTACAAACCATGCCCAATCATCATTTGTTATCCATTGACTTTTTGGCTTGTCGTCCTCTCTGTCAACAAAGCGGACATAATGATTGATGATAGAAAAAGCGGTGCGTTCAGCGTCCCGATAGGTCAGTAAATCTACAACCGCATAATAGGCTCGTTCATTCTTCATGCGTATTTCAAAACGGTTCTTAATCTCCGTATCTTCAATTTCTGTGCCATTCTTGACATACTGCTCATAATTTTTCTGATAAGCACACATATATAATTCGCTACTTGTTGAACCGAGATATAAGGTTTCTCCTGTATTCTTTGGTAAATCGCTACCGCATTTTTCTGTACCGCTGTAATCTTTCTGCATACGAAAATAGGAAACACATTCGCCAGCCTTGTATTTTTCCTTTAACTTTGGAATATCCAATATTCCTGCTCGGTCATTGATAGCCAAATCAAGCCGTTTCATCACACCACCAGCTGTCATACAATCCAGCATGAAGTCATACCATGAGCGTTCCTGTGCCAGCAGATAACATTCCATTTGCCGACAGCCTTTGCCTTTCAGTTCCAATAAAACACCTAAATGCTCCTGCATGGAACACATGATATTGATGTCGCCAAGTACATATTTGCTTTCATATCCGTATTTTCCATAATCTTCATAAAGCATATAATCAGATTTCAGTTGCAATACATCACGGATAATCGCCAATGCGTCCGTAGTAGGAAAGCGGACACGAAAGTAATCAATCAATAAGAATAGTGGTTCTTGCGGATTGAAACGCTCAATCTGTTTTTCTATGACTTCTCTTAATTCGTCATTCAATGGCTGTTTCCCTTTTTCAATGCGGTTGTAATATTCACGGCTGATACCACAGGCAACAGCAAGCCTTGTTTGTGTTACTCCGTATTCCTCACGCTTTTGTCTTAATTCTTCAATAAAGTTTTTATCATTCATTTTTAAATTCCTCCAATCAAAAAAGGCAACTACCATAATTGATAATTGCCTGTCATTAAAAATCTGTATAGAAAAAGCAGTCAATCCTAAGACTAACTGCTTTGTGTGTATGGATATAAAATTGTTTCTAATCTTGAATAGGTATCCAAATTTCAATAACTGAATTATCACTATTCCAATGAAAACGATAATCGTATTTTTCAAAGTGTAGGATAATATCTTTTATAGGAATATACGATGTACTAGGAATAATTTCTTGATAAATCTTGCCATAAGTTTCATATATTTTATCCATAGCACCAATATGCTCCACAACCAAATATTTATAAGACGGTATTTCTTTATACAGAAAGCCCTCTGGGGTAATGGTTCTTTGGGGAATAGAACAGAAATAATAAAGTTTTCCATTTCTTCTTTCCATAAAAGCATATTTTACCCAATTTCCCGATTGTGAAAGATACGCTTTTTTCAAACTACTGTTAAACTTTCTCCAAAACTGTGTACTAATCTGAATATTCTTTTTTTGATAATTAGTCAGTTCTACTTCTTGCCCAATAACTGCAAATGCGTTTAATTCCTTTATAGAAAAATTTATCATTTTACCTTGTGAGCAGTGATAACGGTATAACTGTACGCATTTACCGTTATAATACAATTATCAATCGTTATATACCAGTTTTTTCCTTTTCTTGTGATTTCCGCATTAGAAAGGCTAATTTTTTCTTTGCACCATTCAATTACATTTTCTACATTCAAAGATAAGTTCTTTTTAATTCTAATAACGCCAAGTTCAGTTGTGTGAAGTCTTCCTAAGTTTTCCAGTAATTCATTTTCCATATTTTGATACCTCATTTTTCAGCAAATTTATTTGTATGTTTTATATCCCAATTATAACATTCTCATATCAGCACTACAATAAAAAATAATTAAGCACCAATAATCTTATTGAACATCTACAACCGTAAATCTTTCACACCATCAGTGTTAAACACTGAGCTGACAGCAATTACGACAGCTACCATAATTGATAATTGCATGCACTTAAATTTCTGCAAAAGAAAACGACAATCAATTTCTTATTTTTTGAAATCAACTGTCTTTCTCATATTTACTATTCAATTTTCATAGTGATATAGGTACAATTTATATCACTACTGTAAAAATGCGGTTTTGCCTTATAAATACAGCGTTTTCCGCTTGTTAGTGTATAGTGTTTCTTGTTTTTTGTGCCCCCCTTGTTAGATAACGGGGGCTTATAAGGCTCGCTACGCTCGCCCAACCGACGAAGTGAACCAGCCCCTCGCCAGCTTTGCTGGCGTGGCGCTATGTCTTACGACCGCCACCGTGGACGGATCACTCCGTCGGTTTGCGAGATTTTGAGCGTATCTTCCACACAAACTGGGAGTTGTAATTACATTTCTAAAAAATCGAATAATCTTTTATAAAATTAAATATATATTTAGATTTCAATAACATCACCGCAAGACATATAATTCATATTATCCATTTGTTGAGATAGATAATGATATGCCTTTTCACCAGTGCAATGACAAGTATAAAATTCAATATCTTTATACTTTTGTAATTCCATTGCAATACTGTTTAACAATTCTTTTGATACTGTTTTCTTTGTAAGTGGGTTGAACAAATGAAAACCACCAATACAAAAATGTGGTTGATACTTCTCTGCTTCTTCCATGATATTTACAACACCAGAATGCCCACACCCCATAATAACTACTACTTTATTTTCTGAAATAATCAAGTTTTGTTCGTGTACAAAAGTATCTTTGCCCTTTTTATCATAAAGAGCATTATTGGCAGGAGAATAAAATTTATTTGTTTTACTTACTGTAAATAGCGATAATTCTTCATCAATTTTATAATTACCATTCAATAGTTTGATTTGCCTATTAGATTTAAGCTTACTATCAATTCCAACTGGTATTTTAAGAAATAAGGTTTTACTGTAATGTGGTTCAAAGGCTTCCTTTTGCACATAGATATTTGCCACAGAATTAATATCTAAAAATTTTTTCAATGCTCCTCCATGGTCAAAATGCCCATGAGAAATAATAACAGTATCCACTTTTGAAATATCTATATTTCTTTTCATAGCATTTTCAAATAATGTGCTATCTGAACCTAAATCAAATAGAATTTTATGTGATTTCGTTTCAATATATAAGGAAAGTCCGTGTTTTGTTTTAAGTTCTGACTTAGTCGTATTTTCAACTAATGAAGTTATTCTCATAAAATCTCCTTTACAATTCTAATTTATCGTTCTCTTTTACAAAAATTATATCACGCTAGAAACGAACAGTCATTCTTTTTCAGTTATCTAATGAAAATTTATTAGATATAGAAAAAGACACTATATTTCAAGTGCCATTCTCTTATACATCAGTATTCTGCAAGCAGGTAAACACAGGTTGTTTCTTAATATCCTTTTGTTTGGGAAACTCCGGTTTCCCAGCGTGAAACTGTCTTATTAGTCACTCCCAGCCGTTCTCCAAGCTGTGCCTGTGTAAGTCCTTTTTCTTTTCGCAGCTGCGCAATAAACTCCCCCACTTTTCCCTGATCCATATGCCCACCTCCATGGTTAAGATAACATAAATACGTTTATATGGCTTCCCCATAAATAGCGAATTCAAAAAGGGACAGGGGATTTTCAATTTGGGCCGGGGGATTTTTAAAAATCCCCCGGCCCCACTTAGTACTTAAGCCGGATCAGTCCGCCTTTTTCCTCATATCCTGTATCCCACATTTCATTTAAAGAGAATATTTCCGCCTCCCCATAAGTCGCCGTCTTGATCTTAAGATCCTCTTCCAAGTCCTCATAGCCTACCAGCAGGAACCAGTGCCAAGTATAATCCTTGAACTGCTTCACATCCTGATGCCGCAAAAGAAGACAGGGGACTGGCATCCCCTGATCGATCTGTTCCATGATAAAGGTTCTGGCTTCGGCGGCGCTCTTCCTTCCGTCAAACACACTCATATCCACATGGATCTGACAGCCTTTTCTGTCATTGACATCTCGGATATACCTTTGAAATCCGTCAATAAACCACTGCGGATTCTTCACGCCTCCTACTCTGGGGCGGATGTAAGGCTTCATGATCTGGCTGAATTCCCGGTAATCCCGAATCGACAGATTATCCTTGTCGAAAGGATACAACTGATCTAAATCTCGATATTTAGCAAAATATATGCAGCAGTCGCAGGCCGTCGCCGCGGCGCAGCCTCCCATATTCATCACAATATTCGTAAACCAGTCTTGATTCCCGCCAAAAGCCCCCTCTATGGTAAAATAGGGTATTTCCTTCCACATAAATCATCACACCTTGTCTGTCAAAAAATCATCTGATAATATTCCAATGCTTTTTTAATTCCGTCATTCTCCACCGTATCTGTCACATACTCCACATAAGGATCCAGGACAGCATCGTGTTTCCCCATCGCAATCCCATGAGCGGCATACCGAAACATGGACAGATCATTGGAACTGTCTCCCACCACATAGATGCATTCTTCATCCAGTCCCAGATAATCCTTCATAAACTGGATCGCTGTGGCTTTAGAAAATTTTTTCTGAATACATTCATACATTCCCCCGCCTCTGTCTATCGGTTCCATATCTTCACTGATCATTTGGAAAAAGCGTTCCTTTTCACTTTTCTCATCCATATATGCCAATATCTTATCGTACTGAAAATCTTTTTTTTCAATCCAGCTCTCCCTGCCAAGGCCCAAACCCGCCATATATCTTCTGGAACTTTCCAACTGCTCAAACCGATAAATCCGGCTGGAAAAATAAATATCTTCTGTCCCTTCCAGAAACCCTTCCACGCTGCAGCTTTCCATAGCGTCGATCAACTCTTTTCCCCGCTCAAAGGGGATCGGATGTTCCAACAGTACCTGATCCTCATAAACAAGATAAGTCCCGCAGCCGCACAAGAAGCCATCAAAACCAAAGGCTTTGATGGCCGGAGGCAGACTGCAAAAGGTCCGTCCTGTATTGATAAATAGCTTATGTCCATTTGCCCTGGCGCTTCGCATCGCTTCCTTCGCGCTCTCAGGAATCTTTCCGTCAAGCTCACTGATCAAAGTTCCATCGATGTCAAAAAACAACGCTGCCATAATTCCTCCTTTGTGTTCTATTCTCCCGCGGACTTTCGCCTAAATATAGACGACTGTCACCATGCTGAAACACACTTTCCCTTCTAGATTCAGTACTGGACCGCCGGGACTTCCGCCCTGGTTTTTCTCTTTCACTCCGGCGAACACTGTCTCAACTCTGTTCACCACATTCCAGTGCTTCGGCACATACAAACTCACGCTGCTAAATGCCGCATCCAGTCTGATATCCGCCTTCCCTCTCTGGATCAGCGCATTATCAAGGTAAATTTTTATTCCCCCAAAAGAGCATTTCACATCTGCTCCAAGGAAATCATCGGAATTTACATATTTGATACTGCTGGAAAAAGAAGTGATAAATTCCATCCATTGTCCTTCTGCCGACTCTGTTGTCCAGGTCCCATTTCCATCATGGAAACCGCTGTCCGGCTGATGGCCATCCCAGTCTCTCATATCCTTTTTCCCCGGCCGAAACAACATCCCGCAGCCTATACTTCCCAAAAGCGCCGCGCCAAGGATCGGCCATGGCACCAGCGCCTCGATCCCAAGAGGTTCTGCATAGATGATACACAAAAACGCAATGGAAAACAAGACTCCTGTGATACTTTTATGTCCAATGCTCTTGATCAGCCATGCCGCGAAAAATACAGTCAGGATCAAATCCCAGAAATGGATTCCCTCAAAAATACCTAGTCCGCTCACAATCAAAAACACTGCCGCTAAAATAAAAAATACTCCCCAAAATATCCGTTCTTTTTTCATGATCTCTACCTCTTTTCTCCCAGTCTTTCTCTTAAAGGCTTATAGTAATATCTAGACACATACACTTGTTTGTGGGAACCTTGGAACTCTACCATACAGGATGAAGGCAGTGTTTTGGTCACTGCGTAGATTTTCCGCAGATTCAAAATCGCGGATTTGGACACTCGCATAAAATATCCCGGAAGAGATTCTTCCAGTTCATAAAGGCGCTTCCCGGTCTGATAGGTCTCTTTCCTGGTGTGAGCATACACACTCCCTTCTTCTGTTTCAAAGAAAAGAATCTCGTCCAACCCCAGATAATACTCAGTATCCCCTTTAAAAAGCGCCAGTTTCTTCTCCCCTGCCTCTATAGCGGCTACTGCCTTCTGGATTCGCTGAACAGTCTCGCTAAAACTTCCGGCTCGGATGACTACCTCTTCTTCTGTTAAATTATCCTGGATCTCTACTCGTATCTTCATCGTTCCTTCTCCCTGGACTTATCTAACCACAACTTGACCGAAAAGTAAACGCTTTTCACCCAAGTGGCAGGGATTGACTGGTAAGTGGCAGATTTTCTCTCCTAAGTATACAATGGTATCTCTTGACACAAACAGAGATTCGGACTAAAACAAAGAAAACCGCTTCGGTATGCCTGATACCGAAGCGGTTTTCTCTATTCTTTATGCCGCGCTGGCAGTTCCCCTGGAGTTTCCTCCTCTTCCGCAGAGCTGTTCAAATTCCTGGAGCTTCTGCCTTGCTTCTGGAGACAGGTTCCTGGGTACCTGAACCTCCACCGTCACATATTGATCCCCATGTACGGACGGATCCTTCATGGAAACGATTCCTTTTCCCCGCAGCCGGATCTTGCTTCCCGACTGAGTCCCTTCTTTGATCTTGCACAGCACGTTTCCATAGATGGTCTGTACTGTGGCTTCCCCGCCAAGGGCCGCCGTAGCAAATGGAACCCGCACCGTAGTATACAGATCCATGCCCTTTCTCTGAAATCCGGGCCGCTCTCCCACCGTCACTTTCAACAGCAGATCTCCTGCCTGGCCGCCTCCCGCGCCTGGCTGACCTTTCCCTCTCAAACGGACGGTCTTGCCGCTCTCAATCCCTGCCGGGATCTTGACCTGTAAAGACTGAACACTCCCATCAGCGCTGTTTTCCAGATGGATTACTTTCTCGCACCCAAATGCGGCTTCATCAAAGCTGACCGAGATATCCGCATGAAGATCTGCTCCCCTCTGCTGATAGCTTCTCCCTCCAAAGCCTCCGGAGAAAGATCCTCTATGGAATCCCTGGCCGCCAAAACCATCGAATTGGGAATCATGAAAGGCATCGCCAAAAATATCTTTAAACAGATCGTCCATATTGCCGCCTTCAAAATGATACTCCCGATAACCGCCATTTCCGCGGCTGCCCGCATATCCGCTCTGACCGCTCCATCGTCCCTGACCGTTCCACTGTCCCTGACTTCCATCAAAGGCCGCATGGCCGAACTGATCATATAGTTTTTTCTTTTCTTTATCACTCAGCACATTGTAAGCTTCTGTGACTTCTTTAAACTTTTTCTCCGCTTCACTGTCACCCGCGTTTGTGTCTGGATGGTATTTCTTCGCTAATTTTCTATATGCTTTCTTAATTGCTCCCGGATCCGCATCCCTGCCGACTCCCAGGACATCGTAATAATCTCTTTTCCGTGTCATATTATCACCACCTGTTCTATTTGTAATATAACACTCGTTTTTTGTGATGTCAAGAGAGGGGTGAATATTTTTCAATCACGTCTGCTCTGGGTTTATGCCTCCCGGTATGCCCGGTCGATCAGTGGTTTCGCCTTTTCAAAATCTTCCGCGCATTTGATCGTTATCTGTAAATCTCCGGTTCCATAATGACCAATATTTCGCATATCCCTGGTAAATCCTCGTTCTAATCCTACCGTATCTGGGTTTAGCTTTAAAAACAAATGAATTTCCTTGCTGTATATCTCAATACAGACAAAATTTTTCACTTTTTTGTACGCCAAATATAACTTTACTTGATTCGGTACAATATCATCTCCCAGAGATTCTATATAATCGCAGATAGATTCATAGATAGCGCAAATCGATTCCTGCGCTGTTTCCAGTTTCTCCAAATGTGTTTTTTCATTACAATTTTTCTTTTCTGCTCTATCCGCCGTTTCTGTAATACTCTTTACTACCGGAGCGTTTAAATGCTCAAACAGCATCAAATCTCCGTCATATTTTTGATATTTTACCAGCTTGATATTTCTCTGCATCTGATTGACTGCATGCAGATCATACTTGGTAAAATCATTCGCCACACAAATCACACAGGGGATAGACCAGTCAATCTGTTCCGCGGCTTCCATTCCCAGCTTTTCAATCACCAGTAATTTGAAATCCGCCTTATGATCCAGAAGCCAATCCAGATAGAACAGCCCCTGATTTATTACATTTTCATTACTGCTGCGTTTATACTCAAAAATGACCGGGCAATTATTCTCGTCAATACCAATACTGTCCATCCGACCATTCGTAATTGCATATTCGCTTTTTAAAAAGCGGACGCCAAAAAATATCTCCATGTTTTGTTCGATGAGATTTTGTAATTCCTTCTCTAAAACCGCCGTTGATGAATTCAATTGACGGACTTCATCCCGGACGGAAAATAATTTAATCTCCGACATAGTTTTTTCCTCTCTGCTAAAATATCTGCCTTTGCATTTCCTTTTGAAATTCTTCCAATGCTCTCAGCCTTTTCACTCTTCGAAGTTTAATCCCGCACACATCGCAAATGTGTTCCAGCCCTGCCTCTAAAATCACATTAGACACACGGATTTCTTTCGGCGCGCCATATTCAAAGATGAACGCGATTATTTCATCCGCAATCGATACCCCCGCATCATCATCCGGCTCCTGCAGTTCGCAGGTAATGATCATTCCGCTTTCTGCCTCTGCGATCACACAAAGCAGTGGATTGGCAGGACGTTCATATTTTTTATCTTTAATAGTGACCCCTGTTCCCCACACATCCGCTTCCAATACTGCATCACATTTTTCCGCCTCTGCCAGATCTTCCAAGAGAATTTCATCTGTCAGGATCAATTTTTTAAACCGAAACATGGTAAAAGGAAGCGGTTTTTCTCCAAAATTCCAGGTTTTCTTTCCTTCTCCAAACTCAAAGCAGAACATATTCCCATTCTCGAAGTCAACGGAAACGTCTGCTTGTTTATAGTATTCCAAGGCAAGTTTCAGGTCCCGCAGGTGTTCTGTCATCCGAATCACTTCTTCCCGATCCATCTGCCAGGGTCTATATCCAGGTTTGAAGGACAGAAAGTATAACCACTGGTTCCTGCCGCGATATTTATAACCCAGATCTTTAATGACTTTTCTCTGCTTTTCTGTCAGCTCCTCTCGATTTCCCCAATAGCAGGTCAGATTCTTCTGCTGTGACATGGCATATTCAGGAGTCAGATTCAGCGCCTCCTGCATCGAGAGCATCAGAAAATCATTCAGGCCTTCATATCCTTCATAGACAGAAATCCCATAACACTCACCGCCTCGACCCAGGATACTAAAGAACACCGTATCCGCTTCTGCCCCATTTCGTATCCCTATCAAATCCAGATCCCAGAGAAATTCCCACGGTTTCTGCTCTTTGATTTCTGTTGCCGCCTGATATAATTCTTTCCATTGGTCTAAGTTCGCTTCTGTTCTCATTATCCTTTATCCTTTGCTATTAAATATTTAGTCAAGCCGCCGCATTCGCATTAATTCTATCGATCACCTTTCGGATCCCGTTCCACACACTTATATCCGTAAATATTTCCGCAATACTTCCATGATCTGTAAAGGGCGCCCCCTGCAGAACAGATAAGTCTTTCATGATTCCATTATGAACAATATACTCTACAATTTGATTTACGAAATAAATCTGTCTGCTGTCAAGATTCGTCTTCTCCAAGTATTCGGAAAAGGCTTCTTTTGCCGCATTCATATCTAACCCCACAATCTCGCGCACAAATTCTCCCAGCGGCTTCTGTCCATATTCTGCTTCGTACTCTTCTTTTGTCCCTAATTCACTCCACAAAATCTCCTCCAGCGCTTCGACATCGCTTTGTGATAAAGGCTTATTCTTTTTCAATTTTGCGATAACGATATGGTCTTGATGTTGTCTTACATAATATTCCGCTTTCGCTTTATAGTTTTTTAACTCGTCATTATCCAACTCTGATTCTTTCCATTCCATAGACAGAATATCATCTTCAAAATTTGTATCATAACGATGCTCGGTTTTCGGAATATATTTCATCAAACCGCGCAGGTTCTTTCGTATATGCTCAAACTCATCGATCCCTGCATTGTCCAAATAATCTGTATGAAGGATCTTCTCAATCAACTCCCCCTGCACCATAATCTCTGGAATGTTTGCCACACTCGCAATCGCTTTTACCTTCCTATATAGATCGTTTCTTGCTTTCCCATACTTTTTCCCCGCAAGATAAGCAAGTTCCAAACCATAGAGCAACGCATCAAAACGAACCGCACTTGCCTCGTCCCCATCCGGCTGGATCAAGGGCGCCAGTTCCTCCTGAACAAGTAAAGTGTCCTCATAATTCAAAGTTTGGTAGTTTTCCTCTTTGGCATACAACTCTACATACTTCAAATGCTGTCGCACCGCAAAATTCTTTCGGTTCAGGCGCCTTACCTTACCGCTCAACTTTTCTACCAGCGCATTGCGATAAGCAATCAGCCGGTCCGTTTGATATTGAAGGTCCTGAAGTTTAAAGGCCATCTGAAATTCCAAATTAAAAATCGCTCCCTGAAGAGCCAGTTGGTTTGCAGTCGCTTTTCCTTTATTCATTCGAAAGAATTCAAAATTCCCACAAAAATCAAAAATATAAAACTTGGTTTTATCCTCTCCATCCAGCAGTCCCGGACAAAGCCTGGTTCCTCTTCCGATCATCTGCCAAAATTTCGCTTTACTCATGACTTTCTTAAAAAATACCAGGTTTAGAACCTCCGGCACATCAATTCCGGTATCCAGCATGTCTACGGAAATCGCAATCTGGGGCAGTTTTTGGGGATCTGAAAACTCATCGATCGCACTCTGGGCATAGGTCATGTAATTATCAATAACCTTGGCATATCCGGGAAGATTCGGGTACTCTTTGCCAAACACCTCCAATATTTTTTCCGCATGATCGTGATTTTTTGCAAAAATAATGGTCTTTCCCAACATCTCCCCATAATTAATCCTAAGCCCCTGCTCCATCAGTGTATTTAAAGCCTTCTTTATCGTATCTTCGTTAAAAATCCAAGAATTCAACGCCGATGAACTGATTTTCTCTGGAAGTTCACCTTCCTCATTCTGGAAGGTTTCTTCATATTCCGCCTTATCTTCCTCTGAAAGCTCATCATAAACGATCCCCTGTTCCACGAACTTCAGAGTTGTCTCTACGGAAAGAAAATCTACCAGGTACCCGTCTTTGACGGCCTGCGCCAGATCATATCCATAGGTAGGCACTCCATTTTCCAATTCAAACACGTTGTAAGTATTTTTATCAATTTCATCTTTAGGCGTTGCTGTAAGACCAACCAAGGGTGCGTCAAAATATGTAAAAATATCCTTGTATTTGTTATAAATAGACCGGTGGGCCTCATCGCAGATCACGAGATCAAAATGTCCACAGGTAAATAGCTTCCCTTCCGTATCTGCTACAGAATCAATGCAGTTGATCATCGTTTGATAGGTGGAAAATACGCAGTGGGCCTGATAATTATCCTTTTCTTCGCAAAGATTTGTCACAGATAAATCCGGCAGCAAATTCACAAAACTTCTCTTTGCCTGTGTCACAAGGGAATTACGATCTGCCAAAAACAGAATATTTTTCACCCAGCCGCAATGCAGCAAAACTTCACAGAGGGCAATAACTGTCCTGGTTTTCCCAGAACCCGTGGCCATGACCAACAGTGCTTTTCTCCGATTCTTCTTTCCAAAGCTGTCGCATACTGCCTTAACAGCCCCTTCCTGATAGTATCTTCCGGCAATATTTTTATTCACAGAAATATGCTCCAGGCTTGTTCGCATAGCCTGAAGATTAAACCATTTTTCCAAATCCCTCTTTGAATAAATGGCAGCCGTCTTTCTCTCTGGATATTTTCCGTCATCAATCCTGGTTTCAAATCCATTGGTAAGGAAGATTACTGGTCTGCGCCCATACTTCTGTTCCATTAGATCCGCATATAATTTAGCCTGCTGGCGTCCTTTTGCCGGATCTTCACAGATTCGTTTTGCCTCCACGATCGCAAGCGGCTTCAGAGAATCGTCATATAGTACATAGTCCACTTTCCCAACTTCCGACTTATTCGGCATACCAGAAATCTCTACTTCATTGATCCAATTCTCCCCTTCTATCCATCCCGCATCCGTAAGCATAGTATCTATATAGATTTTTCTGGTTTCGTATTCTGTCAAATCTAAAGGTTTTGTTACATAAGTCTGCTGTTGTTCTTCCCGCCTTGCAGTCAATTCTGCTTTCAAAGATTTATTCTCATTAATCAAAGCTTGCAGATCAATCTCCGATATCTGCGGTATTGTCATGAAAGAGGCCTTCTGCGGCTGCTCCAGATATTCCTTATGAAATTCCCCTGGCACATAATGTTCCCCATAGCAATACGCGACAAAGTCCAGAAAGATATAGAGATTCTCCAGGCATAGTTTCGCCTTATCCATAGAAATTTTCTTACCATTATGTGCCGCGCTGTTTCCAACTTTCCGTATAAAATCCAAACGCCGCCAGATATCAATCCCCACGATATCTCGGAAGTCTTCTGTATTCATAAGGCTGACCAGCTTGTCCTGATACGGTCTTTCCAGCGATTTATCCACGGAATACATCCATTTGATCGCAAATTCCATAGCCCGGCGACAGTTAATGACACTGGCTTCAACGTCAATATTTAAAATTTTTTCCGCCGAAACTGCCACATTAGAAAATGTGTCAAACTGCGGCTCTTTTTTTAAAAAATCAAAGTTGGTCATTTTCTATCACCTCTTACTTTGTATTATTTCACCATATAATTATACTGTGTATAAAAATTCATAAGTTTCGATTTGTCGACTCGGGCGACGAAATCTGCAAACTGGTTTTGAAGTGCTAATGGCGGTAAGGGCATTCGAAACCCCTCAATCTCTTTTCTATTAACCTTCGGCAAATTTGTACGAGAACTAAATTGTAAAATGTAATCCAAAAAGTAGTTAGAACGCATGGTAACCGCAAGAAATACACGATTGCAATTTTTCGCATTAGGTAGTATGGGATACGCATCTGCCGAACACAGCCCATCAAAAGATGGCAACGCTACTTTGTTTAAATTAGGACGAATTTTACTGTATATAATGTGTTGAGGTGTAAAAATATACTTTCCGCTAATCACACCATCTTCTCGCACTGTCCGATACCCCTTTAATTCTCCTGTACATTTCTCGATACTATCAATACCAATATGAACGTAGTCTGCGTATTTTTCATAATCGGTAGTCATATTTCCATCGATTTCAGCAAATTCAGTAAATTTCCGAACTGGCCACTTCCCTGGATTCTCTTTAAAATCCCCAAACATGTCGACAAATCGGGCTTTGATTAAGTCGTCTAATCTTTGAAGTTGATATTTTTTTGTCCGGTTCACAACGCATATTTTTTCAAAAATTGTTGTACATTTGCGCTGGTCATCAATACAAATATGAGGGACCAGCACTTCTTCTAGCTCTTTTCGTCCTATCGCCTTGAAAGTACTGCCTGTACCCTTATTATTTAGTTCTCCATTTTTTGCCTTTAGTAGCCAAAATATGTATTCTGGTAGAACCTTTTCTTTGCAGGGTGTTAATGCCGCTAGACCACGTCCTATACAACAATCTTCTCCTGCATAATTCATCGCACCAATTGGTGCCCTGACAGAAATAAGAATATCTTCTTTTTGAGCCACCTTTAACGGTTTAGAACACCATTTTCTTGCCACAGGATATTTCTCTCCAAAATCAGCATTTCCTTGAAAAAAAGGCATTCCCTCACCAACATCGTTATAAGTACTTGAATTTGGTGACTGCCCCATATTAATCGAGCAGACATCCTTTAGAAAAACATATTCCATTATTTATTCATCCCCACAAATATCAATCTGCATATTCCCTATGCAATATATTTTTGATGAGATGTCTTCACATTATTTTGATTCACAATGGCATACTGCATGGTTGTATCTATCTGAGAATGTCCTAATATCTTCTGTACCTGTTCAATTGGCATCCCTTTATCAATTGCCCTCGTTGCCATCGTTCTGCGAAATTTATGGGGATGTATCTTATTCAAGTTCAGTGATCGTCCAAGTTCTCTTAGCCGAATTTCCACCCCACTGATCTTAAGGCGATCATGCGGCGCATCTAATGTAACAAACAGCGCCGGATTATTATCCATACGGCTTTCTATATATTCCTTTAAGTGTATTTTAGCTTTTGCATCAAAGTAAACTCGCCTTTCCTTATCCCCTTTCCCAAACACAACGCACTCCCGTTGTTCGAAATCTACATTATCGATATTTAAGCTCACCAATTCCCCTACTCGAATACCTGTAGAATAAAGAAGGTCGATCATAGCGCGGTCTCTTAAAACCTTGCAGCCGTCTCTTATTTTTTCAATATTTTCATCAGAGATTATTTCCTTTACGACGGTTTTTGTCTTTATCTTATGGATTCTTCTCATGGGACTTTTTAATATAAAATCCTCTTCCTCAAGCCATGAAAAAAAGCTGGATATATTTCTTCGAATATTATCAATCGTAACATTACCGCAATGATTTATTTTTTGGTAATCTACAAGATATTTTCGCAACTCTTCCGTCGTAATTCTTCGTATTGGTGTTGCTGTATGTAAAAGCAAATGTTCTATAGTAGTCTGATAATATTTTAGTGTACGCTCGGAACAGCCTTCAATCTTTTTCGCCTCCAGGAAGATTTTCAGATATTCTTCATTTGTAATATTCTCTTTTTGAATCTCATTTTCTACAAGATTTTTTAACAATACCTCCTGTAGCTTTTTCATCTGGGCGATGCTGAGATACTCTGCCATTTCGTTTAAAATACTGACCAGTTTTTCTTCCATCGTATCTTCTCCTTTTTTACTAGGAGTATATCAAACTTCTGGCAATTGCATATAATTACTTTCTAAATAATTTTATTCTCCATAAAACATTCGAAAATATAGGACGGATTCTCATAGTAAAAACTGCTGTTATAATCGTCAATCTTTTCACTCACTATCGAGTGGTAAACTTTTATCATTGCGTCAATTATATCTATCTTCTTTTCCTTAGCCACCTGTTTTATTAACCTTTTATACACTTTGCCAATATCCCAATACGTTGGAATTGAATACGTACACTCTCCCACATTATCGAACTGGCCTTCTGAGATATTCGCTTCCTCTATAAAATCCTGACATACCCGGTCTATATTATCACTATGGTATACGTCTGCCAAATCATATATTTTCTTCAATCGTTCTTTTCCTAATGCATCTACGATATCTGATCTCTTATTATGAGTCTGCCTGGCAATATAATCGATCAGGCTACAGGTAAAAAACAAATCATTATCTTTCGGATCTTCTCTCCCGTTTGGATTCATAATTATTTGACCTCCTCATATCCTCGATATTCCAGACATTTTAGAGCGGCATTTGTGCAAAAATTAATCTGATGGGTCGGATATTTAAATTTTGCTAATGACCAAAACTGCTCTCTCGTAATTATTCCCTCAATATAATCAGAAATGTAATTATAAATCTGATCATTCGCCATAGCTCCAATTACAATATCATAATCATGCTCTTTTCCGCCTCGGCAGGCAATGATAAAATCCAGCCACTCTTCTGACATTTCCTGAAAATCTTTAATCTTTAATCCCATATCAAGGCGCACATCATAAATAGAAACAATCTTTGTATCATAGCGCCGCGCCCAACGCTGTGCCTGCTCCTTAATAATTGTACAGTAAAACCCCGGGCCAAAATCTTTTGTATTCCGCCCAATTCTGATTTCTGGCCTTGGAATCGCTTCATATCCACCATGAAATACTGTCATTTTTCCCATATATTTACCTCTCTCCAAAATATTCCTGCATCAGACTATCAAAAAGAAGCTGGGTTTTATCCAGTGCTTTTTGTATTACAGCTTTCGATTTGTCGACTTGGGTGACGAAAGCGGCGAATTGATTCTGTGTATCATTACTAGGTATAGGTATCTCTAATTTGCGAATATCACCAAGCGCAATAAATTTCTGTGTCCCGCCACGTACTTTGCTTATCACTGCTCTTTCGAAATAATCCGATTCCAACAATGAGCGTATATAAAGATTACAAACGGGCACTTGTGCAGGGAACTTTATCAACGCCACATTTTTTATTGCAAATGTAGGTTGTTCTATATCCACAATCACAGGTTTCCCTACAGTACCAATCATAGGCATAATAATATCACCAAAATCAACCTTAGATCTTTCATTGATTTGATGGTATGCTTCTTCAGAAATAAAATTACATGTTGAAAAATCAATATATCCACTCGTAACATTTTTTGAAGTCACTAGGGGATAGCCTGTCGTATAATACTCCGGCGAATCGTGTGTGCCATCTCTAACATCACATACTCTGCCGAGCGCCCGTTTCTCCCAGCCGAACGGGTTGTCCACAGGATCCCCAAACATCTCGACAAATCGGGCTTTGATTAAGTCGTCTAATTTTTGAAGTTGCTGCCGATAGAGACGCTTTATTACATCTACTTTATTAAGTTGATTTACAATTTTCACCTGCTTTTCAAGCGGAATATTTGGAATCAACATCTTCCTCATTGTCGCCTGTGTTAACTTCTGTCTTGTTGCACCATTAACAAGTCCATCTGTGTTGTAAAACATTAAGGAATAACATAAAAAATCAACATCCACTCCTTCCTTAGGCTTTAAGACATGAGCATGATTATTCACCCAACACTTTCCGGAGACTCGGTAAGCAATCGGTTTTGTTTTAGAGCCAAAATTCCCCCCATCTTCTGCTAATAATACAAGTTCATCATCAAAGATATAATCCGCAACATAATCTTGTATCCCATTTGCTCCATAATAAGGATATGGCCCTTCTCGTCTATCTGCTGCCGTGATCGGCACTCGCATAAAATCCAGTATTTCACAGCAGTCTTTCAATAACATTTTTTCCATCTCTATCCCCACAAATATCAATTTACACTTTATTATCCCGCTTTAACATCTCTTCCAATTCCTCTAGATTTTTTGCAATCTCTGTTTCCAGACTGCGCAAATCTTCCAAGATCTCCTCTGTCGGCGGATACTCCACTGGTACATACTCAATCTCTTTATACTTATTGATCGAAAGATCATAGTCATTCTCAGCAATCTCTCGTTTTTCCACAAAAAAAGACTGCTCTGTTCGTTTCCTGTCCAGCTCCTGTTCCAGATTACGATATCGCTGGATAATGTCCGGGATATCATTTTCTTTCACAGCAGTCCGCTTATCATCCAGGCTGAAACCGTCTGCTTGCATATCATAAAACCAGACTTTATCTGTACCTCCATGTCCCGTCTTTGTAAAAACTAAAATTGCTGTCGAGACTCCGGCGTATGGCTTAAACACGCCAGAAGGCATAGAGATGACTGCTTCTAGACAATTCCCCTCTACCAATTCCTGTCGGATTGCTTTGTGGGCTTTAGAAGACCCAAACAACACACCATCTGGTACAATGCAGGCACATCTTCCTCCAACTTTCAGCATTCTTATGAATAAAGCCAAAAATAAAAGCTCTGTTTTCTTTGTCTTACACACCTTCAATAAATCTGGAGACACTGTATCATAATCCAAGCTTCCCTTAAATGGAGGATTGGCCAGGATCAAGCTGTATTTCTCCTGATCTGGATTCTGGTCGGAAAGACTGTCCCGATATTCAATATATGGATTTTCAATGCCGTGAGTCATCATATTCATTGCTCCTATTCTGAGCATCGTTCGATCCATATCATAACCATGGAACATATGATTCATATAATGTTCCTTATTCTTCTGGTCGAAAAAGACTTCTTCTTTACAGTTTTCCTTCAGGTATTCTCCCGCCGCAACCAAGAAACCGGACGTCCCGCAAGCTGGATCGCAGATCATATCATCTGCTTTTGGCTTCATCAATTCCACCATCATACGAATGATATGTCTAGGGGTCCGAAACTGTCCATTTACACCTGCTGTCGCAAGCTTTGACAACAAATATTCATAAACATCCCCTCGCGTATCCGCTTCTTTCATCTGTGCCATCTGATCATAGATTGCATCCATAGCAGTGACTACCTTATCCAAGATCAATGGTGTGGGGATTTTAAAAATCGCGTCCCCCATATATTTGGCATAAGCGCTTTCCTTATTTCCATGCAGCTCTTTGATAAATGGGAACACCCATTCCTGCACTGTCGTATACATTTTTTGAGCAGGGAAATCATGAAAAACACTCCATTTTAATTGATTCCCTGCAATTGTACGCTCTCCAATCGTCACTTCCTCGGCAAAGATACTTTCATAGGGAAGACCAAGCATTGCGCTTTCTCTTGCCCGAAGATTATCCATGTCATCCAAATCCTTCATAAACATCAAATATGTCATCTGCTCAATAACATCTAAAGGATTCGTAAGCCCGCCTGTCCAAAAAATTTCCCACAAACTGTCAATTTTGTTTTTCAATTCACCTGTGATCATATTTCTATTTCTCCCTATTCCATATATAGGCAGTGTATTTCCACTTTAAATACACCATAGCATGGTATTTTATCTGTTTCAATATCAATTTAATCATATTTTTTCGAGGCGACTAAATTGATTTATAAAATCTCTTCTAAAAATAATTCGTTTAACGCTGTCCACTCTATGGTTTTTGCCTCTTCCATTGTCTGCGCTTTTTCTTGTATTTCGAAAAGTGATACGTCCAGATATTCATTGATCTTGTTTATCCGTGGGATTTCCTTTATCTCAGGAGAATGTACTTTTAGATCAAGAAGTTTTTCTACTTCACGCGCCAGTTCCTTCGGCAATTCAGCGTCCATTAGTTCTGAAAATAGCATAGGAGGCGGCGTACCTTTCTCCATGATCCAGCGGCAGGCAAGGACAGGCCTGAGTACATAAAAATATTTTTTTGCCTTTACCATATCACGCTTTAAATATTCCCGGTAGTTTCCGGCCGCCATATTGATGTAGTGATAGATCCCCCGCTTTGTCGAAAAATACTCATTCATAATTTTTCTGAACTTATCCGCGAATTCCGTCTGTGCATATACGATCGGGGAGGAAAACCATTCAAACAGCGTTGGGTTGGATTTATACAAGAGCCTCAACGTCTTCTGCAGATCCCAGCCGTTTATATCGAGAACATCATCTATTGGCAGTTCTATCACATCTCTGATCGTCTCCAGACGAAGATAATCGTTCTTCGGGCGAACATAAATAAATCTGACATCATAATCACTGTCAGGGGAAGCGAAGCCCCAGGCACGGCTGCCCGACTCCACTGCAAGAAGGATCCTGACATTTTCTGTCTCTTCAATCTCCCGGAGTTTACCGCGGATCTGTTTCTCCATGTTTGCCCTCCTTTCTCTTCATCCACGGCAAATCATCCTCCGCCGCCTTAAAATTGTATACCGGTCTGATAATATCCGTCACATCAACCGACTCATTTATTACATCGATAATATCCTCTAAAGACTTATAAACCATAGGCGCCTCATCGATGGTATTTTCATTGACAGAGGTTGTATAGATCCCTTCCATAGACGCCTTATAATCCTCCAGGTTCAGGGAACGCTTTGCCATAGTCCTGGACATGACCCTCCCCGCCCCATGGGGAGCAGAATAATTCCACTCGGGATTCCCTTTTCCTCTGGCAAGTACAGAACCATCGCGCATATTGATCGGAATCAGCACTTTTTCACCGGCGTGTGCCGCAATCGCCCCTTTTCTTAGGATCATTTCCTTCGTATCAATGTAATTATGGATCGTATGGAAGGATTCCACAGCACTCATGCCTGTTTTCTCCAAAATGATTTCTGCCATTCTTTCTCTGTTTCTGCGGGCAAAACGCTGGCAGATATCAACGTCATGGAGATAATCATCCAGAAGAGAACCGTACAGCCAGCAGAGATCGCTGGGAACTTCCGGCTTTTTTACGGTATATTCTTTTTCAAGAGCTTTCAGCGCATTCTGGATTTCCATACTTCTTCCTTGTGCCTTGTAAGTACGGATAATCTCCTCTCTTCTGAGAAAATACTTCTCTTTGCCAGTATGAAGGTCAATCGCAAGCTGCTGATATATTTCCGCCACCTGTTTTCCAAGATTCCGGCTGCCAGAATGGATCACAAGATAATAAGATCCGTCAGAAGCCTGATCCACCTCAATAAAATGATTCCCGCCTCCCAGCGTTCCAAGCGAACGCTCCAGCCTCTTTGTATCGTTTAAAGAACGATAGCAGCGCAGACCAGACAGATCAAATCTTTCTGTCCTGCCCTCCCATACATTCATACCAGATGGTATAAAATGACAAGCCTCATCGATGCGTTCGAAATCAAGTAACTGTTCTGCCAACTTTATCGTATACATTCCACATCCAATATCAACGCCCACAATATTGGGGCAGACTTTATCCTTCACGGTCATCGTGGTCCCGATTGTGCAGCCTTTGCCGGCATGTACATCGGGCATGATCCTGATCTGGCTGCCTTCTGTCAGCTCATAGTCGCACATTCTGCGGATCTGCTCAACTGCGCCTTCCTCAACAATCTTCGCATAGCAGACAGCGGTATTTACTTTCCCTTTTATCTCAAACATGGTCTCATCTCCTTTCACAATACTATTCTACTTTTCACAGCGGGATCTATCACGGAAAAAAAGTTGCGAACATTACTGCCCGCAGCTTTTCTGATCCATCAATCTTTGTTTTATCAATCCTATAAAATGCTGAGGCGCCGTTACCCGAATCAACGGTCCAAACGACAGCACCCTGATCACAATCTCTGTTTCATCTTCCTTGTCGTAATATACCGTGATCTGATATCTGTCGTCCGCGATCTTCTCAGCCTGCTTCCGAAAGTGAGCAAAATGCAGGAGCGCCCGTTCCAGGGCATTCCTCCGATCCTTCAGCTCAAATACAACGCTGCGTTGTCTGCGTGTGCCCCGCTGTCCGCCGCAGCTTTTAGAGATCTTTTCCGAAGGTCTGCAGTTCACGATTCTTCCCAGATTGATCGTGTTTCCACGACGGTCTCCAGCGCCGATCAGACGGAATTTATCATCTTTCTCCGAATATTCCAGACTTTCAGGAAAAATAGTCCTGCCCAAGACCTCCCCTCTCCGGTTTTTTGTTTCTATATACAATGGATATTTCTTTCTGACCGCGTTGAGAATTATTCGAAAATTCGCTATGTAAGTCTCATCTTCATAAGCATCGCCGTCATTATATCTGTCAAAAACCAAGATATCCTCAGGAAGAAAAAGCGGTTCAACGTCTGGAAAATCTAGATCAAATTCTCCAAACAGACGGAGGCGGGAATCCTGGGCAATTGATTTCAGCCATCTTTTTTGAAGCGTTGTCAACGGCATATCCGGTTTCCTCTTGATAGGAGTGGTTCCGTCTGGCTTTAGAAGCTTCCACCTTTCTTCTTTGAGCGCTGAAGGAATGCTTAAAATGCTCTCTCCAAAGGCCTGAGATTCCACGATCGTTTTCAACTCATCGTTACTTAGCGGATGGCTGACGGCCTCTGCCAGCACAGCCGCGACTGTATGATAGTATGTGCTGTATAATTCACTGAAAATCATTTCTTTCACCGCTTTCCAAACCGTAAAGGACATACATCGACCGGATGTCCGCCCAAAACTGGTCTTCCAGTTCCTTATTCGATATGCTGAGGCTGACGATCCTGCAGATAAACGTACGGATCCAAGGGATCATTTCGCTTGCATCATATACATCTGCCGCAAACCGGCTGGTATGTTCGTCCAGGTGTTCAACTGTGCCGATTCGTTTCTCCCGCTCTAAACGTTTTGGAATATGCCGCTCTCCGTCTTCATATCGTACTGTGAATTCGACATGTTCCATGGGTTTCCCAGACCGGCTTTGTGTGCTGACGCCCCATATGTGGGGAAGCATCTGATCCAGCTTTGTCTGCAGTTCATCAAAATGTCCGCGGATCTCATCTGGCTTCACGGAAATGATATTGTCAGTCCTGAAAGGCATTATCCGCTTAAAGCGATGAGAATACGCCATCAGGTACTGTCTGCCGTTTTGCACACTGATCATAATTCGAAGAGGAACCACGCGGTTTTCTGTGATTCGCTCCTTATAGTGATTCACATTCTCAAGAATGATACTTCTTTTTTCTCTCATGGCCTCAAAAACAGCACAAAGGACTTCACTGTCCAGAGCCCCGGTGATATAGTGATGCTTAAATGACAGATGAGACTCTCTTTCCTGAATCTTATCAAGCAGAAATGAGCCTATAACGCCACAAGGCGCCACTTCAGAAAAAAAGTCGAGCACATCTTGATTCAGTTCACAGCCCGTCTGTGCCCGTCTATAGACTATGGTTTTTCCCTTTTTCTCTGCTATCATGATTCCTTCTGAAACATATTCTTTTAGCTTTTTCCTTACTGTAGACTCATCAAACATTCTGGAACCATGAAATTGAGAAAGGTATCCATCTATACGCTCAGTCAGCTCCTTTACTGTCATCCTCACCTCAGGATCAGAAAGAATATCAAAAATAATAAAATAAAGAGTAATATCGCCATCTGTAAAGCTCTTGGTCTTCCAGGCTTTGTACAAAGGATTATGCCTTGATACACGAGTATCTATAGAAATGAAAACACGTTTTCCATCTGTCCTCTTGCGGAACTGCATATAGTCACCCAGCCAGCTTTCAAAACGGCGGCGTTCATTATCATAGGAACGGGCGCTTTTCCTGGTATATTCCTCTCTGCTCTTAAATCCATAGACATAAAACTCCCGCATGTAATCGCGAATAGAATTAAAGTTTTTTACCAACTCACTGTAGGCCATATTGATCACCTCTTTGCCTGCCGTCTTCCCATATGCCACTTTATCTCGAGCTTTAGTTATAGTATATCACAGCTCTCTACTGATTTTCGTAATTTTAATTATCCTCAACTTATAGATATGACGTTTAACATAATCCCCATAACAACTTCCGCCCCATTCTCATAATTGCCAAATTCCAGGAATCCGCCCTGTTCTTCCAGAAACCGTTTCGCGATGGCAAGTCCCAGTCCCTGGTGCTTCCTGTTATGGCGGCTGTCGTCTCCGCTGTAGAATTCCTGATCCGCGTATTCCAGATCCTTTGGGGAAAATCCAGGTCCATTGTCCTGGACAGCGACGGTCATATATTCTTTTCCTTCCCGCTCGCACTGTCCCAGCCGTACCCGGATCCCCCGGCTTTTATCTGTGTATTCCCCTGCGTTGCTCAAGATATTCTTCCAGGCCCTTAAGAGACATTCCGGACAGCAGATAAGATCTCCCTGTAACTCTTCCGCCTCATAATGCACCGGGATTTTATCTGCCGCGGCGATCTGCTCCGCCGCCCTGCGCAGTTCCTCCCCCAGTTCTGCGCAGGAAATCTTTTCCGCCCGATACTCTTTCCCATTTCCATACAGCACCTGTTTCATATCTTCCAAGTATTGCTCAATGTCTCTTACATTGGCCAGAATATAATCCGCGCACTCTTTACTTTCCGGTGAAAGCTGATCCTCTGCCAGAAGCTCCGCATTCCCCTGGATGACCGTAAGGGGCGTTTTGATGTCATGGGCCAGTGCAGTCAGTTGTTCCTGTTTCTGCTGTTCCATTTCCCACTGTGTTTCCAAAGAGGTTTTCAGAGCGTCTTTCATTTGGGAGAGGGACGTCATGACCCCATCGATCTCTTTGATATCGGATGGTTTTGTCTCAAATTCCAGATCATGATCCCCGATCTTATCGGTAATCTTGCGAAGATCTCCCAGTCTTTGGTTCAGTCTCTTGGCAAAATGCCTGGAAAGAAGAACCGCGTTCAGGATAAATAAAGCGGCAGTCAGTACCAGAGACATAGCCTCTGGAGACGGTAATCTGCCGTTCAGCGGTTCCCAGGCATATCTGACATACAGACCATATTGGACAATACAGACATCTCCGCTTTCCTGCTCGATAAAACGGTAATAAGCTCCCGATGGCGCGTAGATACTTTCTTCTTGATATTGCCTCCAGGCTTCTTCCCTCTCATCCTCCGTAAAGCTTCCGGATTTCCACTCTCCACTGGGGCTGTAGATGCCGTAAGTACAGCCCTGGGGAATCCATTCTTCCACCGATTCCCCCGCCCCTTTAATGTCCCGCGTATGTTCCGTCAACTGTGTTTCCGCGTAATTGGCCGGCAGCGCGGCTCCGGTATATACACTGCCGATCAGCGCGGCGGTACAGCCCACAGCGATCAGAATTGTCGTCACACAGAATAAAACAGCAAATTTCAGGAACAGCCCTGCCAAGGTTTTTTGTTTTCTTTTTTTGATTCTCTTTATTTCCATCGGTATCCGATCCCCCACACTGTCTCTATAGGATTGATCCCAAATTTCTGGAATTTTGCCCTGATATTTTTGATATGCTCTGTGATCGCCGAACTGCTGCTTTCTCCGTCAAATCCAAACACATGCTCCAAGATGCGTTCCTTGGAAAACACCTGATTCCGGTTCAAAGCCAGATATTCGCAAATGTCATACTCAGCCTTTGTAAATCCAATTTCCTGCTCCTGACAGCAGACTTTCCGCTCCTGCATGAGAAAGCGTACTTCACCGATGGATATGGCGTGCTTTTTCTCCCGATTTTCCCGCCGGATATGGGCGGCAACTCTGGCTCTTAGTTCTCCTATCCCAAAAGGCTTGGTAATATAGTCGTCTCCCCCGATGCCCAGTCCCTCCATCACATCTTTTTCCTCATTCTTCGCGGTCAGAAAAAGAATCGGACAATCCACCCGGTCCCTGATCTTCCGGCATAATTCAAATCCATCTATGCCCGGCATCATCACATCCAGAAGGATCAACTGATACCTTGCCAGATCTTTCTCGTTTACTTTAAGCGGATCGTCTAAGGCGGTCACCCTATAATTTTCTCTTGAGAGCGCTTTTCGCATCACCTCCAAGATTCCCCTGTCATCATCGATCACTAATATCTCAATCATTACACTGCCTTCCTTCATAATAATGAAACCATATTCCGATTATCACACAGATCAGCAGCAAGAGCAACAGGCAGATCATCCCCGCTCTTTTTGCTTCTTCTATGTAAATTCTTCCCGCCTCTGGCCGAAATGCACAGTTTAACACCAACATGCCCCCTCTGGCGCTCCATGTACATGGAAAAAACATCCATCTTTCTTCTCCCAGTCCGGTCAAAAACAGCGCAGATAATAGAAACTGCCCTACTCCCACACACTGGGATACCGTTTTGGAAAACTGAAGATTCAAAAACAGATGTTCCAAATATAAGGGAATACTTCCCAGAGCCAAGACCGCCGCCAGCTTCAGATACAAAGCTGCTGGAATCTCTCCTTTTCCAAACAGGAAATAGCTGCCAAGTCCAAACAATGCCACTCCACCGGCAACTGCCAGAGTCCCCAATCCAGAAAGGGCCAGAAACTTTATTGCCAGGTTCTTCCACTTCTTCATAGAATTTCCCAAGAAAACCTGAAAATGATTTCCTTCCTCCAATCCTACATTCCCGGCACACACAATACTGACCAGGAGGGGCAGCGCAATGCCGATCATCTCCGCAAACCCGCTGATCCGGCTTGGTTCACTCCATTCTGCCAGCCTATAATAAGCCAAGAATATCACACTCCCCACCAGGGGAACCATTCCGTAAAAGGGGAGTAAAAAAGTGTGCCGCATCTTCAATAGCTCCGCCCTCATACTGCGGATGAAGGTCCCCATTGGAAAGCCGCCCTCCTTTCGAGAAACTTCTTTCATTTGGAAGACACCTGCCTTCCGAACCACTTTCTGCTTCCCCACCACAGAACCCCAAACCAGAGCAGGGCCGCCGGAATTCCAAGAAACAGGCTTCCCATTTCCGTCATCTGGACGGAATAAGTCATCGATCCCGGCTGGGCGATCAGCCCATTGGGCAACACTCCCAGAACCGGACACATCAGTCTTGCGGTGATCGCCCCTGGAACTAACGCAAACCAGGAAGTCAGAGAAACCGCGGCCGCCAAAACCGCATAAAGCCCCACATGGATCACCAGCATCAAAAATGTGCTCATTTTCTGGGATAAAAAGAGACAAAAGGGAATCTCCCACAGAGTCGTCAGCCACATCAGGACACCCGCCAGGATCTGCGCCCCAATAGAAGGCTTGGCCAGATACTGTATATGCAGGATACTTTCCATCAGTTCCCCGGCCAAAATGGTAAAGACTGTGACACAGATCACAGAAACTCCAGAAATCACAGCGCCAACAAGGATTTTCCCATCCCAGATCTTCTCCATGGCACAGGGCAGGGACCAGATGGTATGATTCTTCTTTCTTTTATCCTTTCCTCCGATCAGACCGCACAGAATCCCCAAAAATCCCGGATACATCCCAATATACCACCAGTTATAGCTGTCTACAGCGAAAAACTGATGGGTCAGCCAGGCTGCCAGAAAAACTGTGATCAGCGGCATACCCACGGCAAGCCCTTTCATAGAAGTATGACGGTATTTTAACATTTCTGCTCTAAAATAGGTTTTCATCTGTCTTTCCTCCCTTTTGCTGTGACTTCCATGAACAAGGCCTCCAAGTCCTCCTGTTCATCCACTTTTCCTTCAAATCCCAAACGCCCGCCTGATATAATCCCGATATAGTCCGCAGTCTGCTGGATTTCGCTTAAAATATGGCTGGACAGGATCACCGTGATCCCTTTCTTTGGAAAACTTCGGATCAATTCCCGCAGTTGCTGTATGCCCAGAGGATCCAGGCCGTTGATCGGTTCATCCAGCACCAGCAGCTTCGGGTGATTTAAAAGAGTAAGGCCGATGCCAAGTCTCTGTTTCATTCCAAGGGAAAAGGCTCCTGCCTTTTTCTTTCCTGTATCCCCAAGGTCGATCAGGGAAAGCACCTCCTGGATCCTCTCGTCGTCAATTCCAAGGAGAAGGGCCCGCACTTTTAGATTCTCCCACGCCGTCAGGTTCTCATAGATCGGCGGCGTTTCGATCAGCGCGCCAATTTGAGACAAATCTTCCCTGGTCCACCTGTGCCCTTGGAAAAAGACGGCGCCGGATGTAGGTTTCAAAAGACCTGTGATGCTTTTAAGCAAGGTGGATTTTCCTGCTCCATTTGGCCCCAGAAGCCCATATACACAATGTTCCGGAATTTTCATAGAGACTTCCCTTAACACTTTCTGCCCCTTAAATTCCTTCGATAAGTTTTTGATCACTACAATATCTTGTTCCATATAAAGTCCTCCTTATCTGCTTTACAAGATCAGCATAAAGGATGATTCTAAGGAATTTATAAGGATATGTAATTTTCACTCAGACAGATATCTGCGGATCAACTTCTCTATCAGCTTCGTATCTAAAACAATCTTTTCCGTCTCAAATGTCAGGATCAAACGCTCTCCGGGATAGATATCGTTTTCTTCATATGCATGAATCTTCCTGACCGCATTCCTGGCATATACTGGGTCATCCATCCTGCCGTCATGCTCCCAGTAGATTTCCTGCCTTGTCTTCCTGGAAAAGAAAGTAAAATCTGGATGAACAATACCAAAGCCTTTCAACAATAATGGACACTCATATTTGTATGGGATTCCGTTCCGATGGAAATAATCTGCCAAAATCTTTTCTGATTTTGATCGCACACGCTCACCCCGTTCCGTCAAAATAACAGGAGTTCCTTCCTGAAATTCCTTTTTCTTATACTCTCTTAACGCCCATCTCTCCAACTGCTTTTCCCACGTAGGCTCCACCGGCCGGATCAGCTTTTTTCTTTCCTTATGCTCATCCAAAAAGATTCTTTCGATTTCTTCATCTGTATAATCTTTCGTGATCTTTTTAATCTGCGATAATCTTTTCTCGACCAATTTTTGCACTTTTTCGTCATAACCCTTCTGAGCAAGCTGATAGGCCAATTCCTCATTTCTTTTGGGAATATAAACGCCGTTTTTCTTCCCGCCAGGAATACAATGATAATACTGCACCCAGTTCTTGCTGCTGGACAGACGCAAACTCCCTTGTGGAGCAGCTTTTAGCTGCGCTTTGGTCTTTTTGAGGATCTCTTCCAGCCTGTTTTGTTCCTTTAACAACAGTTTTTTAAGTCCTTCCATATGATTTCCCTTTCTCTTTTATAATCATACTTTCATATTATTGCATGTACGGTTGGGAATAAATTTATGAATGTAGAACCGTATGATTTCAGTGATCTGTACGGTTTAGATTTGCTTATTGAATATTCAGACCGTATGATTTTGATAGTTTATACGGTTTAGACTTGCTTATCGAATACTGGAACCGTATTCATTTTCTGATTTCCACGGCTGGACCGCAGATTTTCTTGCTATAACCGTAATGAACCTTCAATTTCTACGGTTAAAATCTATGTTTTCAAATATGGAACCTATCAGAAAGATCGTCTGAAAATGAGATTGGTAAAGATTGGTATAAGAAAGGGGCTGCTGCCCGGCTGGAATGAACCAGTCCGCACAACATCCCCATAAAAATTTCGTCTGATTAACGTTTGGAGAACTGTGGAGCTCTACGAGCTGCTTTGAGACCGTATTTCAATCGTCTGAGCGATGATTTTCCTTGATATTCCGGGCTTTTTTGAGCCTCGGCCCCTCGGTTGTCCTATTCCTTAACCAAAAAACAGGCCACTTTTACGAGGGGACAGCTTGATGAAATGCAGAATTTACTACATCGAATAGCTGTTCTGGTTTATTATACTTTACTCTTGCATAGATGTCCATAGTTGTCTTGCTGTTCTCATGTCCGGCAAGGTACTGGACCGTCTTGGGGTCAACACCTGCATACAGAAGATTGGTGATGTAGGTATGCCGCAGCAGGTGCGGTGTCACATCGAAGTCCAGGCTATACACAATGTTGGGATTGTTTTTCTGATGTCCTCCCAGACTCGGCTGAACAGTGTACTTGATGCTCTGTCCGTTCACATACTTATAATAGGTACGCTCCTTGGTAGACCGAACAACGATGTACTGCCAGACACGTTTGAACTGCGAATATGACAAGGGCTGTCCCTCACTATCGGCAATCACATATTCCGATTTGGAGGCAGCCTTGGCTTCCCGCAGACAATTCACAAGGCATTTGGGAATGGGAATATCCCTTCTTGCTGCTTTCGTCTTAAGCGTTGTAGAGATAACCGGTCTGTTATGCTCTGATCGCCATGCGCGCCGCACAGAGATATATGGAGTGGGTGCATCGAGGAACACACAATCCCATTGCAAGGCGAGAGCTTCTTCTCGGCGCAGACCGGCATATAAGCCGATCATGGTAAACAGATACGGCGGAAGTCCTTTGACGGTTTCCAGCAGCACTTCCACCTGCTGGTCTGTCAGCGAATCTTTCTTTTGGGTCGGTTTCCCTCCTTTTGCCGAAATCCCCTCACACGGATTGTATTCCAGCAACTGGCTCCGCTCTGCCGAGTAAAAAATGCACTTGAGGAGCATATTCACCGTATTGTGCAGGCTCTCGGACTTATTGGACAATGGGATCAGCGCCAGACGAATATCATCCGCTGTTACTTCCTCCATATACATATCTCCCAAAGGCTTGATAATGTAGTTCTTCATATTGGAGGCGTAGCCCTTCAGTGTAGCCGGCGACACTTTTGCGGATTGCATCAACAGCCACTTCTCACAATACTCGGCCACAGTAGGATGCTCCCGGTGGAAGATGATCTCCGCTACCTGGCGTCTCGCCTCCTGCTCTTTATCGTACAGTTCCTCGCAGGTAGTCCCATACAAGCTCACCTGCTTGCCGTCTGCGTCCAGAATCCGGGTTCTGTAATACAGGACACCCTTTCGTGTGACGGTTCCATATTGAGGTATGTTTTTTTTCTTCTTTGCCATAATTAATTTCCTTTCTCGCGTGGTGATGTATCTACACCTCCTTTTTATCAGAGATTTCAAATTGAATCAAAGATACGGCCAAGGAAAAACTAAGAGCGAGACATCCTTGTCTCGCTCTTACTTCATTTTCTGAATTGTTCGGAACTTACACAGCGTCCCATAAGTCAAAGGCACAGCCCATTGCTTTGACAAGATCATCCGGCCTGTTGTATTTGACCTTTGCGTAAATGTCCATCGTGATTTTGCTGCTTTCATGGCCCGCCAAATATTGTACCGTTTTGGGGTCCACCGAAGAATGAATCAGATTGGTGATGTAGGTGTGCCGCAGCTGATGCGGTGTCACTTCAAAATCCAGGCTATATACCACATGGCCGTTATTCCTGGCTTTTTCTCCAAGTTTCGGGTAAAGCATATATTTTACATACTTTCCGTCCACAAGTTTTCTGGCCATTCTCGGCTTTGCAGTCCGCGTCACAATATACTGCCACAGCCGCTTAAACTGTGTATAGGATAGCGGATCACCGTCCCGATTGGCAATCACATAATCCGAAGTGGATTTTTTCTTTGCATCTTTCAGACATTCAACCAGACAGACCGGGAGAGGAATGTTTCTTTGTGCCGCTTTGGTCTTTAGCTCGGTAAGAATGACCGGCCTGTTATGTTCTGTGTGCCATGCCCGCCGTACCGTTAAGTACGGAGCCTCTGCATCCAGATACACAGAATCCCATTGCAGCGCCAGGATTTCTTCCCGGCGCAGACCGGCATATAAACCGATCATCACAAATACATAGGGCGGCAAATCCCGGATCGTGTCCAAAAGCCGCTCAACCTGTTCATCCGTCAATGCCTGTCTTTCTTCCTGGGGAACTCCTCCCTTTGCATCCAGGTATATGGTCGGGTCCTCGTCAATCACATGGCTCTCCTTGGCCGCCCGGAAAATGGACTTGCAGAGAATCACCACAGACTTATAAACCGAAGCCGACTTCTTGGAAACAGGTACGAGGGCAAGTTGGATGTCATCCAGGGATACATCAGCCATTCTCTTGTCTCCCAGCCCTCCAATAATGTGCCGCCGCACCTTAGAGGTATAATCTGTCAAGGTGGTGGCCCGAACATGGACGGACTGCATCAGCAGCCACTTCTCACAGTACTCAGCAACCGTAGGCGATCTTCGACGAAACGTAGTACTGTCAATCTGCTCTAACGCCTCCAGTTCCTTGTCATAAAGCTTTTCGGGCGTCTTTGCATAAAGCGCCACTCTGTTTCCATCCGAATCTTCGACTCTGGTTCTATAATATTCAATGCCGTTAAGCACGACCGTACCATATTGAGGAATTGCCCTTTTTCTTTTTGCCAATTCCGTCACCTCCTAAGAATAATGTCCAGCGCTGTACCTTTGTTTTATCAGACATATTAGGTTCCAGCAAGGATACGGAACAGCTCAAGCTCGGACACTTCGCAGCTTGCGGTATGTAGCGCTTTTTTCCACTGGCTTTGCACGATGGGTGCATTTTGCGATATACTCCTGAAGGCCAGCATCTGTAAAGTACACGCAACCATTTTGCACATACTGAACATAGGAAATTAGCCCACTGTTTCGAGCTGCATCCAAAGTGGCAATGCTAATCCCCAGTAATTTGGCAGCCTCTTTCCGCGAAATCAATTTTTCCATAGGTGGTCCCCCTTTCTGTCAAAGATGTGGTTGTTGCTTTCAAAATCACATGAATGCGCTGGCAACCGAAGCTGCCAGCGCATGGTATCTGACTTTGAAAAATTTACTCGCCACATTTGCCACGCACCCCTGGCGATGGGGACATTCCGGTCTCCGCTGGCGCGGCTGTCATAACTCCACAGCGTCGTTTTACTCGTGCGCCGCAGAGTTCCCCCCAAGTCTTTAGGAGGCCGTGAGGAAGTATCTTTAACCCCTATGCAGTCATCGCGCCCTGAAATGCCACTTTCGGGTATCAGGCTGACGTGGATCGCTCGGAACAGTCCTATTCATCACCTCCTGGGGCTGTCCATCTTCGCGGCGTGCCTGATTCGCTCGTACATAGGTTATGTACCGGAAATGCCGTCTATGAAATTGTCAAGCTCCACATTGGGAGAATGTTCTTCCCTCAATGGGTAGGCACTGATACGCTTCATTTGTTAAGTGTTATTCAAAAATTTTTTTATTTTTTTAAATCTTTGTGCAACAGCACTTCTGGAACAATGCCAAAGACGTGCTACATCAATTTGACGATAACCATCCACAAAAAGTAATGTCAATAGCTCCAAATCTTTCTTCGACAGCTTCTTCAATCTCAACAGTAGTTGTTCGTTTTCCACCGAAGCCAACCATCCATATCGCGTTTGATCAATCTTATCAACATCCCATTGATAAGATAACGATGCAAACTTTCGGAACAGCTGTGATTGACCACATACTTCATCATATTGTTCACAAGGTATTGGTTGCGTATGGTTTTGAAAAACCCTTTGACTGCAAAACCATGCCCAGTCATATTCTTTCATGGCAGCAATCTGTTCTTCGCTCATCCCTGCATCACAATACTCAACTTCTAAACGCTTCCATCTACTATCAAACTTCTTTTTCTCATATCCATAATTAAATCCCATTATTAACCTCCTGTAGATTCAATTTGCAAAATTCACCATGCAAACTAAAATCAGGAGGAGATCGACAACGAGAATCTCTGGGTTGTTTTCCATCCCCAGAAACAAAAATGCCAGCTGATCTTAAGGACCAACTGGCATTTTTATTCGCGCACAAAGAAAACGCATTATTAAGATTTTATAAGTACAACAAGTATACCAAGCACAATTCGATACCAACCAAACACCTTAAAATCATGTTTTTTGATAAAGTTCATTAGGAATTTAATTACTAAGACAGATACCGCAAATGCCACAGCCATACCGAGAACAAGAGCGAGCAGTTCTGCACTTGTAAATTCAAACCCGAATTTTAACAGCTTAAAAGCACTTGCTCCAAGCATAGTAGGTACTGCGAGGAAAAAAGTAAACTCTGCTGCTGCCACTCGTGAAACTCCTATGAGTAAAGCACCTATAATCGTTGCTCCCGACCGTGATGTGCCGGGTATAAGTGATAACACTTGAAATGCCCCTATCAAGATTGCTGTTTTATAGCTGATGTCAGAAAGTGCCATAGTAGTAGGAGTACGCTTTTTATTCCAATTTTCTATGAGAATGAATAACAAACCATAAAAGATTAACATGATTGAAATCACAATGGGGGTTTGGAGGTAAGCATCCAAATAATCATCAAATAGAATCCCCATAATAGCTGACGGTACACAAGCTACCGCAACCTTGAACCACAACGAGAAAGTATCCTTTTTAACAATTGACTGTGCTTTGTTCTTAAATTGAAAGGGAAACATCTTGTTCCAAAACATTACAACCACTGCGAGTATAGCTCCAAGTTGAATAACAACAAAAAACATTTCTTTAAATGCTTCGCTCATATTAAGTGTGATAAATTCGTCCACAAGAATCATATGTCCTGTGCTGCTGATAGGTAGCCACTCAGTAATACCCTCAACAATTCCAAGAAAAATAACTTTTAAAATTTCTATAAAATCAAGTACCATTATTTCAAATCCTCCTTTTTAAAATGATGAAAGGTCATAAGAAAACCAACTGCTGATACAAGAATAATAATAGATACAGACAGCAGTGTAGGATAGCCGGTACTCTGAAGTTTACCCTGCACCAAGAAATAGGTGGCTGTCCACGGATACAACGCTCCCCATTCTTGATTTGAAAGTGCGGCACTTCCCATGACAATCACGGCAGAGCCAATCATCGGGGCGACAAATCCTTTTGTTTTCATAGCAACAAACACAAAAGGAGAAACTGTTAAAAACATCAGGATACTGCCAAACAAAAACTTGGGGAGCCATACTATTGCCACTAGTAAGCTATATCCCTCCAATGTAAAGACAGCGTCATATAGCCCACAAACGATAAATATACCTGCCCATGTTACAAGGGTTAGCATAACAATCCAAAGAAGCAGGGTGCAAAATTTTCCAATTAATAGTTTTGTCCTTGAAATGGGTATGGGCAATATGGTTTTGAGGGTGCTTTCTGTGTACTCTCTGCTAAACAAGTAAGCTGCAATTGCCACATATATCATAATGTTTACCAGCAGCATGATATACAGTACACTGTCGCTGTATATGTCAGACAAGGTAAAGATAATCTCCGGCTTATCAAAATGTGTTTGCAAGGCTTCTATTAACATCAAAAGTGGGGTAGATAATACCCCTGCCACACTAATTAGCACCATTTTTGAACGCTTTAGTTTTAATAATTCACAAGAAATAAGATTAAGCAATACCGCCACCTCCAATCAGTTTAGAAAAGTAGTCCTCTAAGTTTTCCTCACTATCATTTATCCTTGTCACGAGCAGTCCATTTCGTGCAAATTCTCGATTGATTTCTCCAACACTTTGGCTAAAGTCATAAATTCTCACCGTACCGTCCTGCACTGTAAAATCCGTCATGTGGTAGTGGTTTTCTAAAATCTTTCCGGCTATCTCACTGTCAGATAAATCAAATTGAATGTATTTTCGATTCCTTTTGTGAAGCTCGGATATATTCACTTCCTCTACTAAATGCCCCTCGTGCATAACGCCGATAATATCTGCTATCTGTTCAATCTCGCTTAAAACATGGCTTGAGATAAAAATGGTAATGCCATGATTGTGACTAAGTTCAGATAAAAATGAGCGTATTTCAACTATTCCAATGGGGTCAAGTCCGTTAATCGGTTCGTCAAGTATTAAAAGCTCCGGCTCGTGCATAATGGCGGCGGCAATACCAAGCCGTTGCTTCATTCCGAGGGAATAATCGGAAAAGACTTTTCTTTTCTCCTTATGCAGCCCCACAACTTCAAGAGCTTTTTCTACTCCACTTTTAGATACTCCCCCTCGCAGTTTAGCGAGAATTTGCAAATTCTCATACCCTGTTAAATTACTGTAAAATCCCGGTGTTTCGATAATAGAGCCTACTTTGCTATAAAGGGTATGGATATTTTCCTTATAGTTTGTGCCAAACAAGCGTACCGTTCCCTCCGTTGGGAAAGCAAGCTGCAACATCATTTTCATTGCTGTGGTTTTGCCTGCTCCGTTTCTGCCGAGCAAACCATAAATTTTGCCCTTTGGCACATGAAGATTTACCTTATCGACAACGGTGGCTGTTCCGTATCGCTTCGTAAGATTTTCTGTTTCAATGATATAATCCATATTTGATTCTCCTTTCCGTGGGTTGCTGTTCTTGTTTTCGCTGACCACAATCTTATTATCCACGAGTATTGCATAGAAGCCAAGAAATCTACCGTCACAATGCCGACACAATAGATGTCAGCACGAAAAAAGCTCCGACACTTATCGTGTCAGAGCCTATTTTAAAGGGTTTATGGCATTTTACTTTGTTTGGGTTTGCTTTATCCAGACAAATATTTTAGCAACAAATAGCAGAAACATAAGGGCGGTTACATAGGGTTGTCTTGCCGCAGCGAAGAAGCAGATAAAAAGCGTACTCAGCACGAGAGAGCATTTTGTGATTATGTTGCTCCATGATTCCTTTTCAAAACAAACACACATCAGTTTCGCTATCCCAAGTGCAATCAAAACAATAAAAACAATCCAATAGATTGCAAGATATATTGGGGTAGTGTCTGTAAATGAAAGTAGATTGACAGAATAAGTATATCCGTCAACAAGGTTACCATACAACGGCAAAAGTATAAAAGTAACCGCCATCATATCTAATATTCCATAAATGAAACTGTAAATTTTTTTCAAGTTGGAACGATTTTCAGTTTCGGCAAGTGTAATCAGTTCTTCGCCCGATAGCAGTTCATCTATGGTCACAGAAAAGAATTTAGAAATACACTTGAGCGACTCAATGTTAGGGTAACCCTTGCCGGTTTCCCTTAGTTAAAAATATCAATCCGATTTTTAATCAATTTTTCCGATAAAGCGATAATATATCTCGATTTCTTGTGTCTTTTCGCCATTATCATCTATTTCCGGCGCATGGATTAGGATTTTCTCAATCATGGTATTGAGCAGTGTAGCGGTCAGTTCCTTAGGTACTGCATTTTCTTTGATGAGTTCCACCCATTTCTCTGCGCCTATCATTTCTTGTTCCATTTTTCGTATTTCTTCACTTAGGCTTGCTGTCTGTTCTTCCAGCTCTATCTGTTCCTGCTGATATTTACTGGATAACATGACGAAATTACGCTCTGTTATCTTTCCGCTGGCTCTGTCCTCGTACATTTTAAGGAATAAGCGGTCAACTTCTTTTTGTCGGCTCTCTGCCTTTTTCAGTGCCGTTTCTGCTTTTTTCTTTGTCTGCAATCTCTGTGCGTTTCCAGCTTTCTGTATCTTCTTCAAGACCATTTCCTCGTCCTGCTGTACGGCTCTCGCCCAGAATTGAAGTCTTTCCAGTACCGCTTGATACAGCACGTCATAGCGGATATAGTGCATAGAACAGTAACCTTTGCCAAACTGCCCGTAAAAACTGCAAGCGTAATAGCTGTAAGGCGTTTTGTTGGCGGTATTCGTCCCAAACCTCATAGACCAGCCACAGTCAGCGCATTTGACAAGTCCGGCGAATATCTGTGTTTCCTTGTTCTTTCTCTGTCGGCGTCTGGACTTGATAAGCTCCTGCACACGGTAGAACACGTCCTTGTCAATGATCGCTTCATGGGTATTCTCCACTCTGAACCATTCACTTTCCGGCTTGCGGACTTTCTTCTTGTTCTTGAAAGAGATAGTAGACTGTTTGTTATGCACGCTGTTTCCTATGTAGACTTCGTTTTTCAGTATCGTCTTGACCTGTGCTATTGTCCATGTGTAACGCTTGCTCTCCGGCGCATTTGCGAAGATATGTGCGAATGTTCCGTATCTCTGGTAGTTTATCCAAGAGGGAGTGGGTACTTTTTCTTCAATCAGCGTCTTTGTGATTTTCGCCCCGCCGTTGCCCTGATAGGCAAGTGAAAATATCTTCTCCACAATCCACCTTGTTTCATCATCTGGGATAATCTTCCCTTTGATTTCCGGGTGCTTCTTGTAGCCAATCGGAGCATATGCCCCATAGTGTGCGCCCTCTGCAAATTTTGTCTTAAAGGCAGATTTTACTTTACGGCTGGTATCTCGTGCCACCCACTCATTGATGATGTTCTTAAACGGTGCAATTTCGCTCTCGCCTTTTTCACTGTCCACGCCGTCGTCAACCGCTATGTAGCGGACATTATGGCTGGGGAAGTACAGTTCCGTGTACTGCCCCGTCATAATGTAATTTCTGCCAAGACGGGAGAGGTCTTTTGTAACTACACAGTTGATTTTTCCGGCTTCAATATCTGCAATCATGCGCTGAAAATCCGGTCTGTCAAAGTTTGTTCCCGACCACCCGTCATCTATGTACTCGTCAATAACGTTCAAATGGTGTTCTCTGGCATAGGAGCGGAGCATACTTCTCTGTGTCGTGATACTGGAGCTTTCCCCCTGTAATTCATCATCACGGCTCAGCCTAAGATAAAGTGCAGTATTGTAAATCTGTTGTTTCATTGTCAGTTATCCTCCTCTATAACCAACCCATGTTTACAATACCTGCTTGCAGATAAAGTATAACACGGGCATTTTTCCTCATTCAATATATTTTTCATCTCTGCCCCTTTTTCTCACGCTGTTGTCTGCTTTGCTTTTTCCAGAAGAACATCTGTCCACAGTTCGTCAATCGTTTTCCCTTGCTCTGAAAAATGTTCTTTTATGATAATTCGTGTCTTTCCATAAGCCAGACGCTTCTTGACTGTCGCATTTCCCGTATCTTCTTTTTCTGTCATTTTATCAATAACACATCACCTCTTTTCGTTTTGGACTGTTGAAGCAGTCAGACGGCGATTGTCAACGCCCACAGGACTTGCACCTCTGCATGGTTCTCATGTAGCCGTACCCATTGCGTGCGACGTTTCTAGCGTTCAGGCTGTGGCTGTACGGGAGTATCATTATCAGACAACACAGGTCATGGCTAAGAGAAGTGACAAACTCTCTTTTATGGACGCTGGCATGGTATCGCTCGCTTTGCCGGAAAAAGGTCATGGCGTACCAGCCCGTTACGGCTCGCTGGCTGTCTAACGTATCTGACTGCTGTATTCACTTGTCAAAGAACAGTTGAAAGAAGAAAACCTCTTTACGCTTAACACTCGCTATGCAGAGGGAAGATTGATACCCAAAATTGAAAACAATCTTTTCTTTTTCCGCTATTAGTACGAATGACAGATAAGATACAGGCAATCCTCGACCGGATTTCCTCTTTCCGCTCCATATAGGGAATGGAAAGTGTCTTTTGCTTCCAGATTTCAGAAGTTTTTTCTTTTCGTACCATACAGGGGCAGAAGTGGTGTTCTGCCAAGTAAAAGCGAAAAAATCTTTCTTCACTTAACAGCTACCCAGCGACTGCGGTTACTGCCAACTTTCAAACATTTTCCTCTCTCTATCATCAATACAAATGAGAGATATATTTCTGGCAATTTCTAATGAATTTTCTTCTTTTCACTTCCTATCGGTACAGCAACTATCCGTCTGCTAACCTCATAATCGTTAATTTTCTTCTTTCACCTCATATCTGTACGGAAGAAGCGGTTTTGTTGCGTGAAATCAAAAAATACCGTCATTTTCTGATGAAACGGCGGTATCTATCCTGTCCTCTGGCTTTGATTTTTCCAGTAGTAACAAATGTTTATGTTTTTCCTTTAGTACCGTATTATCCAGCATATCACGGAGTATGGTGGTATTATTCTGTTTGTCCAGTTCTTCCACCATTTTCAGTGTCGGAGCGACTTGTCTGTGTAGCCAATTCAACGCCTTTTGCAGAGTGAACGGCTCTGGCTGTGTAGTCAGCCTTATTTTTTCCCTATGCTCCCCAATGAACCACGCCCAGTCAGCATTTAATTTCCACTTGCTCTTAGGCTTGCCGTTCTCACGGTCAACAAAGCGGACATAATGATTGATGATAGAAAAGGCGGTGCGCTCCACATCATAATAGGTCAGCATATCCGCAACGGCATGATAGGCTCGTTCATTCTTCAGACGTATCTCGAAACGGTTCTTGATTTCTGTCGTTTCCATGTCTGTACCGTTCTTGTGGTACTGTTCATGGTCTTTTTCATATAGACAGAAATACAGTTCGCTTTTTGTAGACCCGATATAGAGGGTATTTCCTGTGCTCTCTGGAATATCATCACCATTTTTCTGTGTGCCTTTGTAGCCTTTCTCCCCACGGAAACGGGAAACAGCTTCGCCACGTTCCCATTTTTCAATCAGTTTTGGTATATTTAAGATACCCACACGGTCATTGACCGCAAGGTCAAGACGCTTCACCACACCGCCGGCAGTCAGACAGTCCAGCATAAAATCATACCAGCTTCGCTCCTGCGCCAGCAGATAGCTTTCCATTTGACGACAGCCTTTTCCTTTCATTTCCATAAGAACACCCAACACTTCATTGTGGGAAACCATGACCTGAATATCACCCAAGAGATAACTTTCCTCATAGCCGTATTTCCCATAGTCCTCATGGAGAAAATATTTCTCTTTAAGGTGCATAACACTCTGTATTACTGTCAATGCGTCCGTAGTAGGGAAACGCACTCTGAAATAATCAATGAGCAGGAACAGCGGTTCTTCTGGATTGAAGCGTTCTATCTGTTTCTTTAGTTCCTCTTTTAAGGCTTCTGTGAGCTGTGTCTTGCCGTTTTCAATGCGGTTATAGTATTCACGGCTGATACTGCAGGCAACCGCCAGCCTTGACTGTGATACGCCATAGCGTTCACGCTTTTCTTTCAGTTCCTGTATAAAATCATTATTCATAAATCACTCGTCCTTTCGTTTCGTTGCATGAAAAAAGGACAGTCAATATGAAATCAACTGTCCTCAGATATGCAGTATTCCATTTATATGGTAAAGCAGGCGCATTTTAAATCACACTTTGGAAATGCTGTTACAGCGCATAAACAAAGGATTTTTACGCCTTGCGGAATATAGTTTCCAGTTACTTGTGCCCCCCTTGTTAGATAACGGGGGCTTTATGGCTCGCTAACGCTCGCCTCACCGTCAGAGTGAACCAGCCGTTTGCCAGCAAAGCTGGCATGGCTTGATGTCTTACGACCGCCACCACGTCTGGATCACTCCGGCGGTGTAGCCTTTTATAAAACTATTTTATCTTGATTTCAAACTTCAAGATTGCCTTTAGCATGGCGGTGTGAATATCTCCTTTCCATTCTTCGTCTACCCTCATGCTGACCTTTCCACTATCGTGATAAAACGGACGCAGACAGAGCTTTGATATATAACCGTCATAAAAATCTAGAATTTCTTGAATTGCCGTTTTATCACCATTGGACGCTCTGCAAATCAGTTCAAAAGACGGATAACCATAATCTTTTGACGTTGCTCAGCTCCTTTCTTTCATAAGTTTTTCCAGTTTTCTCAAACCACAATTTCGTGTATATCCTACCGCAGAACGGGATATATGATACAACTCGGATATTTCTCTATCGCTCATATCTCTGAAATAGTAGAGAAGAATAAACGCTCTCTGCCTTTCTGATAATCCACTTAAGGCTGTACTGATTTTTTCATCAGTAACACGGAAAATAAAATGCTGTACACGAAATACCGTCATATTGCAAGAATAGGTATCAAGTGTACCTTGCTCATACAATGGTGATGTGCTTATTTCAGAAAACAAAATTTCATGTTTTGAATATCTGGCTAGCTGTTTCCGTTTCTGTTTCAATGTACCTTTTATTGTTCTCATCATCAAAGCATTGAATTGTAATCTAACCACCTTTTTGAAAGAGGATGACGTCATAGTATTACCAACTCTCTGAAAATAATTTACTATTTTTATCGAATGGATTTGTTAAAGAAATTCATCAAATAAGCTCAACTGAATATTTTTATTTTTTTCTTCAAATTTACTTAAATATTCAAAGATAATTTTGTTATCATGTACTATCCCGTTATCTTCACATAATTGATGAAAAAGTTTCATCAATGGTTCATTATTTGGACTGTTTATCTGATACTGCATACCATAAGTTTGTACATATTTATCTTTCAAATACGGAAATAATCTGTCTAACTGACTATAAAAATATTCTCTATTTCCCTCACGAAGCGTTAGTCCCATTCCAAAGCAGATAACACCATAAACTTTTGCTTCAATACAATAATTTAAAATCCCTTTAATATTTTCTTCCGTATCATTGATAAAAGGAAGAATAGGGCAAAGCCAGACAACTGTGGGAATACCAGCATCATGTAGTTTTTTTAGAGCTTCAACTCTTTCTTTTGTTGTGCTGACATTTGGTTCAATTTTTTTGCATAAATCCTCATCATAAGTCGTTAATGTCATTTGTACTATACATTTTGTTTTGCCATTGATAGCCTTTAATAAATCTAAATCCTTTAATACACGATTAGATTTTGTTATCAGAGTAAAACCAAAACCGTACTTATATGCTAACGCTAATGCTTTTCTGACACTACTAAATTCATCTTCAAGAAGGATATAAGGGTCTGTCATAGAACCCGTACTCAGCATACATTTTAATCGTTTCCTTTTTAAAGCATTTTCTAAAAGGACAATAGCATTTTCTTTGACTTCAACATCTTCAAAAGCATGTTCCATGTGGTAACATTTGCTTCTTGAGTCACAATATATACAGCCGTGAGTACAACCTCGATATAGGTTCATTCCATTTGATGAAGATAAAATCCCTTTCACCTTTTTTAAGTGCATAAACTATACCTTTATAATTGAAATTTCTTTTTCAAAAAAGTTTCATTCAAAAGATGATTAGTCACAAAATCACCATTATAAAATACCGCCCAATTATTGAAAATGCAAGGAACATTTTTAGCTTTTTCTAAAGTATCTACAGCAATTAGATTTAATGGTATATTATTTTTATTACAGTATTCCTGTACTTGTTCAATGCACTTAGGAATATATGGACACTGTAATCCATAATAGATTGTCAGCTCCTTTTGGTCTATTGTCATTTTTTTTGCGTTTTCAGAAAAACAAGGCTTATTCCCATCAAAAGACAATGATAATAACTCATAATCATTCCCAGCCGTATCTGCCACTTCAAAACCATATTTCAGAAAAAACTTCTTATCAGATAAAAAAGGCTTTTTCTTTTTTGAGCTGAGAACGCATACACCTGATTTCCCAGTTTCCTTTGCGTCATGAATACAATATTCAAGTAAAGATTTTGCATATCCTTTTCCCTTAAAAGAGCCAGATACCCAAAGGCAGTAAATATACAGATAGTTTTCTCCAGAAACAGGAACCCATGCTGTTTCTATCGGAGCATATTCAATAAATACTTTTCCTTTTTTATCAAGTTTACGGAAAACATGACCTTCTTCAATTCGTTCCTTAAGCCATTGTTTTTTTACTGATACTCCAACTTGATGTTTTTTATCCGAAATTGCACAACATATATGTTCTGTGTCCAGATTATCCAGCGTTAAGTTCATAAATGTTTCATTCATAAATAGTTCACCCCTTAATACTTTTTCATCTGTATTATATCACAATAACCTTGACAACATATGTCATGGTTTATTTTGTTCGCATATTTTTTTTGCTTCATTGTAGACAATTTTTTTTAAATACTTTGGTTCTATGATACAAACCTTTGAACCAAAAGAAAGCAGATAACCAATCAGCCATTCATCTATAGGCATTGTAGCGGAAATTATAAAATCACCATTATCGTCTTGATTGATTTCATCAACTTCAAATTCATCATAAATCCGATAAGCCATTTCTTGAGGAAAACGCAGTATAACATTTTCACAATTTGCTTTCATTTCCTTTTTTTCTTCCTGTGGAAAATCCATAGGATTAAAAATTTTTTCCATATTCCTTGCTTGTATAATACGTGTCAATTTAAAGATACGGAAATCGGACTTATTCATACAAAAGGCTTTTATATACCAGCTTTTCGCTTTATACACCATTTTGAGTGGACAGATAACTCTTTCAATCACTTCTCCACGAGTATTCACATAAACAATACAAAGCATTTTGCGTGATATGATTGCTTCCTTTACCTTTTGAAACATAGCATTATCTTGCGATTTATTCCCCCAGCGTGAAAAATCAACCTCAAGCCAGTTTTCACTTTTTGTATTAAAAATCGCTGATAGTTTTGACAATGTATCACTGTTATGATTATCCACAATAGATACACTTTTTAATGCCGTTATTATATCTTCTTTTTCTTTATCAGATAAAAGCAACCTATCTAAAACAAAACTATCTGCTATCTGTATGCCACCGTTTCTTCCCGTTGTCACATATATAGGCACACCCGCACTACTAATAATATCAATATCCCTATAAATTGTTCTTACTGATACTTCTAATTTTTCTGCCAACTCTGGAGCGGTAGATTTTCCGTTTTCCATTAAATGATAAATAATTCTAAATAATCTACTCTCTTTCATATAGGCACTCACTCCCTTGTTTCTCATGTTATCATATAAACATGACATTTATATGTCAAGATTTACGGTAATTTTAGAGGCTTATTGTATTTCTAAATCCAATAAGCCTCTATTCATAGGTTTGTTTTTTCCTAATTTGAATATCAATAGTTTAGCAAGCAGGTATTTCATGGATTGTTTCTAATATCCTTTTGTTTGGGAAACTCCGCTTTCCCATTTTGAAATGGCTGTTCTTGATACATATAATTGCTCCGCAAGTTGTTCCTGCGTTAAGTTCTTTCCAGTCCTAAGCTGTTGTAGCTTTTCATTAAATTCCATGATTCTCCTCCTGTTTGTTCCTTGTTTTCATACGTCCATCAACGGGTTTTTCTGCATCTTTTGGTATCATCCATGCACGACCAAATTTTTCAGTTCCGTCAATGCGATTTTCCTCACATAATTTTTGTATCCGTCTTTCCGATATGCCCCATTTTTCAGAAGCGGCTTTCACAGAAATGTAATTCATAATATCAACTTCCTTTCGCAAAGAGTATATAATTATTATATACGGAATGACGAATAATAGCAAGTTTCTCTCCACTAATACGAAATTATACACTACTAAACATAAAATCATACTTCGTTCAAATATCATCACCCGAAATGTACAATGATATAGGATGATATTAAAATGTACCAAGATGAAAGAAAACTTGATTTTAAGCCGTTAGGTATAGCGATAAAAAAAGCTCGGGAAGCAAAAGGGTGGACACAGGAATATCTTGCCCAACTGGTAGACCTTACGCCACGCTCTATTATGTATATAGAGAACAGGGGGCAGCACCCAAGGCTTAACAAATTTTATCTCATTACTACCTTGCTTGACATCTCTGTAGACCAGTTCTTTTTTCCATGCAATGAAGATGGCGACAACAATCGCCGCAAACAAGTTGATGTACTGTTGAATGATATGGAAGAAAAGGAGCTTATCGTGATGGAAGCTACGGCTCAAGGCTTGAAAAAGGCAAGAGAAACTGCGGAATAATTAACGCTGTTTTCGTAAGCCAAGCCAACTGAAAAAAGTGCGACACCTACACAGGCTATCGCACTTTTTAGGTTATTTTTTTATTCTCCACACAAATCATAAAGCTGTTCACATCGGTTTTGAATATCTAAGATTTCTGTTTCGGTTAAACTCCTGCGGTTATGAGTAAGTTGTTGCTCTAAAAAATCACGATAGCCATCAAGTAAGGCATCCCGTAAAAGCTCGGGGGCTTTGCAATGTTCCACACCAAACCATTGCTCATCTTTTTCATCCCAAATCATAACGGTGTATCCTCGCTTAGTGTTCACCACCTCCAAAACACTATCTTTATTTAGGTAATCGTTGAATACTTCTAAAACCTTTTCAAAGGTCATCATTTTATCAGCCCTTTCATATTTTAGGTGCTTATATGTAAGTAGTTTATATACTTATTACGACTATGATAATAAAAGTAAATCATCGTGTAAAGGATACGGATATTGTTTGCGAACAAAAGTGGCAAGCAATGCCTGTGGCTATCCAGATAGCCCCACGCGCTTGTTGAGGGAAGTCCCCCAAGCCCCCTTTGAACACAGATTTTCAATCTGTGGCTGCGCGTTCTTACGAACGCTTTTGACCGCGACCAGCTCACCGCTGGCCGTGGTCTTTTTCTTTCTGTTGCGGTTCGGTCTGCTCCATTGCCAGGACCCGATCCACATTGTTCTTGACCGTCAGCAGCTCCCGCATAGCGGCGCGGGCCTGCCGGTATTCGCCATAAGCCTTTTTCTTGTCTACCAACAGCTGGGCGTACTCGGTCTGAAGCTCCTTGATGGTGGGCAGCTTCTTTACGTTCAGCTCGTTGAAGGCTTCCTTGGCCGCCTGGTGCAGCCGAATCTCATCCTCATGCTCCGCGTAAAATTTCCGGGAATACCCAGCCTTGCGGTAGGCCACATAGGTCTCGCGGGTCTTGGCGTAGTTGACGATGTGGGTGCGCAGCACGGCGATCTCAGCCATGCGCTTCTCGGCAGCCTTGATCTCGCTGGATAGCGCATTGTAGCGAATTGTTGCCTCTGCTGTTTTAGTTGCCAGATCGGCGTAGTCCAACAGCCCGTGTTCGGACAGGTAGTTGAGAGTCTGGGCCATCTGTTTGAGGTTGAACACCTTGGCCCAGCAGGCATACCCGGCACCTTTCCCGGCCTTGAGTTTTGACTGGATGTCCACCAGCAGATTGACCTTGGGCGGGGCGGCCTGCACAGCGGTTTTCTTGCGGGGCGTATGCTCTTTCTGGCCGGAGAGGACCGCCAGCAGATCGTCCAGCGTGTAGCCGTCACCCAGCCTGTCGAAGCGGACGTTGTTGCCCCAGCCCTCCGCGCTGATGGAGATGGTTTTGCCGCGCCGGTGAACGGTGAAGCCGTCCTGTTCCAGCAGGCGCAGCAGTTCCTCCAGGCTGGCCGGTTTCCTTGCCAGTGCCCGGTCGATGGCCTGGCGCAGCTGCTCCTTGTGGGAGGGTTTCGCCGCATCACCCAGCCACTTGTTGTAGCTCTGGCCGCGCCGTTTGGGAGCCTCTACGATGGAGTAGCCGTTCTCGATGCAGATGGTGTCGCTCAGACGGTGGACGGCACGGGTGCTGCCCCAAAAGTTGCGGAACTTGCGGTCGCACTCCAGCGTAGTGGAGTTCCATATAATATGGTTGTGGACGTGAGCCTTGTCGATGTGGGTACAGACGATGAAAGCGTGCTTGCCTTTGGTAAAACGCCGGGCCAGCTCCACGCCCAGCCGGTTGGCTTCTTCCGGCGTGATCTCGCCCGGCACAAAGGACTGCCGCAGGTGGTAGGCGATCACGTCATCCTTGCCGCGCACACGGCCGGTGCGGGCCATATAGGTCTGCTTGTCCAGCAGGAACTGGGCGTCGGCCACGCGGCTGTCGCACTGGTAGCTGGTGATGAGCCTGCCGTGGTCGGTCTTGTCTGGATTTTTTACATAGTCGATGATGTCGCTGATCGCCTTGCCGACCGTGCGGCCCTTGCCAGTGTGCAGTGGTATGATGCGGGTGGTTGCCATGATTTCCCCTCCTTTTTAACAGACACCGTCTGTTGAATTGATTTGACTGATCAAAGGTGATGCCGAATCGCAGCTTAATTCGCCAGACACTGTCTGGCATTTTCCAGAATCACAGAGAACCATTTCAGAATTATATACCCACGCAGAATGGGTTTGATAATGCGTGAAAAATCCCGTATAATAAGAACGTATAAATCCACATCGAAAGGGGGCTGTTGCTCCTATGACAGAAGCCGAACTTCTGAAGCTGATCGAGGACGGCGAGAACATCCGGGTGGAGTTTAAGAAATCCACCACCGAGATTACAAAGGATGTTTACGATACCGTCTGTTCTTTTTCCAACCGGGACGGTGGAATCATTCTCCTGGGCGTCAAAGACAACGGGGAGATTTTGGGTGTTGCCCCGGATGCGGTTGACCGTATGAAAAAAGACTTCGTGACTTCCATCAACAACGGGCAGAAAATCAATCCGCCTCTGTACTTGCAGCCGGAAGCCTGCACCGTAGACGGCCGCACGCTGCTGGTCATTCAGGTGCCGTCCGGCAGCCAGGTCTGCCGCCATCACGGGCGCATTTTTGACCGCAGTCACGAAGCAGATATTGATATAACCGACAACTCCGACATGGTGTACCAGCTGTACGCCCGGAAAAGCGGCAGCTATTTTGTAAACAAAGTGACCCGCTTCCAGATGGACGACCTGCGCCCTGACCTGATGGAGCGCGCCAGAGCCATGACCACCAGCCGCACGGCCAACCATCCGTGGAAGTCCATGTCAGACGAAGAACTGCTGCGCAGCGCCGGTCTGATCTTAAAAGACCCCGAAAGGCAGCTCGAAGGCATTACCCTTGCGGCGATTCTTCTGTTCGGGAAGGACAGCACGATTCTGTCCGTATTGCCGCAGCACAAAACGGACGCCATTTTCCGGGTGGAAAACCTGGATCGCTATGACGACCGGGATGTCATCATCACAAATCTTCTGGAGACCTATGACCGGCTGATTGCGTTCGGTCAAAAGCACCTCAGCGACCCCTTTGTACAGGAGGGCCTCCAGAGCGTCAGCGCCAGAGACCGCATCCTGCGTGAAATTTTCTCCAACAGCCTGGCGCACCGGGATTACTCCAGCGGCTATGTGGCAAAATTCGTAATTGAGCGTAACCGGCTCTACACCGAAAATGCCAACCGTTCCCACGGGCACGGCGCTCTGCACCTTTCCTCCTTTGAGCCGTATGCCAAGAACCCGCCCATTTCCAAAGTGTTCCGTGAGATTGGACTGGCGGACGAGCTGGGGTCCGGGATGCGGAATACTTACAAATACACGAAGCTCTATTCCGGTGGAACCCCGGAATTTATCGAGGGCGATGTGTTCCGCACCGTGGTTCCGCTGGCCCCGATTGCGGTGGAAAAGGTTGGGCCGCAGGACGAGACCCAAGTGAGGACCCAAGTGGGAACCCAAGTGGGAACCCAAGTGACACTTACAGACCAGATTTTAGCCTTTTGTGCAGAACCGCGCTCGAAAGCTGAAATTGCGGAACATTGTGGGTATAAAAACACAAAGGGATTTACAAAGAGGTACTTGCGTCCACTGCTGGACAATGGACAGCTGCAAATGACCATCCCAGATAAGCCCAGAAGCCAACATCAAAAATATGTAACGGTACAAAAACCTGCACCAGAAAATTGAACCAAATCAGGGTGTCGGAGGAAGTTGTATGCTCCGACACCCTGATTTTTTATATGCCTTTGATGTGCGTGGACTTTACTTTCATGCTAATCTCATCACTGAAATTAGCGCGAAAGTAAAGTCAAAAAAATTGCCGGGCAACTACTCCCGGCAATCCTGTGTTTTCTATTCAGCCATACACTGCGTCTTGGATGGCATACCGCAGATCCTGCACCTTGCCCACCAGCCAGGCGGCGGCCATCGGCAGGCCCACCGGGCTGACCAGGAAGGCAATCACCAACAGGATGATGCCGTTTTGCGGTGAGTAGGTCACAAGCACTGCGATCCCCAGTAGCGCCACCAGGGTGGAGGCCAGACCGAAGATAAAGCTGGACACATACAGCAGCCCGAAGCATACCCAGGTGAACAAGGCCAGCGCCAGCACTACCGGCGCAGCGATAATTTTCATCATCAATCTCAAGATAAACAGTAACGCTCTCATTTCTGCGCCTCCTTTCGCCAGTCCAGGTATGGCTGGCACAGTTCGTCTACGGCTTCTTCGTCTGCTGCGGTGGCCTCCCTGCGGCCATGCGTCCGGCGGATCAGCTCGAAATCCCAGTAATCTTGCAGCAACAGATCAAAAAGTTCCTCCGGGGTTCGACAGAGGACGCCGTCCACACAGTAGCGGGAATCGCTGTTCCAGCTTATCCGAACGTAGCCGCGCCTGCATGAAAGGACTTCTTCCTCCGGGTCTTGCCGCAGGTAATCACGAAACACAGTCAAGACATTTTCAAACGTCAGCATCAGCCATCACCTCGTTTCTGACTCCATTATCAATCACACCCCGCCAAAACGCAACGATACGGGCAAAGAAAAAGGAGGGAGGCCCGGCGCAGCAGCCCGCATACGCCAGACCTCCCTCACAGCCAGGGCGTATGCCCCTGTCACGACAGCTTCGCCAGCTGAGTTAATATCCTATGCACCCCATCCCACAAAGCCTCCTGCTGCTGGGATATATCTTCCAGGTCGGCGTCATAAATGCGCCCGGTCTCATGCACGCGGCGGGTCAGCTGGTTCAAATTGTTGCTGGAATAGCGCATCAGGGAGACCAGCTCCTTCAGCTCCGGCAGTTCCAGGCGCACCACATAGCCGTCCAGGGCCATCTTGCGCAGGTAGGCTTCCCGGTTCTTTGTCCCCAGCTGGGCCATCTTCTGCTCGATCATCGCCAGTTCCTCCGGCGAGACCCGGAAGTTCAGCTGCACGTCCCGCTTGCGCTTGGGGGTGGTCATCGCTCCGGCTCCGTCTTTTTTCGGGCAGGCGCTTTTTTCTCGCCTTTTTCAGCGGGGTGCGGTTCCTGCTTCAGCTGACGGCGGACCGAGGGGCGGCGCTGGCGCAACTCCTTACTGCGATCCTCGCTGGCAAGGATGGTGACATAGGTGCCGGGACGGTCCACCAGCCCGGTAATCGCCAGGCTGCGGAACGGCAGCAATTTCATCAGCTGGTCGTGGGCCTGGGTGCCTGCACGGGCCAGAAAGTCCGGCGACACGCGGGCCATGTAATGGGTGCCGTGGGGGCTGTTGGGGGTATCCGGGACGCGAAGCTCCTGCAAGAGCCGGGCGGCCTCGGCCTGGATTTCCTCCGGCGTCAGCGGCTGGAGACGCAGATAATCCTGCCGGGCCTGGGTCAGAAACAGATCGACCAGGCCGGAATGGCTGTCCACCACAAAGTCCAGGTTGCGTTCGCCGCCGAAGCCGTCCGGGTTGGGCGGGATGTCCACAGTCTTGGCCCACGTCTTGTTGGCCGAGCTGAACCGTCCGTCCCAATCTTTCTGCTGCACGGTGTTTGCCAGCACATAGAGAGTGCGGGTGTAGCCGAACTGTTCGATCACCTGGGGCACCGCGTCTCTGTCCAGCCGGTTGTCCCGGTAGTTGTCGGCAATCGCCGTCTCAATGGCCTCCTTGCAGGCGATATTGGCGCGGCGGGACGCCCGGTACAAATCCAGGTCGCCCTGTTCGCGGGCATGGGCGGCGTCATGCCGGTAGAGCGGCAGTTCCCGCTGGGTGTCCAGTGCTGCCTCGGCCCGCTGCTCGATGCTGTCCCGCACCACATCCATGTAGGAAGTTTCCCGGTCGGCAAACTCCTTGTACACATCGGCCAGCGGGGACGGCGACGCCAACAGCGCGGCGGCCCGGCTTTGGGGCAGATCCAGTTCCTCCATTGCCATCAAAATATCCTCACGGACAACGTACTCATAGGCATGGTTCAGAATTTCTTCCGGCGGTTGGGTTTTCAGCCAGTCCCGGAACTTGTCCTGCTCGGCGGCCATCTTTTCATAGAGGGCCGTATTTTTGTCTGCGTTCATGTTATCGCACCTCCTGTTCATGGTGTTTGGGTTTCTTTTCGGGGCTACGCAGCGGCACCGGGCGTTTCAGCCCTTCCAGCACCGAGGGACGGCCGCTCTTAGCCACCACCGCCTCCGGTGCGGGGCGCTTATGGCCGTCAATATTCAGCAGCACATCCAACTCGGCCAGCCGGGCGGATTTGTCCCGCAGCTCCTGCTCCTGGGCAAAGGGCTTCCCCACCTCGGCCTTGGCGGCGGCCTGCTGCTGATAGAGGTTGTCCAGCTGATTTTTCACCGCCTCCAGCCGCTGGGGCATCTGGGCAAGGGCGTTGTCAATACGGGTGAGGTTGCCGCGTGGGTCGGTGCCCAAGGCCGTCCGGTGGGTCATCTCGCCTTTCAGCAGGAGCATATATTCCTGCCGGAAAGCGTCAAACGACACCGACATAGCAAAGCCCCGGTAACTACCCACCGATACCGGGTCGGAGCCTTTGACCTCCTTGCAGGCATCCAAAAGCGCCGCACCGGCGTTCTCTTTGTCCGTCAGGGTATCGCCCCGGACTTCCATGCCCGCAAAGCCGTCCTCCGGGTGCGGGTGTTCCGCCAGCGTTTTCATATCCGCTTCCAGCCCGGTGATAAAACCCTTGTTTTTTTCGATTTCCTCAGGGAAGGTTTTGAGCAGCTGGTCCTCCAAGTGGTATTGCTTGCTTTGGTGGTCGGCCTTCATCAATTTCAACCGTGCCACGTCCACATCCAGGTCCATGCGTTCCTTGATGCGCGGGTCGCCTGCGCACAAAGCCTTGATCTCGGCAAATGACAACGCCGTTTCGTCCACGTCATCACAGCTTCGCACCGGAGATTTGGAAGTCATAATCTGACTGATAAACCGCTGCTTGTTCTCCACTGTCTGCCAGAGATAGGCATCGAAAGTTCCCTCAGTGACGTAGCGATACACATGGACGGTCTCGTTCTGGTTGCCCTGGCGTTCAATGCGGCCCTTTCTCTGGGCCAGATCGCCAGGCCGCCACGGGCAGTCCAGGTCATGCAGTGCCACCAGGCGGTCCTGGACGTTGGTACCCGCGCCCATTGTCTGTGTACTGCCCAGCAGCACCCGCACCTGGCCGGTGCGCACCTTGGAGAACAACTCTTTTTTTCGTACCTCGGTGTTGGCCTCATGGATAAAGGCGATCTGTTCGGCAGGCACTCCCTTGGCAATGAGCTTTTGTCGAATGTCCTCATACACCGTAAAGGCCGGTTCCGGCTCTGGCAGCGGCACCGCGTCCTCCAATGCGTGCAGCGTTGGGTTGTCCAGCGCCTTCGCTGCCTTTTTGGCAGGCCGGGCCTGGGGCGTAGAGATGTCGCAAAAGACCAGCTGTGTCAGCTTGTCGGCCTCGCCGTCCCGCCAGATTTGCATGATATTGTCCACACACTGGTTGACTTTGGTGCCCGGCTCATCCGGCAGCAGCTGGTTGATGATCCGCTGGTCCAGACCCAGCTTGCGCCCGTCGCTGGTGATCTTGAGCATATTGTCCTGGGACGGGTCCACCGTACCGCTGTGTACCTGGGACGCCCGCTCGGAGAGCGCCTCTACCATCTCTTTCTGGATTTCGGTGGGCTGGGCCACGACGTTGTGGTACTCCACCTGCGGCGTGGACAGATGCAGCTGGTCGGCGGTCTTAATATCCGCCACCTCTTTGAACAGGTTCATCAGCTCCGGCAGGTTGAAAAACTTGCTGAATCTTGTTCTTGCCCGGTAGCCGGTTCCTTCAGGGGCAAGCTCCAGCGAGGTGCAGGTCTCCCCGAAGCGGCTGGCCCAGCAGTCAAAGTGGGTCATGCCCAGCTCTTGCAGGCGGTCATATTGGAGATACCGCTGCATGGTATAAAGTTCGGTCATACTGTTCGACACGGGTGTGCCGGTGGCAAAGACAACGCCCCGGCCACCCGTCAGCTCGTCCATATAGCGGCACTTGGCGAACATATCGCTGGATTTCTGCGCGTCCGTAGTGGAGAGGCCCGCCACATTGCGCATTTTGGTGTAAAGAAACAGATTTTTATAGTTGTGGGCCTCATCCACGAACAGCCGGTCAACGCCCAACTGCTCAAACGTCACCACGTCATCTTTTCGTTCCTCGGCTTGCAGCTTTTCCAGCCTGGCTTCCAGGGACTTTCGGGTGCGTTCCAGCTGCTTGACCGTAAAACGCTCCCCACCGCTGGCCTCTACCTCAGAGATACCCTCGGTGATCTCCCAGATCTGTTCCTGCAAAAGCCGCTCCTGACGTTCCTTGCTGATGGGGATTTTCTCAAACTGGCTGTGACCCATGATGATGGCATCGTAATCGCCAGTGGCGACTCTGGCACAAAATTTTTTGCGGTTGTGCTTCTCAAAATCTTTTCGCGTTGTCACCAGGATGTTGGCGGATGGGTAGAGCCGCAGGAACTCCGACGCCCACTGCTCGGTCAAGTGGTTCGGCACCACAAAGAGAGATTTCTGGCAAAGGCCCAGCCGTTTGGCCTCCATCGCGGCCCCAACCATTTCAAAAGTTTTGCCCGCACCCACCTCATGGGCCAGCAGCGTGTTGCCGCCGTACAGCACATGGGCGATGGCGTTTTTCTGGTGTTCCCGCAGGGTGATGGACGGGTTCATGCCGCCAAAGACAATATGGCTGCCGTCATACTCGCGGGGCCGGGTGCTGTTCATCTCCTCGTTGTACTGGCGCACCAATGCCTGCCGCCGCTCCGGGTCGCGCCAAATCCAATCCTTGAACGCCTCCCGAATAGCCTGCTGCTTTTGCGCGGCAAGGGTAGTCTCCTTGGCGTTCAGCACCCGGCGCTCCTTGCCGTCTGCGTCCTCCACGGTGTCGTAGATGCGCACATCCCGCAGGTTCAGGCTGTCCTCCAGGATTTTATAGGCGTTGGCCCGCTCGGTTCCATACGTCGAATAAGCAGCCACATTGTTCTGTCCAACGGCAGTCTTGCCGGAGATCTGCCATTCCGCCGTAAAGGGGGTATAGTGGACCTCAATGCTGCGCTGAAGGTAAAAGGGCGTGTCAAAGGTCTCGTACATGAATTGCTGGATATACTCCTTGTCGATCCACGTTGCCCCCAGCCGCACCTCGATCTCGGAAGCGTCCAGGTCCTTGGGCTGGGCGGCGGTCAGTGCCTCCACGTTGACCGCAAAGGACGGGTCGGTTTCGGCTACCCGCTGTGCCTGACGCAGCTTCCGGCGCACGTTGCCGGACAGGTACTCGTCCGACGTGACATAGTGGGGCCGCCCATCCGGCTCGGCCTGGCCGGGAACGCGGAAAATGACGCCTTGCAGTTCAGCGGCCAGCTCCTCACTGGTCTTGCCGGTCAGTTGCTCCATGTAAGCCATATCCACACAGGCTTTCTCCGAAATGGATACCGCAAGTGCTTCGCTGGCCGTGTCCACCGTGGTGACGGCTTCATGGGGTTTGATGGTCCGTTTTGAAAACATATCCGCCTTGCGTTCCAGCTTCCCATCCTCGTCCAGCACCTCCAGGGCGCAGAGCAGATAGTAGCTGCTGTCATCGGCAAAGGCCAGCCGGTTGGCCCGGTCGTTGATAAGGCCATACTTGGCGGAAAAATCGTCATAGAGCCGGTTCAGTTCGGCCATCTGTCCCTGGATGGCGGCCTCCGGCGCGGCGGCGTCCATTTCCAGGTCGATGAGCCGCTGCACACAGTCCCGCAGCCCTACCAGCCCTTTGACACGGGCTTCGGCGGTGGCATTCAAGTCAGGGCGCACCATGCGGCTGTTTTCCCGGAAGTACACCGCACCGTCCACCACCGTGTAGGAGTAGTTCTTCACGTTGGGGTCAGCCGGGAGGGATTCGTCGATCTCCTCGCCCTCGCCCAGCTCCGGCAGCGCGGCCTCCTGATAGGTTCCCTGGATGTACTTCACGGCATCGTGCAGCTGGTCGGCCAGCTCCAGCCCTTCGATGGGGGCCACGGTGTAGTCCTGCTTGCCATATTGGGTGCTTTCAGCGGTAGGCCGCCCTAACACCATCTCCGGGTGGTCCAGAAAATATTGGTTGACCGTGAAGCCGTCCTCGGTCCGGCCCACCTGGGTCCAGTCCGGCGCAATGTCCAGCGGGCGGTCCCGTTTTTGCAGAAAGAGAATGTCCGAAACAACCTCAGTTCCGGCATTCTTTTTGAAAGCGTCATTGGGCAGACGAATGGCTCCCAGCAGTTCGGCCCGCTGGGCCAGATACCGGCGCACGGTGGAATCCTTGGCGTCCATCGTATAGCGGCTGGTGACAAAAGCCACCACGCCGCCGGGGCGTACCTGGTCCAATGCCTTGGCGAAAAAGTAATTGTGGATGTTGAAGCCCAGCTTGTTGTAGGCTTTGTCGTTCACCTGATACTGGCCGAAAGGCACGTTGCCGATGGCAAGGTCGTAAAAGTCCCGCCGGTCGGTGGTCTCGAAACCTGCCACGGTGATGTTAGCCTTGGGGTAAAGCTGCTTTGCGATCCGGCCGCTGATGGAATCCAGCTCCACGCCGTACAGTCGGCTGCCCTCCATACTCTCCGGCAGCATCCCGAAGAAATTGCCCACACCCATAGACGGCTCCAAAATGTTGCCGGTACGGAAGCCCATCTTCTCCACGGCCTCATAGATGGCACGGATGACGGTAGGGCTGGTGTAGTGGGCATTCAAGGTGGAGGCTCTGGCCGCAGCGTATTCCTCCGGGGTCAGCAGTTCTTTCAGTTCCGAAAACTCGGCAGCCCACACAGATTTGTCCGGGTCAAAGGCATCTGCCAGGCCACCCCAGCCAACATAGCGAGACAATACCTCCTGCTGTTCCGGCGTGGCCTGCCCGGTGGTCTCCTCCAGATGCTTCAGTAGCTTAATCGCTGCTACATTGGCCTGGTACTTGGCCTTGGGGCCGCCCTCACCCAGATGGTCGTCACTGATATGGAAATTCTGGGCGTTGCGGCGCAGGTTGTCTTTGTACTCTTGGTAGGCCGCCTGCTCAGCCGCCCTCTGGTTGGGAAAGGTCCGCCAATCGCCGTTGATCGGGATGGCAACCGGGTGTTCCGGCTTCTCGCCCGGCTCTGCGTCCGTGGCGGGGGCCAGTTCCGGCGGCGTAGGTTCCGGCCGGTCAATGTGCAGCCGTTCCACCACCACGTCATAGGGCAGGTTGTTTTTCTCGCCGGAGTAGACGGCTACTGTTTCTGAATGGAATGTCGGTGCCTCAACATCGGGTTCCTCGATGGGGTTGGCGGTTTCAGCTGGTTTTTCAACAGTGGCAGCGGCATCAACCGCCGGTTTGGCCTGTTCCTGTCCAAAGCCATCCAGCTGGCGGGCATACAACCCGCGCAGCAGCGGTGCGACCTCATCCCAGCGGAAGAACAGCATAGCCAGCCGCTTCTCGTCTGCATCCAGCACTTTCAACTCGATGCCTTCCGTCATGGTGCGGTAGTCGGCGGTGTCGCCGGTCTCCAGCTCCATCGTCTCGATGATGTCGGGGTAGGCCCGGCTCAACCACTGGGCAATTTCAGCGTTAGACTTGCCGCTGCGCAGCAGTTCGGCAATCTCCGCCTTATTCGGCGCACCGATCAGGCCGTGGGTCAGCACGTCCCGCAGGTCCTGGTCCGCGGTGTCGGGATTGACCGGCAGAAACTCAGTGATGGCCTCGTTGCGGGCATCCTCGCGCAGCAGCGTCTCGAACCGCTCCCGGCTCTCGGCCCGGTAGATGGGGAACGCCATATCGGAGGGCAGCAGCTGCACCGTGCCCTCCCGCAGCTCGGTGATTTGGTACTCCTGATTGTCCAGATAGACCGTATCACCCACATGGTAAGGGGGTGTTGCAGGGTCATAGGCGGTGGGGGCCTCTGTTTCCGGGATAGCCTGCCGGATGGCTTCATATTCCCCGTCCGACACGGCAATGTCCATCTCGTGGGTGGGTTCGCCGCTGCCGATGGTGATGGTGTCTCCCTCGCGGGTGACGGGCTGGCCGGACAGGTCAGGCGGCGCAACCTGCGCCTGCGCGGCCTCATCCGGGTAGTTGCCGAAAATACACAGGTAGGTCCGCTGCTCTAAATCGTAGACCGCTGCGCCATCGTAGGCAAAGCCGTCCGGCTCCATCGTGCCGTCCACATAGCCCTGAGCGACTTTTTCGGCTTCTTCCCGTGTGGGATATTCCATGCGCTCATCAAAGCCGTTCTCAGAATGGTGATAGACCACCACCTGATACCGGCGGGCATCCTGCTCTTGCCTTTCCGGCTGGCGCTCCTGTTCTGTCAGAAAAGTGCCGTCCGCTATGAGCTGGGCAATCCGGCGCTGCACTTTGGGCCACGGCAATTCCATTTCTACGGAGCTTCCGGCGCGGGCGAGCAACAGCTTTGTGCTGTCCCCGCCGCTATATTCGCGGGCCAGCCAGGCAGCGGTATCTTTCTCTCGTGCATGATCTGCCATATAGTGGACCACCGCACGTTTGCTGGCAACGTCCCCATTCCAAGCGCGGATGGCATCGTCGATGTCATCCTGCGAAAGCGGGCACAGCAGCTCGTGGAGACGCGGATAGGTCTCGTCAATGATTTCCTTGTGCAAGCGTTGACGGAACTCCGGCGTATAGGAATAGAGCTGGAGCAGTTCCCTGTTGCCGGACGACAAAACAGCGCGGTGGATGGCCGACCTGCCTTCAATCACGGCACTTTCATAATCGCTGTGACCACAGGCGTTGCGGTATCGGGCGTCCTGGGTAACGGACTCCAAAATGATGGGCTTATATTTCTCATGCAGCTCTCGGAGGGTAGGCTTTACCGCCTCCGCCTCATAGTCGCCAGCTTCTGGCTGCGGCTGCTCCTGGGCAAAAGAAGAAGCAGAGGGCGTTTTCACACTCTCTGCTTCATCAATTTTATGGATTTGTTCCGCTTCGGAGAGGAACAGGTTTAAGCTCAGCTGTTGATAAGTTCCGCCAGCAGAATCTCCTCCGCCTGGGCCTTGCAGGTGTTCATCAGGCCCACCCACTGCATCGGATTGCGGGCTTTCAGCTCCTCCGTCGCGCCCGCCGACTCTGCCAGCCGGGGCATCATCTGTTTCAGACGGCTGTTCGCGGTCTCGTCGATCTCCGCTAGGTGCGGGTACAGCTTCTCGGTCATCAACAGCTGGTTGTACAGGATGGGCCGATGCTCCTTCAGGTACGCTTTGCGCATCCTGCCGTACTTGCCCAGGGGCCTCTGCGGCTGCTCGGTCAGGTTCAGGTCGGGAATCAGGTAATCTCCGTTCCTCGTGTAAGTCAGGTTGTTCTCCATGTGTGACGCTCCTTTCTGCGAGTTGTTCACGTTCATAGTTCTGGATGGTGACGCCAATCTGCCGCAGCACCTGCTGGTTTACCTGGCTGACCGCCGTGCCCAGCGCCCCGATGGCCGCAGGGGTGTTGAAGTCGAAGATCGGCATGAAATCTTCATGGCCGAAATACTGCTCCGGTTCCAGCCCGCAGCGGGACATGAGGGCATAGGTGATGCTGACGGTGGCGGCGGATTTGAATTGCACCTCGATGTTGTACTCATCGTACTCCTCCAAAAAGGAACCGTCAACGATATAGAGAATGTCCTGCCTGTGTTCGTCCCAATATTCCTCCGCCAGCTTGGCGGCCACATCAGCCAGTTGCTGGGCCAGGTCGTTGCTGCCCACATCGTAGTTGCGTTCCAGCATGGCCGACACAGGCTCAATGTGCCGTTCCTCCAGCTGCCATAGCCAGGGGGTGCGGGAATGTTCCCGCGTGCCGGTGTCGGAAATATCGAACACATAGCGCAGGCGGGGCCGGTCGCCGGAATCGTCCACCAGGGCGATGCCCTTGGAACCGCGCCGCACATACCGGCCCATGCGGTCATTCCACAGGTCATACTCGGCGCAGGCGGTAGCGTCCGGGCGCTGGGCGTAGATCATCAGTTGTTCATAGTAGGGGTACTTATACAGTCGTGCGGCGGTGGTGAGAAAGCCCGCCCACTCCTGCCAGCTGCCGGTGAGCTGGACCGCCACCTTCTCCGCCATCTGCGCGTACATTTCTGCTTTGGTTGGCATGGGTCTGTCCTCCTTTCGGTTTCAGATAAAAAAAGAGCAACCCGAAGGTTGCTCTCAGACTGTAGACAAAGTCCCCGGTTTACACCGGAGCTTTTCTATTGTAGTTATCAACATTTCAATGATTCTTCCGGTTTTTATCAAGAAAAATCCCCTACTTATCAACTCGAAAGTTAAGCGGTGCGTTCTCTGCACATGGTATAATTATCCTATAAGGAGGGCCTGCTTATGATGACAAGAGATTCCGATAAAAAAAGAGAACAAATGATGCTGTTCAGCATGGATGACATGGTGCCAAAGGATCACATGCTCCGAAAGATTGACCGGGCAATTGACTGGAACTTTATTTACGATCTTGTAGAAGACAAGTATTGTGCAGATAACGGAAGGCCGAGCATGGATCCGGTGATGCTGATCAAAATCCCTTTTATCCAGTATCTCTATGGGATTAAAAGTATGCGCCAGACGATCAAAGAAATCGAAGTGAATGTAGCGTATCGTTGGTTTCTCGGTCTGGATATGCTGGATCCAGTTCCTCACTTTTCTACTTTTGGGAAAAACTATACCCGGCGTTTTAAGGATACGGAACTGTTTGAACAGATCTTTTCCCATATCCTCGAACAATGTATGAAGTTTCATCTGGTAGATACGTCTACCGTGTTTGTGGATTCTACCCATGTAAAAGCCTGTGCGAACAGCAAAAAGAGGCGAAAGAGGATTGCATCTCAAGAAGCTCTATGGTATGAGGAGGAGTTAAAAAAAGAAATCAATGAAGACCGCAAAAATCATGGAAAGAAACCTTTAAAAGAAAAAAAGGATGATTCAACTACACCGCCTGCAGCGGGTAGCGGCACTTCTGGTGAAAGCGGTTCTTCAGACGAGATCCCGGAAGGAGCCAAAACGCAAAAATGCAGTACTTCAGATCCGGAAAGCGGGTGGTTCCGAAAAGGCGAACATAAACATGTTTTTGCATACAACATAGAGACTGCATGTGACAAGCACGGGTGGATCTTAGGTTATACTGTGCATCCAGGGAATGAACATGACAGCAGGACATGGAAGCCTTTGTACGACAAGTTGAAAGACCTGGATATGGAGATGATGGTATTGGATGCCGGATATAAGACTCCAGCAATCGCCCGAGAATTGTTAAAAGACGGGATACAGCCCCTGTTTCCGTATAAAAGGCCCATGACAAAAGATGGATTCTTCAAGAAATATGAGTATGTCTACGATGAGTACTATGACTGCTATATCTGTCCGGCGGATCAGATCCTTACTTATCGGACAACGAACCGGGAAGGGTACAAAGAATACAAGAGCGATAAAAGCATCTGTAAAAACTGCCCTTACCTTTGCAACTGTACAGAAAGCAAAGAGCATGAAAAAACGATCTCCCGCCACATTTGGGAAGAGTATCTGGAAACCAGTGAGGATATCCGCTATACTCTCGGGAACAAAGAGATCTATATGTTGAGAAAAGAAACCATTGAGAGATTGTTCGGAAGTGCAAAAGAACAGCATGGATTTCGATACACACAATACATCGGCAACGCCCGAATGAGAATGAAAGCCGGGCTGACCTTTGCGTGCATGAATCTGAAAAAGCTGGCAAAGATTCTGGATGTAAGGGAAAGGCAGGACAAAAAATCAGGATTCTTTTTTATCTTTTATAAAAAAATATGGGAGTTGGCATTTTGGCAAAAAGAGTGGTGCTGGAGCTAGGCTCCAGCACCAACTTTGTCTACAGTCTGAGAGCAACCCGAAGGTTGCTCTTTTTTGTGTTATATTGATTTTATATCTAGTCCTGTCGCGGTCACTCGCTCAACAGCTTGTTCCCAAAAGCGTAATCCTGCATCGGTCACATTGTTTGGATACATATACTTTGCCGGAATATTATCATAATTGCTCCAAATTTTGAGGAGTGGGCGTGGAATTATCAAGGTAGCAACTTGATATGCAGACAGTTTTCCTAATTCTTTACTTGGGTTGGCTGTCCTCATGGCAAATGCTTGCTGCGTATGCGGCCTCAGAAATTGAGAAGGCTTCTCCCGCAAATCAATTGCTTTTACTTTTGTTTCATCGTCAGGTACTGCAATGACATAAATATACCCAACATCTTCGTCAAAGCGTTGCTCGCGCATATCATCGACATAGGTACGATCATAAGCAAACCACAATGCCGTTTGAATATGGTCAACAATATCTAACCAACGCGTATGTAGGCCATAATGCTGACAAAGAGCTTCTCGTTCGTCGTCTGTTCCCATCGGATCGAAATAAGGTTTGAGGCAGGACAGTATCTCTGACAGTTTCTGCTCTGCTATCGCTGCATCATCACCACTTTTGGCCGATCGATACAAACTTGGAATAAGAGGATAGTCACGCTCTTGCCCTCGATAATACACTTTTGTATTAGTGCCTTTCAACGAATAACGGATAATACCTGTAACAAGATTTAATGCTCTAAAATCTGTAACATAGAAATGCTTTATCTTATCCAACGAACCTGGAGCCAGTGCCCCCCAACGATTCTTATCTAATTCGTAACCAATGGTTTTATCTACTCGGTTACGAAGCGTTTGTCGAATGTCAGTGGGGAGCCAATACATCCACCGCATACAGTATCCCTCCTTTACCTCAACAAAATGACCAATGAGGACTGATAACACTAAAATATTATCATAAAGGAAGAATGCTGACTAGCCACTTATTTATCAAAATCCAGATACAGATCCAGCGTGCTAAACTCGGTATCGGTCATAGCCCGGAGCTTGACGATGGTGCTGTCGGTCAGGGCCAGCAACTCGTTCTCGTCCTGTTCCAGGTAGCCGCGCATCTCGGTCAGGGCCTCAATGGCTCCCAGGCGGCTGCCGGGGTTGTAGATGCACAGCAAGTTGGTTTCCTCAAAAGTCAAAGCGTTCATATCAGATTTCCCTTTCCGCGCTCTTTTTGGGCGCTGTCTTTTTGTGTTCGGATTTAGGCTGGCTTTTCAGCTGGTCCATGACAGACTTCTTCTTGTCCCGATCTTCCCGGTGGGCGGCGGCCGCCAAATCCATGAGAGAGATGGGCTGACCGCTGCGGGCCTGCTGTTCCAGCTGAGCCACCGTCGGCTCCTTGGGGCCGTTGTTGATAACGCCGTCGATCATGCCGTAGTCGTCCTCAACCGTCATCTCCGCACTTTTCAGCGAATTGTCCGGCAGAAAGCCGGGGATTTGCTGAAAGCCAAAACTGTCGCAGTAATGACAGGATACCTTGCCGTCCCGCTTGATGGCAACGATGTCGCTGACGCTCATAGACGGGTGGCGGTAGTCGGCAGGGTGTTCGTTGTTGAAGCGGTATTCGAGATTATCCAGCACGCTGCCTTTCAGGTCGCCGGGTGTGAGCGGCGCAGTATAGACCAGATCGTAGTTATCGCGCTGCACAGTCCGCCCGATAGACTTGACCCATTCCAGCCCCTCGTAGCGAATGTCCCTCAGTTCGTCGGTGTGCTTCACCTGATAGATGGCATAACAATCGCCCTTGTGGTTGAGAAACGCCTGCTCTCGTTCCTGCTGGTGGTCCATACGCTCCTTGACCTGAGCATCAAAGGAGGGACTATCCTCCCATTCCTCACGGGTGACGGCAAAAATACCATCGTGGGCGTCCAGATCGGCGGTGTCAAAGGCCATTACGGGGTTTTCGCCCTGCTGGACCATGTAAACGGTTAGGTCCTGCGCCATCAGCTCGTAGGCCCGCTCTTTGGAAAGGGGCAGAAGGTCGCTGTCCAGATAGCCGCACTTTTCCAGATCGTCCTGGGTCAACGTCGGGTCCGGCATGGGGTATTCGTCCAGTGTCTGCTCCGGGGCATCCGGCAGCTGGGTGACTTCCGGCACAGCGGCCTGGGCCGCTGCCTGCATCTGTTGGACTGCCGCCTCCTGCAAGGTCTCGATCATGGACAGCGGCGCATACCGAATGGACTGGCCGCCCATGCCGTGCATCTCACAGATTTTCAGTGCAGCGGTGGACAACGGCAATTCCGGCGCATCTAGCTGGCCGCTGTCCAGCTGTCGCATGGTTTCTTTGTCGTAGAGCGTGTAGTCCCAGCCGGTGTCGCAGGACTGAACATGAAGATAGGTGGCATCATCAACCAGCAACAGGGCCTCCTGGGCTTCGGCGCTGGGGGCAAGTGTATCAGGCGTTTCCTCTGTGGGCTGCTGAACAGCGACCTCCGGGGCCAGCTCCGGCGCAACTTCCTGTTGGGGCACCGCCTGTTCCGGCTGGGCGGTAAGGTCAATGCCGCGCTCCTTACAGATTTCCTTGTAGTGCCGGTCAATATCGGAAATCAGCTCACCGGCGGTCTTATTGATAACCTCCAGGCTGGCCCGCAGCTCCTTCAGTTCCTTGCCTTGACTCCAACTGGCGATATAGCCGAAGCTGTTCTCGCCAGTCTGGATACCGTAATACTGGCAAACCGCATAGGAGATGCTCTCCGCCTGGACTTCCTCAGTATGCCGGTCCTTCGCTGCCTGGACCTCGGCAGAGTGATCTTCCTCCACCTCCAGCCGCCACTCGAACTGATTCTCGTCCACAAAGCGCCAGTCTGCATCGGCAGCGAACTGTTCAGCCTCTGCTTCGGTGGCAAAGCCCTGGGAATAGTCCCGCTTGGTCCCGCCGTCGCTGACCATGACCACCTTCCAGGTGGGTTCGGGTTCCGCCCGTTTCGGGTCGTGCAGCTTGCTGTGGGCGGTCTCATGAACGGCAGCGGAAACGGTCTGCACCTCGCTCATGCCTTCCCGGATGGCGATGCGCTGCTGATCGGAGGAAAAATAGCCGTCCATGTTTGCATCCATCGGCTCAAACTCGATGGGAACTGGGGCGGACCGGCGCAGGGCCTCCATAAATACCTCATAGTTCTGGACGTTGCCGGACAGGCTGGAGGCCAACTCCGGCAGGGGCTTTCCGTCCGTCTGGCTGACGTCAAACACCTTCACCGGGCGGAACAGTGGGATCTCGATCTCCTTTTCCTCCATGATGACCTTTCCATCCTTATCCAGCATAGGGGCTTTGGTGTCCGGGTCCAGCTTCTGCTCCTCGATTTTCTTCTTATATGGTGTCGGGGCAATGATGGTAATGCCGTGTTCACCCCGCTTCACATGGCGGGAAAACTGGTTTTTCCACTTGTTGTAACCGGCCACCAGGGTGGCGTCCGGGCGCTGCATATAGATGAGCATGGTGTTGTTGACGGAGTAGCGGTGGAAGCGGGACATCACGGACAGGTAACGGCGGTATTTGTCGCTCTCGAACAGTTCATTGATACCCTGTTCAATGCCCGCCGTGATTTCCTGCAACCGTTCCCGGTTGGTGGGTTTGTCAGCCATGTTGTTCACTCTCCCTTCTATGGCCGAGATTTCAGCAGCGTGTTCTGCAATCCATTGGTCCCGTGCCTCGGTGCTGCTGTCGAGAAAGGTGTCCAGCAGATAGCCCATGTAATCTTTCTTTTGAATGGCCTCCACAAAACGGGGATGCGGGTCCTCGTCCGGCGTTTTGGGGGAATAGTCGGTTTCCCATTTTCGGAGCAAGTGGTAGTAGTCCGTCAGAACACGCCACCCATGTTCCCGTTTTTCCTTTAATTTCTGCGCCTCGGTTTTCTGCCGGACGTAACGCCTTCGGGGAGGGGCCTGACTGTCATAGGCCAGGCCAAAATCCAGGGCCAGCTTTTCGGCGGCCTCCTTGGGGGACAGGTCATAGAGCCGGGCGGTGAAGTCGATCACATCGCCGTCTGCGCCACACCCAAAGCAGTGGAAACGTGTGTCCACCTTCATGCTGGGGTGGCGGTCATCGTGGAAGGGACAGCAGGCCATGCCGCCACGTCCCACCGCGATGCCGTAATGCTCCGCCGCCTCCTTGGCGGTGACGGACTGTTTCACGACTTCAAAGACACTCTCGCCCATGCTCACTTGCCACCCGCTTTAGGGACGGGCGGCCTGTACCCGGCGGCCTTGGCCCGCTCACTGGCAGCCTTGCGGCGCTCGGCGCTGTACGGTTCCCGGACAGACACGCAGCGTTTGGGTACTGTAAAGGTCTGGCGGTCTTTTTTTACGATTTGGTCCGGGTACTTCTCCGCCAGCCGCCGCAGCTTCTCCAGCAGCTTCGGGTCATGGGTGTAGACCTCGGCGGTGGCCTCGGCTTGGTTGTAGAGGATAATGGTTTCCTGTTCATAAAGGCTCAGTTTCATTTGCCGCCGCCTTTCTGCCGGTCAAAGTCCAGCTTGAAGTTGACGTACTGGCCGGTATCCTCCAGGACAACGGTGGCGTCGTAGGTTTTGCCGCTCTTTTCGGAGTGCAGCCCGGTCACACGGGCGCGACCATCTTGCAGCAGCGCCGCCACAATAGTCTTGGTGGGCTGTTTGCGCTTCGCGGCCCACCACTTGCTGTTTTTCCAGATGGCAAATTTGCAAGATTTCTCCTGGCAGAAGAAGCCCTTTTGCGTTTCTGCAACCTCGCCGCCGCAGCGGGGACATTTACCCACCACCTCGCGGGGCGGGGTGAACAGGTACTCGCTGCCTTTGATGACCTGATAAGTTCCCACCAGTTCTTTCAGCATGGCGCAGATCCCGTCCATGAAGTCCTCCGGGGCCAGCTCGCCGCGCTCGATTTCGCCCAGCCGGTACTCCCAGTCGGCGGTCAGCAGCGGGGATTGCAGCTGCTCCGGCAATACTGTGATAAGGGACACTGCATCGTGGGACGGTATCAGCTGCACGGTTTTCTTGCTCTTTTTTCGTTCCAGAAAGCCGGTGGACACCAGCTTTTCTAAAATCCCGGCGCGGGTGGCGGGGGTGCCGAGACCTTTGCGCTCGGCATCCTCCGGCATATCTTTGGCACCGGCGGTCTCCATCGCTGCAAGAAGCGTATCTTCCGAAAAATGTTTGGGTGGGCTGGTTTTTCCTTCCTTGACGGCGGCACCGGCGACCGGCAGCGCCTGGCCCTCAGCCAATTCCGGCAGCGACTTGTCCTCGGTGTCCTTATCCGGCTCCGCATTTTTCATGCTGGCGCGGTAAGCGGCGTCCAGTTCCCGCCAGCCGGGCTGCTTCACCGTGCGGCCTTTGGCGGTGAACTCCGCGCCATCGCACTCCACCGTGACAGCGGTCTCGGCGTAGGTATAGGGCGGGGCCACCGCGCACAACAGGCGCAGGGCCACCAGCTCCAGAATTGCCCGTTCGCCCACAGGCAAAGCAGATAAGTCCGCCTCCCGGATGTTGCGGGTGGGGATCACGGCATGGTGGTCGGACACTTTCTTGTCGTTGATGACCACCGCCGCATCGCAGGAAATGGCGATGCCCTTGCGGAACGGCATGGCGTTGGCGACCAGATTCACCAGCACCGGCAGGCCCTCGGCCATGTCGGAAGTCAGGTAGCGGCTGTCCGTCCGGGGATAGGTGCAGAGCTTCTTTTCATAGAGGTTTTGCAGGTAATCCAATGTCTGCTGCGCCGTGAAGCCCAGCAAGCGATTGGCGTCCCGCTGGAGTGTTGTCAGGTCGTAGAGGGCGGGCGGCTTCTCGGTTTTGTCCTTGCGTTCCACCTGTTTGACCGTGGCCATGCCGCCCTCGCAGACTTGCCGCAGTTGCTCGGCAGTGCCTTTATTGTCCATCCGAGAGCTGGCAGCGGTAAAGCCGGGCAGGTCCAACTGTACCGTATAAAACGGCACCGGCTTGAAGGCGTCGATCTCGGCCTCCCGTTGGACAATGAGGGCCAGCGTCGGGGACATAACGCGGCCAATGTTGAGGGTGCGGTGGTACAGCACCGAAAACAGCCGGGTGGCGTTGATACCAACAAGCCAGTCCGCCTTGGCACGACAGAGGGCCGCCTGGTGCAGCCCGTCATAGTCCGCACCGGGGCGCAGGTTGGCAAAGCCCTCCCGGATGGCGGAATCCTCCATGCTGGAGATCCACAACCGGCGTATGGGCTTGGTGCAGCCCGCCAGACAGTAGACGGTGCGGAAAATCAACTCACCTTCGCGCCCGGCATCGCAGGCGTTGACCACTTCGGTCACGTCCTCCCGCCGCAGCAGGGTACGCAGCACATCGAACTGATCCCGTTTGTCCTTGGCGATGGTGAAGCGCCAGGTCTCCGGCAAAATCGGCAGGTCATCATAGCGCCACTTGGCGTAGTCAGGGTTATAGGTGGCGGCATCGGCCAACCCGGCCAGGTGCCCCAGGCACCAGCTCACCAGCCAGCCGCCGCCCTCCAGGTAGCCGTCCTTTCGGGTGGTAGCGCCCAGCACGGCGGCCAGGGATTTTGCGACTGAGGGCTTCTCAGCGATCACAAGGCGCATTTTCCTCAACCTCCATTTCTTCGTTGGATTTTTTCAGCTTTCTGGAAACGCTGTTGCCATCGTCCAGAAGGCAGTCATAGCCGACATGGTAATCATAGCGGTACATCTCGCCCAGCAGGTCGTTGATGATGACCCGGCAGGCCAGCAGCACACGCTCCTTGTTCACCTGCATGAGCTGGTAACGGCGGTAATCGCTGAAATATTCCTCGCGCAGATGTGTCCGGGCGGCGGTTTCTTCCATCAGAATGTCGATCACGTCCTTGTCGCCGTCCTCTTTCGCGCCCTCGGCGTAGTTCAGCATCTCCATTACCATCGGAAAGCTCTGCTCATCCATCGGGGCTTCCTCTTTGAGATAGCCAATCAGGGCGCAGAACAGGAACCGGGCCGCCGTCTGCTCCGGCTCGGTCAGGGCGGAAAGCGTCTCCTGTCCGCTGGGCAGAAGTTTGTTTCGGACAAAATCGTGGACCTCGCCACGAAACAGGTGGCGGATGGCGTCAATGGACAGAGGCGGTTCAGCGGGTTCGTCCTCCACCTCAAATTCATAGGGGTCTTTCTGGTCCGGGTTTTTGCGCATCTTGGCGAGCGCTGTGCAAAAGATGTCACCACCAAAGTAGACGCCGAAACAGATCAGGTCGAACACAATGAGAAATTGAATAAAAGGGTTCATTTTGCTTTTCTCCTTTCGCGCAGCCATGCGGTCAGCTCCTTGTGGCAGAATCCCACGCAGGGCTGGCCGGGGCGGTAGTTTCCGCAGCCATAACAGGGGTGGCCGGGAGATAAAGAGGGAGGACGGGAAGCTGCCTTCCCGCCCTCCGGCCTGCGCGTCATCATGGGTTCAAAAGGGCTGTCGGTGAAGCGGGTCAATCCGTCTTGCCCTCGCTTTCCTCGTCGCCGCCCCCGTCAGCTTCCTCCGGCTCGGTCTCCCAGGTCTCATCCTCCGGGAGTTCTTCATCTGCGCCGTAGTCGTAATCATCCAGGTCATCGCTGCCCTTGGTCTTGGGCTTCTGCTTGATGAATTTGAAGTAGACCAGCGCACCGATGCCACCCAGCGCGGCCAGCACCACCAGCAAGAACGCCGGATTCAGTCCTGCCGGTTCGGTTTCCGGCTCAGGTTCCGTCTCCGGGTCGGGTGTGGGTTCCGGCTCCTGGCCCGTGCAGCCCGCCATATCCACGGCGCAGACCGGACAAGCCGTATTCACCGCGCCCGCCGCACACTTCTCCGTACAGTTGCAGACGGCAGGGGTTTCCTCTGTGGTCTGGCCGTCCTCCATGAGTGCCTCCAAATCAGCCTCATCCACCTGGTTTAAGAAGTGGACGGCGGTCTCCTTATCCTCGTTGGCACGGTCAATGAGGATGTAGAAGTAGTTGCCCGCCTTGGTGGTGACGGTGATGAGCTGCTTGTTGCCGCCAAAATCATCCACCAGGGCGGCGTTGCCTTCCGGGGTCAGCGGCGGGCTGTCCTCGGTTTCCTCCACCACCACATTGCTGTCATTGGTGGCGTCCGCCGCAGGGGTAGCCGTCGGCGCGGGGTCCGTGCCCTGGGCAAAGGCGGTCACAGAAAAGCCGCCCATCAGCATCAGGCAGGTGCAGAGGGCGGCAAGGGTTCTGAAAATCTTCTTATTCTTCATGGGTCATGTCCTCCTGTTCGGAATCGGCGGGAATCGCGTCCTGGCCGGGCACCATGCCGCCAGCGAGCATGGCGCTCAGCTGGGCCGGGGTCATGCGCAGGGCGCGCACCATCTGGACGATTTCCAGGTTCTCCGCCTCGGTTTTCTGCGCTTCCAGGGCCTTCAGCTTTTCCTGCTGCTCCGCGATCTTCTCGCGGGTCTTGGCAATCTCCTGGTCGATGCGCTCGATTTTGTTCTTAGCCATAATCAATCACTCCATTCCATATCGCTCTTTCCAAGCGTAGTTGCGCCCCAATCCCTTGACGGTCTTGAGATGGGGCATTGCATTTTCCTCGATGGCAAGCGCCCGACGATACAGGTCGGGGTGCTGCCGTTTCAGGGCTTCTACTTCGTTGCGCTTCATACTGGGGCAGAAAAAGCAGGACGATTTGCCGGGCAGAGGCAAACCCGCCTCCTGAATTGCCCGGATACAATCGTCCCGCGTCCAGTGCCAGTCCTCAATCAGCGGATAGCGGTTCTTATACTTTTTGTCCGCCTCATTGAATTTTCTGGAATGTTCATACCGTTTCCGCTCCCCAGCATCGTAGCCGATAAACCGCGTGACCCGGTTCCCGGACTGCCACACAGCGCGGCATTGCGGATGGTGGTTGCAGAATTTTTCCTGCGGCCCAACCTTATGCTTCTGGGAACACCGCTTGAAGCCGTAGGCGATGGAGGGCAGTGTACAGGAACGCAGGCACTCGGTTTCCAATGTCAGCCGGTTGCCGTTACGGTCCATCTTTTCCACCACCGTAATGGGCGGCATCTCATGTTCACGCAGCCACTGGTTCATGGTTTCCAGGAAGCGGTAGGTGTGTGGATGCTCCGCCCCGGTGTCCGCAAAGGTGATGAGGTCAACGGGAATCCCATGCTGATGAAGCCCAACCAAAAGGGCGGCACTGTTCGTGCCGCCCCCAAAAGATACAATATTCAGTTTTATACCTCCGCAGAAATTTACCAGTTCATCAGGCCGTAGCCCTTGATGCACTCATAAGTGAGTGAGTAGCTTTTAATCTTGCAGGCGTCGCCGGAATTACCTTCCACGGTGTAGACCCGGCTGCCGTCGGTGCCCACCACGATGCCCACATGGTCGGCACTCCCATCCAGGTCCCAATCGAAGAAGATGGCGTCGCCGGGGGCGATGTTGGCGTAGTCCCGCCCGCCCCATTGTCCATGTGACTGGAACCACGGAATACCCTGGGACTGGCAGGCTGCAAAGCGCGGCTCGGACAGCCCCATCTGACCATAGCACCAGGACACATAACAAGCGCACCACTCCACACGGGACGTAAAGCCGTACCAGCTCCAATAGGGCTGACCGCCCACGTTGCCCACCTGGCTTTTGGCGATGTCCACCACCGCCTGATTGCCGGGCCGGGTGCCGTTCACAAACTCCACACCGGCCAAGCTCTCGGAGTCGCTGGTGTCGGCGGAACCGCCGCCGAATATCAACGGCTTGTTGCCCAGCGTCTGCCGGTACACCTGGTACATCTCCAGCTGCTCCGGCGTCAACAACTCCGAAGCCACAGAGGATATGGGCTTGCTGGCTAGGGTCACATTTAAGATGTAGTAGTTGTAGGGGACTTCGACCGTATAACTGTTGCCCTCGCTGTCGGTCCGGGTCTCGGTGCGGTAGCGTACTTCCACTTCCTCGGTCAGCGTCAGCTGGTACTGGGCATTGAAGATGCGCTCCAGCTCGGCCTGGGCACTTGCTCGCGTGTAGCCCTGCAAGACGGCAGACAGGTAGGCCGCCAGCTCGTGGGGGTCGTGGCCGATCATATCCAGGTCATAGCGGTACTCGTCATAGCCGGGATGGCTGCTCTCGATGTTGTCGATCTCGGCTTGCAACGCGGCCTCCTTGGCTGCATAGTCCGCTTCCACCGCCACCAGCTCCGGGTCATCCGAAGGGTAAGTGGTGCCGGAAATCATCGAACCGATGCTCTGCGCCATCATGGAGCAGGAGGACATAGTGTTGAGCAGCAGGCAGATCAGCAGGAAAATCGCCAGCACCATGATGAAGCCTTTCTTGTGCTGCATCACATAGGCACCGGCCTGCTGGGCCTTTTCTTTGACCGTTTTGGCTGCCTTGCCGGATTTTTGCGCGGCACCGGCGGCGGTCCCGCCGGACTGCGCGGCCCGTTTAGCAGCGGCGTACTGCTTTTTGATCTGCTGCTTCTGCTGCCACCGGGACAGCGGGTTACTCGCAGCCTGGGGATTGTCCTGCAACGACTTCTGGTACAGTGCATTGATGTTGGCCTTTTCCAGCTGCCGCTCGGCCTGGGCGGCCTTGCGGTAGGGTTTCAGCTTGTGGCTGCGGTAGCCCTCCTGGACCAGATGCACACCAGCCTCTACGGCTTCCTCGGACTTGTGGGCGCTCTCCACGCCCACGTTGTCATCCTCGGACTCCTGAATCTCCTGGTGAATCTTGCCTGCCACTGCATTGCCCGGCGCATCCCGCAGAGAATGGGACAGCTTGGAGGGCGGCCTGGGCTTGTCCTCCAGCACCAGCTTGGTTGTGACCTTGCCAGTCTTGGGGTCCACCTCGGTCCGTTTGACCTGCTTTTTCGGGATTTTTGCCTGCGCCTTGTCCGCTTTGGCGGCGGCCTTTTCCGCCTTTCGGATGGGTTTTTCCAATGCCGGGTCCGCCCGTTCTTCCTCCGTAAAGCGCAGGCGCGGTTCCTTAATCAAACCATTCTCCCAGCATGAGGGAGGCCATCATGCCGGAAAGCTCCGCATAGGCCGCCAGCCCCATCGGCCCCACGAAGCGGCACTCGGTCAGGCAGGCGTAAAGCTGGGCCAGCGCATCCGCCAGAATCTGGACTTCGGTGCCTTCCAGCACGGCCCCGCCGGTCTGGCCCCGCTGGACCCTGGCGGCGCACAGAATCTCCACCAGCCGAAGCAGGCCGATCTCGCCGGTCTCGGTCAACTCCGCCGCCTGGTCTGCCGCCGTGCGGCACTCGGCAACCGCGTCGGCCATCGCCGTCAGCAGTGCGGTGCGCTGGGTCTCCAACGCCCGGTCCAAAAACATCATGTGGTCATTGTTCAGAATTTCGGGTTTCATAATCAGTCCGCCTCCTTTATTTCTTGGGGTTTGGTGGTCATAATGCGGTACAGCTCGGTGTTTTTCGGGAAGTGGTCCACGAAAGGCAAAATCGTGGAACCGTAGAACAGCAGCCCTTCGCCCTCGCCGGAATGGGTCACATAGGACAGCTGGTGCGGTGAAATGCCCAACTGTTTGGCGAGAATCTGTCGGTCACCGCCCGCCTGGTTGAGCATATACACGAAGTCGGAGTTCTCGAAGATGTTCTCTACCTCGCGGGACGCAAGAAGATCTTTCACGTTCTGAGTAATCTGATTGTGATTAGCGAATGGCTTTTTATCCATTCCTCTGGAGCTTTCGCCCATTTTCAGCGGCGTGTCCATTCACGCCCAGCATAGCATATCTTTTTGCCACGGGTTTCCCCGTATCGGCTGGCAACGCGGCCTCGTGGAAACATTATATTCTCCTAATCATGGAGGTTCAGTTTCTATGCGTTGCGTGTGACCGGCTTTTTGTGTCCGGCCTTCCACTCGGATCAGGGCGCTGCCCCCTTCCCGATTTCTTCCGCGTTCATACTCCTGGCCTACACGCCGATCTCGGCCAGGACGGCAAAATTTGTTCCGCAAGCGTTTCCCGGAACAAATTCATTTACCTGTAGGGATTCCTCCCCATTTACGAAAACGCTTCCAGATCTCCACCGTGTAGGCGGCAGTCTGTTCCTCCTTGAGCAGCAGGTGCATCTCGTCGATGTAGTAGCGGGTGGACTTGTGGGCCGCCCGGTTGATGGTGACACGGTTCCAGACCTGATCCTGAACAACCAGCATCCCGATTTTCTTGAGCTGTTTGCCCAATTCCTTGATGTCGTAACAGACGATGCGGTTATGCACATTGACGTTGGACCTGTGATTGAACACATTCAAAGAACCCGTGACGTAGATTTCCAGCGCCGTGGCGATGTACTGGGCCTCCTTCTCGTCCTGCGCCCGCAGCAGGTCGTACAAATCCTCCAGAATCGGCATATTCTCCGGCCTGGGGTCGTTGAGATAGTTCTGGTAGACCAGCCGCACACAGCGGTCGATGATGGTTTTCTGCACCGGCTGCAAACCTTCCTTACCGCCCACAATCAGCTCGCACAGTGACAAAATAAAATCGGACTTGAGGGACAGCGGGCTTTCATCGTCCGAATAGTCCAGGTTCAAGTCCATCGGGTTGATGTAGTTGGTGGAAGTGGGCGAAATCTTAATGACCTGCCCGTGCAGACGTTCCACCAGCGGGGCGTACTCGGCCTCCGGGTCACAGATGATGACATCATCGCTGGTGAGCAGGAAACAGTTGGCAATCTCGCGCTTGGCCGAAAAACTTTTGCCGGAACCGGGCGTGCCCAGAATCAGGCCGTTGGGGTTCTTCAGCAGCTTGCGATCCACCATGATGAGGTTGTTGGAAAGAGCATTGATGCCGTAATACAGCGCCTCTTTGCCATTCTGAAAAAGTTCCTGCGTCGTGAACGGTACAAAGATAGCGGTAGAACTGGTGGTCAGCCCGCGCTGGATCTCGATCTGGTTCAAACCCAGCGGCAAAGAGGACATCAAGCCTTCCTCCTGCTGGAAATCCAGCCGTACCAGCTGGCAGTTGTGCTTCTGGGCGATACTCGACGCCTGGAAGATGTTGTTGTCCAGCTGCCGGGGGGTGTCCGCCGTGTTCAACACCAGAAACGTCACCAGGAACATCCGCTCATTACGGCTTTGCAGGTCCTGCAACAGCTTCTTGGCCTCGTTGCCGTAGGTGGCAAGGTCGGAGGGGATGATGTCCATGTCATATCCGGCGCGGACAGCCTTTTTCTGTTCCTCGATTTTGCTGCGGTCCAGGTCGGTGATTTTCCGTTTCACCGTCTTGATGGCCTTCACCTGGTCCACCGACTGGATGTGCAGGTTCACGATCAGGCTGCTTTCCATATCCAGGAAGTCCGCCAGCATCCGGTCATTCAGCTCCGGGGCCAGAATCTGCACGAAGCTGACGGCCCCATACTTCCTGCCCATGCGGAACTGCTTGCCGGTGCGGAACTCGAAGCCAGACGGAGCGATGAAGTCCTTGGTGGAAAGGCCGCTGGAGGGCAGCCATTCCCACTCGAACTGGAACGGAACCTGCTCGTCCATGTGGAAGATGGCGTGCAGCTGGGCCAGCCGGGCTTTGCCGTCCAATACCTCGGCGGCGACACCCAGCCGCTTGAAGTTGTTCAGCACATCGGTCTCGATGCGCTCCAGCCGGGGCTTGGCGGTGCGGATACTGTCCGCCTCGATGGAAAAGGTCAGGTACTTGGTTTTGATAAGGCCGTTGTTGCCACGCGCCAGCTGGTTTTGCAGCATCTGCGTGTACTCCACCCGGATCGGGTCGAAGTCGTCCCCCTGGGGCGGGATGGTGATGCTGTTGGCGAAAGTCTCCTGGGACGCTGCCAGATTCAAGAAGGACAGCTGAAACCGGATGGAGCTGTCAAAGTAGTTGAGGAAATCACACCAGCCCTCGAAGATGGCCGCTTTGTCCTCGTTCTGGCTGAGCTGGTAGTTGATGTCCTGGAACTGGATGGTTTTTGTGTAGCGGCCATCCGCCACTTTGCAGATACCGTCCGGCCACATCCGTTCATAGGGGATGCTGTCCTGGGCGGACTGCTCTTTTTTGTCCGTGCGGTTGGCACGGGCAATCGCTGCCTCGATCTGTTTGCGTTCGGCGCGGGTCAGCTTACGCCGGGTTTTAGTCTGCGACTCTGCCATTTCGGTCTGTCGCTTTGTCTTTGCCGCGAACAATGTCATACACCTCCTTATCGAGATTTGCCTGCCGCTCCAACGTGGCGTAGAAGTTATTGGTCCGATACGGGCGCTGCCTGGGCCGAATGACAGCCACTTTGAGGATGTTGCCGACGATCTTTTCCAGGGGCTGGCCGTGCTTCTCATACATCGCCAGCATGAAGAAGGGCAGCATGACGAGCATCATACACATGGCCGCCACGCTGTTGCCAGCAGGCCCCCGGAGCAAAAAGAAAAGCGGCACGCCGATGAGCGCCCCGCTGCCGAAGCAGACAAGCTGCCTCTTGGTTAAGTTGAATGCGACTTTCGTCTTGACCTTGGACAAGTCTTTGGGTACGGGTACATAAGCCATTGTTACATCCCTCCTTTTTATGGGAACGATATTGAGCTGTCCACTTCGTTGCCCCACACATCCCATCCTGGTGCAGTTTGGCGGGCAAACAACTCAATGCGTGGTAAATCACCCATGAGTTCCAAAATACGATCCCTAACAATATCAGGTTTCTTACTATGTTGCTCAACAGGTGCAAAAACCAGTTGCCGGACACTGGCGCTCTTTCTCTTAGGTTTCCCTCTTACAGCCAGCAGACAAATCTCAGCGTTGCTCCTTGTCCACCAGCCAAGCCCTAAGAAAAATCCGTTGCCGGATTTATTCTGCTTGAGCCAGACAAATGCAACAGTTTTGAAGGTAAATCCCCACGCTTTAATAAGTTTCAGTGCTTCCGGCAGTTTTGGGAATGTACACCACAGGAATAAAACACTGGTATCGGCGGCCAGCGTAGATACTGGAAGTCGGTACAGCTGTTCATCCGACATGGTTGGGTAATGATTTTGAGCCGCCCCTTGCACTTTTCCGCTACGGTAGCTCCAAGGAGGATCTGCATAAATAATCTGATATTTTCCCATGCCAATCCTCCTTAATGTGCATTAAATACTGCTTTAGACAGGCTGCCGGTCTTAAACAGAGTAAAACACAGCAGCACCGTATAGCCCACGCAGGTCCAAATCGCCATGATAATGTCATCCTCGGTGGCAATGTTCTGCACCAGCACGGCGTAGATTGCCACACAGACGATAATGAGGAACGCCTGGAAGCCCAGGGCCAGCAGACTGCGCAGATAGTTCTGGCCCATGCCGCCCCATTCCTTACCCATCATGGTCGCCATCGGGATGGGGGCCACCGACGTGACAAGGTAAATCTCAATCATACGGCCATAAATGACGATAAAAATGCAGATATACAGCGCCCACATGGTAATGCCGATAAAGAGCGACTGGAACCACAGGCCGAACAGCGGTCCCAGGTCCATATCCATCAGCCGGGACTCCATATCGGTCATAACCGAGGAGATGTCGATAGATGCGTCCGAGCCGATGATGCCGGACGCCTGGGCCACCACACTTTGGGCCATGTCAAACACGCCCATGACGAGGTTCCAGGTGTTGGTGACGAGCAAAATCGCAGCGGCAGATTTGAACACCCATTTGAAGATCATCCAGGTGTCCACATCATGCAGGTTGTTGCGGTCGGTTATCATCTGAATCAGCTCCAGCGTCATCACGATTGCCAAGATAACACCTGCAATCGGCACCATGATGGTGTTGGAGAGGTTCTGGATCATGCTGAAAATGCTGCCGTTCCACCCTTGCGGGGTCTGACCTACCTGGGTAGCGATGTCCGCGACCTGCTGGTTCACGCTGTCGAACATCCCCGTTAAGTTTCCCATGATGCCGCCCACCAGCATCTCTTTGAGCCAGTTGGTCAGGGCATCCAATAAGAAATCCATACGGTGTCAAGCCTCCTTTCTGCCCCTCCCGCTGAGCGCGGGAGGGGGCGAGGATTTCAGCGGGTAACGATCAGACGGTGAACAGGCCGGACAGCAGGGGCACCAGCACCATGCCGACGATAGCGACGCCCGCGCCCGCCATCAGCTGTTTCATGCCCTGGCTCTTGGCTCCGGGGTTATCGTTGCCATAACCTTCCAGCAAATTGATGACGCCCCACACGCCGAGACCGGCACCGAGAGCGATAACGAGGGTCTGAAGAACGGTGATTGCCTGATTGAAAAATTCCATAAATAAAGTTGGCCGGAATCATTTGAAAAAGATTGATTTAGTCATGGTTCATAGGCATACAAAAGCCGGACAATCGCCGCCCGATTTCCGGGCTGGCTGATTCCGGCCTTCCTCCTTTTTCATTATTTTGATTAGAGATTGTCCGCTTTGTACGCCGATGGCCCCAGCGGGGCGGTTGTGGCGGATAGATAGGACCCCTCCTTTCACAGCGGAGCATCATTCGTTGGCTGCGGCGTCGATCTCATACACGTCGCAGACCTGGTTGGGTTTGAGCTTCAGCCGAGCCTTGAGATAGCCTTCGATGTCAAAGGCGTTCTTCGGGTCAGCATCAGCGGTGAGCTTGTAATTGGGGTGCTGGGTGATGTCGTACTTGTCCGAGAGGAACGGTCGCACACCCCGCAGCTGCAAAATGCACTTGCTGCCGTCCATGACGGCCAACTCGTCTTGGCTCATCAGCTCTTTACCGAGCTTTTGGTAGTTGAGCGAATGGGAAGTTTCCCGCCCACGGCTCTCACCAACATTGTAGGTGTCGATAGTCTCCTTGCCCAGCACGGCAGCCAGTTCTTTGAGCGTGGTGGGTTCTTTGCCGCCCAAAAAGATCGAGGTATCCATGTTGCCAATGATTGTGTCGGCGTTATCTTTGTAGATGGCCTTGAGCTGGCTCTGCGCCTGCAACACCAGACAGGCAGAGATTTCTCGACTGCGGATGGTGGCGACCAATTTTTCCAGCTTGGGGATCTGGCCGATGTTGGCGCACTCATCAATGAGGCAGCGTACATGAACCGGCAGCCGCCCGCCGTACACATCGTCAGCCTTTTCGCATAGTAAGTTAAACAACTGCGTGTAGCACATGGAGATCAGGAAGTTAAAGCTGTCATCAGTGTCCGACATGATAAGAAACAAGGCCGTTCGTCGGTCTCCCAGGGTGTCCAGCTCCAGCTCGTCATAGGCTGTGACCTCCCGCAGCTCGGCAATGTCGAACACCGCCAGCCGTGCGCCGCAGCTCACCAAAATCGACTTCGCAGTTTTGCCTGCGGCCAATTTATATTTGGCATATTGGCGCACCGCAAAGTGGTTGGGTTCCCGCTCTTTCAGCTCATCAAACATCAGGTCAACGGCATTTTTGAACTCCTCATCGTCCTCCCGGACCTCCATGCTGTTTATCATCTCGATGAGCGTGGAAAAGTTCTGTTCCTCCACCGGGGCCTCGTAGTGGATGTAGCCGATGAGCGCGCAGTACAGCAGCGTCTCGGCCTATAGTGATAGGTAATCCTTTGAAGTTATCGCCGGATTTTCCCCCACTTCACACCGGACGTGCGACTTTCACCGCATCCGGCGTTCCATCGATTGTTTTCACAAGCATTTAATCAATCTCCAAATGAAATACTATTATTCTATTGCGGACAAACCAGCCCGCTCACGCAGACTGTTCACTTTTAACATCAGTTCCTTTGTTGTTTTGAGAGCATAAGCTATCGCTTTCAGCTCATTCATCGGGCGTCTTTGCAGAAGCAGAAGGAATCTCCTGTGGAACAAAATCATGTTTTGATAGCGTTCCCTGCCGCCAAATTCTGCCGGAGTTTTCAGCCAGCATACAATGTCAGCCGCATTTTCAAAGAGTTCTCCACTTAGCGCACATTTTCCACGTTGAGCAGAGAATAATGAAATCCTGCTGTCTGTGAGTTCTGTGCTTCGACCCATAGACGGTTGATTTCTCAAACCCGCCAGAACAAATGAGTTCAGGCTTAGGTTTGTGTGTATCAATGTCCGTCCGTCGGCCGTATAACTGCATACCGCTGTTTTCTTTGCCATCGGTATCTTGTTCTTGATATATGCGATAGGGTAGATAGGTTGGTCGATTCCTGATACATACCGCACCATTGCCGACTTACCGAACCGCTCCTTTTCGCTCTCGGTCATTGCACCGCCTTCTCGAACAAGTTTGCACCCGGTTTCTGTATTGAGCCGGTTGGTTAAAACTGTCATGACCTGCCTGTGGATTTTTCTGCAATCAATACTGATACAGGTAGCGAGCTGGAAATAATTCTGTATTCCCAGAACCATTGAATTGAACAGCCTTATCTCGTCTAAAGGTCTTTTTCCTTTGGACGGTCTGGCAATCCGCTTCGCTTGTTCCACCAGCTTTTGCCTTTCCAGTTCCAACTTTTTGTCACAGATATGAGATTGCACAGCGTACCTACCGCTTTTTGGTCTGACCCGTATCTTGAATCCGAGAAACTCTGAATAGCGTTTTCTGACATTGACTATCCTTGTTTTCTCTGGCGATACTTCAAGCCTTAGCCTCTCAGTTATCCACGCTGTTACAGCTTCTTTTGTTCTCAAAGCGTCCTCTTTATTCCGACAGAAGATTCTGAAATCATCTGCATATCTCACGATGTACATTTCTTTCAGTCCCGTTTTCCTCATTTTGAGAAATGCCTTACTCCGGTCAAAAGTAATCGAGTTTCTGATTTTTCTCTCATACCCGTATTCCTTTACAAGAGGGTGGTTCTGCCATTGGCTCTCTACCCAGTTATCCAGTTCATTCAGCACGATATTCGCAAGTAGCGGTGAAATGATACCACCTTGCGGTGTGCCTTTGTCTGGAATGAGGGTAGTGCCGTCTGGCATTCTAATCGGTGCTTTCAGAATCCGCTTGATAATAAAAATCAACTGTTTGTCGTGTATTCCCAAAGCCCATATCTGCCGCACCAGCTTACTGTGATTTACATTATCGAAAAAGCCCTTTATATCAAACTCAATCACATAATGCAGATTCATTCGCTGGAGCATGGTATAGGTTCTCTGCATGGCGTGTTCTACGGAGCGGTTCGGGCGAAAGCCGTAGCTATTGTCGCTGAATTTCGCTTCGCAGATAGGCTCCATGACCTGCTTGATACATTGCTGTATCAGCCTGTCCCAGATACAAGGAATACCCAACGGGCGGGTCTTGCCGTTTGGCTTCGGAATGTCTTTACGCCTGACCGGTTTTGGTCGGTATCCGTGCTGACTTCCTGTGACAATAAACCTCACTTTCTCCACAACTGTTTCGGGCGGTAAACACCCGATGTCACTGATGTTTCTGTTGTCTGTTCCTGCTGTGTAGCTTCCTCCGTTTGCTTTGATGTTCCGATATGCCAGAAGAATGTTATCCCGGCTTAGGATTATATCCATAAGGTCGGTAAAGTTGTCTCCGTCCAGACTTCGGCGATAGAGTTCGTCAAAAACTGGCTGCATACCGTAATACTCGGCGTGCCGTAAATCGTCTACACATAGATTTTTGCTTTTCTTTGGCATAAGGCATCACCTCCTTTTACGAAAGTGACCCTTTTGGTCTTACTCGAATCCTTATGTTGGATTGAATAATGCCTGTTTATCTCAACCGACTTGTGGCCATTCCTCCGTAGCTCACATAACGCAAGCACATCATAGGTTCGACCACTGCTTTTCAGCAGCAGTTCGTCTGCTTATTGTTCTTCGTCAGATTATTCCTTGCGGAATCTGCTGCCTTTCCTCGTTCCGATAGTTCTATCTGTACATACATACCCTTAGGTTCCTGCTATAGACCTGTCGGCTTGCCTGTGCCTGTAACACAGCATGGTCGTTCGTAGGGCAAATTTCTACTGAACCACACCGACTGCGCTTTAACGCACCCACGCATTTCTGCGTGGTCTTCTTTTAGACCTGTACATTCGCAGGTTCGTCAGTCCGCCCGCCAAAGCGAACATTCTAACCATAGGTATCTTATAGACCCTCGGCCTATAGGTAACACAGTCTGCCGCCAGACCGCTTTCGACCACTTTTGGCAGTGGTTACGGTTACTCTCAGCCTTTGTCATGGGGCTTCGTACAAAAGCCATTACAGCTAATGCACGCCCATCAAGGGTAGGCGTTTCAGGGCGTTACCCCGTCATTCCACCTATCAAACTATCAGTTCTCCGAACAACGGAAAACCGTTGCCCGTGCGCAGACTTTTTACCGCCTGCGAACGAGTCGCACTGACCCAGAAATCGTCCCCGGCCTTGCCCTCGCCCTTCGTATTCGCAATCAAGGTCGTGACCAGCTTCAAAATATCCTTTTCGCTGTGGATGTAGCTGAAAGGGTTATAGTGCATGGACTTCTTGAAGTTGATGGTGTTCAGCACCTTGATCTGGTACGGCTCATAGATGACTTTGCCGTTTTTGTCCTTCATCGGCTTGCCGTCCTTGCCCAGCTTGGGTGCGCCCCGCTGAAGCATTTTGCCGCACTCCACCAGAATGGTGCCCTTTGGGTCGGTGACCACATAGGAACTGTGCATCTGCATCAGATTGGGCTTAAGCCAGAAGCGGGTCTTGCCGGAGCCGGAACCGCCGATGACCAGCACGTTTTTATTGCGCGCATACTTTGGGTTCTTAGGGCGGCTGGACATAGTGAGCCGTTCGGTCTGGGTCAAAATGACATTATTCTGGAACACCGGGTCGATATAGGGGGCAATATCGTCGTGGGTGCCCCATCGGGCTGAACCGTACTCCACGTTATGGCGGTATTTCTTGGCGTTCTTGCCTTTCAGGTACACCGCCAGCCGCAGACCAGCGCCGCAGCACAGGCCAACAGCCAGGTCCAGCGGGTGCAGGCTGGGCCACCAGCTTCCCAGCGCCACCGGCAGGGTGGAGAAGAACGAAAGCATCTTGGCCGAGGCATCCGCGCCGGTCGCCAGCCGCCAGGCTTCCCCTAAGTTGGTGGCAAACAGGCCCAGCAGAAAATAGGGCAGGTTCAGCAGCACCAGTTTTTTCACATTCAGCTGCTTCATCGTTCCAGCTCCTTCCGCTTTGTCCTGTCCACCACCGCATTTTTAATAAGCTCCTTGAAGTGGCTGAGCTTCTCCAGCACCGACGGGCGCTCGCTGCGGTCGGCCTTCCTGACCTTCTTCTGGGTGTACTCCGAGAATGCCGCCGTCAGGGCGTCGGCATCGCGGGCCTTGAAGAAAATCAGGTACTTGGGCGGCGAGGTGCTGCGGTCTTTTTTCACCGCATAGTCCACTCCGTACTTGCGGGCGATGCGCTCAAAGTCACGGATGGACGGGTCGTTGATCTCGATGTTGGAGACGCCCTGGTTCTGCCCGATGAGCTGCTTCACCGTCTGCTTGCCCTTCGGGGTAACGGGAGAATCCCGGCTGCGCTGCTTTTCCAGCTTTTTCTCCCTGCGGTGGGCCATGTACTTGGATATGGCGGCCTTGAACAGCCTGCCGGTGAACTTAGTGCCGCTGACAACCAGCGTCAAAGTCCTGTTTTCCACTTCCTCCTGCATAGGTCATCCCTCCCTTCGTCGGTTATGCAGTGGATGGTCTTGAATACTAAGGCGGGACCACCAACCGTCGCAAAAGATACCGGCCCGTCATACCGTCACCAGAATCAGGTCACGCAGACCGGCAAAGTGCAGTTTGCCCTTGGGCGTCACCAGCGTGTAGGAGCCGGTGTGGCCGTTGCGGTAGTAGTCCCGCACACAGAACAACCCATCGTTGGCGCTCTTGGCGTAGGGCAGCACGCAGCCGGAAGGAGTGCGGTAGACAAATCGCCGTTCCAGTAGGAAGCGGACAAAGCGCCGCTCCGGCACGTCCAGCTCCTTGGCGGTGGTGCGCAGGTTGGTACTGTGGTGCAGGTCAATGAACAGGTCGTAGTAGACGGCTTTGCTTTGCAGCCGGGCATTGTCCTCCCGCAGCGCCGCGTTTTTCTCGCGCTCAGCCAGCAGGTCGGTGCAGAGCTTCAGCAGCGCCTCCGGCGAGGTGGCGACCTCCCACAGCTTGTCCCTGGTAATGTAGGCCCCATGCTGGCGGATGCTGGGCAGCACCTCATCGAACACCCAGCGTTCAAACCGTTCCGCCGAGGGCAGCTTGCTGTGGACAATGAGGCGGTACACATCGCCTTCGGGGATAAATTTCATTTGTTGAATCCCGCCGTTAGAAGGGGTCGGTAAAACACAGACCCCTTTACAATGGGCCGCGATAGCGTCAGCCGGGCGTCGGTATCCGAGTGCTTGGGCAATATCTTTTCCGCAAAACAGGACCTCGCCATTCTGCTCAAAAGTACGGATGCTGCCAAACTCCGGGTTTTTGAAAATTTCCATCTGGTTCATATCGTGCCTCCTTCGGCAGTGCAGCAGAAAAGCGGCCGTTACCAGCCGCCTGCGTACATATCGTGGTTGACTTGGGCCGTGTAGTGGTTGCTCATGGTGGTGGGCGCGTTGAACAGCACGGTCAGCAGGTATTGCTTCATGTTGCGGATCTCGGTGGTGTTGTTGTGCAGGCTCTCCATGACAAACTCGATGTGGGAGCTGTCCAGCTTCAGGAACCGCGACCGAACCACCTCATGGGGGAAGTCCGCCCCGGCGATACGGGTGGTTTTCCGCTTGGCGCAGACCGTCTCCACAATCAGTTCCACGATCTCGTCCAGGTCCTCCCGGTAGGTCTCAAACTCACGGCACAGGTGGTCGTACTCGATGTTCTCCAGAATCAATTCCCGATAATCCTGCATTTCTTCCATCGACATCGAATCCCGTCCTTTCCGTTCCGGCGGCCTGGCCGCCGCAGTTGCCCGGAAGGGAATGGAATCGGTACTTGATCCCTGGGTATTTGATTTTTGGGTATTTGATTTTTGGGTTTTTGATTTCTCTATATTTAATTCTGCGGGCTTTTCCGTATCCGGTTTATCCAGATACGGGTTTTCCGTATCTGGTGAAGCCGTATCTGGGCCAGCAGTATCCGGGTGGGGCATATCCGGCGCTTTGGGCTGGGGCTGCTCGTAGATGACGTACTCGGTGTCACTGATGCGGCCCTGCCGGTCCCGTAGCTGGTGACGGACGATGTAACCGGCGGTCTCCAGTTCCCGCAGCGCCCCGCCGATGGCATCCACGCCTTCCTTGCAGATCTTCGCCAGGCCGCGTGTGGTATAGTTCCAGTCCTCCGGCAAGGACAGCATCATGGAAAGCAGTCCCTTGGATTTCAGCGACAGCGCCTTATCGCGCAGATGATAATTGCTCATTACGGTGTAATTCTTGGTCCGCTCAATGCGAAAAACGGCCATTGACTTCACTCCTCTCACAGTTCATGGCATGAAAAAAGCCGCAATCTTTCAAAAAGACTGCGGCGGTCAGGTGCGATATTTCCGGCTGCGCCAGGAATAAGGCGGCTTTGGCACAGGGGGCCGGGTAAAAACGTCTTGCTCACTCACAAAGGGCAGGCGCTGCATCACCCGGTCGATCTCGGTGCTTTCCATGTCATGTTGGGATTGGCAGTGTTCACGGATGGCCTCTTGAATCTCTCTAACGGTACACATAATTCATTCCTTTCTTGGCAGATGGCAGGTTTACGGGTGACGGCGTTTCTTTTTCGGTTTGAAATCGAGGATATGGCCCTCTACAACGTGGGCATACCGCTTGATTTTGATTTGCTGGCCGCGCTGGGCGTCCAGGGCCTGCCGGTAGCCATCCTCGGTGAGAAACAGGCGAACCTCATCGCCGGGGCTGCCGTAGGGGGAACGGGGCTTGCGGACCGCAAATTCAATCATCCATCGGGTGCTGTCCTGAAATCGCTCCACAGCCAAAATGTTATGTCCTTTCAGCTCACGGGCTGAAATATCCCTCATAGGCTCTCCTTTCTCAGCGGTCGTGCTGTTGCTGGCGCTTGCGCTGCCACTGCTCCAGCAGCTTGATGATGGTCTCCTGCATCCGCTGGGGCGTGTAACTCCGGGGAAAATATTTGCGCAGGGTGTCACTGGTGAAGGTGATCTTGTCCAGGTCACTTTTCTTTTCCTCGCCCATGATGACCCGCATCATGTCGAGGGTCAGGTGGCCCTCCTGACTGTACTTTTTCAACCGCTGGGCTTGGGAGAGGGAGGGGGTGGCCTGCTCGCTGTCCATCGCGTCCAGCAGGTCCACCTGTTCCTCTTTTTTGAGGAAAGACAGCTCATAGGCCGGATTGAAGGCAATTCTCTTCTCGTCCACCATATCCAGCAGTTCGGGAATCAGCTCGGTCAGGCGGATGTAACGCTGGACCTGCCGCTGGCTTTCTCCCGCCTGATCCGCAACAAGAGAAATCGAAGTCTGCGACTTCTCGCCAACTTGGCGAGAAGTTAAGTCCGACCGCTCGCCCTGGTGCTTGATGGCCTCCAGCTTCATCTTATAAGCAAAAGCCCGCTCACTGGGGAGCAGGCTTTCTCGCTGCAAATTGCTGTCAACCATAATAATGGTGGCCTGATCGTCGTCCAGGTCGCGGACAATGACCGGCATGGTGTCCTTGCCCGCCAGTTCGCTGGCCCGGTGCCTCCGGTGTCCGGCCACCAGCTCATAGCCGCCGTTGGGGTCGGGGCGGGCGATGGCCGGGACCAGCACGCCGTACTGCCGGATGCTGTCTGCGGTCTCCATCATGGCCTCGTCATCCTTGACCTTGAAGGGGTGGTCCTTGAACGGGTGCAGCTCCGACAAGGGAATTTCCAGAACCTTCTCCCTATGGGCGTCGGCCCGGCTTTCCTCGGTGGAAAACAGATCATCGACCGATGCCAGCTCTACTTTTTTCGCGCTGCTTTTCAAGTTTCAACACCTCCTTCGTCAGATTTTTGTAGGCTTCCGCCACCTTGCCACCGGGGTCGTGAGCATAGATGCTCTTGCCCTCGGCGCTGGTCTCCTTGGCCCGGACCGAGTGGGGGATCTCGGTGCCGAACACCTTAATTTTGCTGCCATAGGTCTCCCGCAGCAGGGCGGCGATTTCCCTGGCAAAGTTGGTACGGTTGTCCACCATCGTCAGCAGAATGCCGTCAATCTGGAGCTTGGGGTTCAGCTGCCGCTTGACCTTGTTGATGGTGGACAGCAGCTGCTCCAGGCCCTTGGCGGGCAGATACTCTGCCTGGACGGGGACTATGATCCTGTTGGCGGCGGCCAGCGCGTTGACCGTGAGCATACCCAGGGAGGGCTGGCAGTCAATCAGGATATGGGAATACTGTCCTTTGAGCGTGTCCAGATACTGCCGCAGGATGGTCTCTCGGCTCATGGCGTTCACCAGGGACACCTCCATGCCGGAGAGCTGGATGTCGGCGGGCATCAGGTCCACGCCCTCCGGGTCGTGCAGGATGCCCTCGCCGGGGCGGAGCGGCTCGTCCATCAGGATGCGGCCCATCGCGTCCGAAAGGGTGAAGGGCAGCTTGTCCGGCTGCGGGTTGCCCAGGCTGATGGTCAGGCTGGCCTGGGGGTCAGCATCCACCAGCAGCACTTTCTTTCCGGCCTGGGCCAGCCCTATCCCTAAGTTGGCGCAGGTGGTCGTTTTGCCGACACCGCCCTTCTGGTTGGCGACGGCGATGATTTGCGTGTTCATTATGTTTCACCTCGTTTCTGTTGATTGCGTTCGGTTCTGGAAATAGAAAAAGCCGCCACTTCTTTCGTTAAAAAGAGTGACGGCTTTTTCTGATCCCGGAACATCAATCCCCGGAAATGCAAAAAGCGCCCAGCAGGAACACTGAGCGCTTTCGCAATAAAATCATATTCATTTGTTCAGATTTGGTCAAACTTTGCCAAACCGATTTTGCATAAAAATGCGGAGGGCTTAAAAGGCAAAAACGACCTTGGGGGAGAGGGAAAGGCCAAAAAAGTTGTCCTATAATTTAACCCATTAGCCCTCATTTTAGGGGTGGTTGTCCTTTATTTAACCCATAAAAATCGGGTTAAAACAGGTCAGACTATGCCAAAACAGGGCAAACAATCTGAAAAGGAAAAACCCCGAAAACCGCATGGTTTCGGGGTTTTTGAGCTGTTTTGAACTGAAATCAGCGCTTGCTGAACTGCGGAGCGCGGCGTGCAGCCTTGAGGCCGTATTTCTTACGCTCTTTCATTCTCGGATCACGTGTCAGGAATCCAGCTTTCTTAAGAACCGGTCTGTAATCCGGGTCTGCCTCAAGAAGCGCTCTTGCGATTCCGTGGCGGATTGCTCCAGCCTGTCCGGTATAACCGCCGCCCTTTACGTTTACGATCACATCAAACTTTCCATCTGTCTCTGTCGCTACCAGCGGCTGACGAACAACCACTTTCAAAGTCTCCAGACCAAGATACTCGTCGATGTCTCTCTTATTTATTGTAATATTGCCTGTTCCTGGTACTAAATATACTCTCGCAACTGATTTTTTTCTTCTTCCTGTTCCGTAGAATTTTGCTTTTGCCACTGTCATATCCTCCTTTCAAAACCTTTCCTTAAAACTTCAGCTCTTCCGGTTTCTGAGCCTGCTGTTCATGCTCTGGTCCGGCATATACACGGAGCTTCTTGATCATTGCTCTTCCTAAAGGTCCCTTCGGAAGCATACCTTTTACGGCCAGCTCAACAACTTTCTCAGGCTTCTTCTCCATCATCTCAGCCAATGTTGTCTCTTTCATACCTCCAACATATTCAGAGTGACGATAGTAGATCTTCTGATCCATCTTCTTGCCTGTCACTTTGATGTCTTTTGCGTTGACTACGATCACATAGTCACCTGTGTCAATGTGTGGAGTGAACTCCGGTTTGTTCTTTCCTCTTAAAACCTTAGCCACTTCAGAAGCCAGACGGCCTAATGTATATCCTGCAGCGTCAACTACATACCATTTTCTTTCGATCTTATCTGGATTCGCCATATAAGTTTTCATTGGTTTACCTCCTGTAAATCATTTCCATTTTCCATGATCATTTATCGAAATCAACAAGACTCCGGGGCTATGGTTTCTTGCCGTTTCTCCTTTTGTCATACTGCATTATTATATTATACGCTTCCTGGCGTGTCAACCATTTTCCGTGATTTTTTCAGGGTTTTTCCGCCTTCACGGCGGGATTTATGCTCTGTATCTATCTTTTTCCTATATACTGTGCTATAATAGTGCCCGCGCTCTTGCCGAGCGCGTTTATCTTGCTATTTACGGAGGTTTTCGCAATGCAGAAAAATGTGGACTTGCTCCATGGTCCTGTGCTTCCATCTCTCACTAAACTGGCTGTCCCGATCATGGCCACTTCTCTGATCCAGATGGCCTACAATCTTACGGACATGATCTGGATCGGCAGGGTGGGAAGCGATGCCGTTGCCGCTGTAGGCGCCGCCGGAATGTATATGTGGCTTTCCAATGGTCTTGTCGCCCTGTCGAAAATGGGCGGACAAGTCAATGTAGGACACGCTCTTGGCTCGGGGCGTCCTAAATCCGCAGGAGAGTACGCTTTTGCCGCGCTCTGGCTCTGCGCGCTCCTGGGAATCCTCTTTGGCGTTGGCTGCGCTGTTTTTGCGGATCCTCTGATTGATTTCTTTAAACTGAACAGTCCTAAGGTCATTGCAGACGCCAAGATCTATCTGCAGATTACCTGCGGCCTTGTGATCTTTTCGTTTTTCAATCAGACGTTTACCGGGATCTTTACCGCTATCGGGAACAGCAAGGCCGCTTTTTTGGCTACTACCACCGGATTATTCGTAAATATCATTATGGACCCTGTATTGATCTTCGGCGTGGGGCCATTTCCAAAGTTAGGGGTTATGGGCGCCGCCATCGCTACAGTGCTGGCTCAGGCTATCGTTACATTAATGTTCCTAGCTTTCGCCCTTAGAGACACGACCCTCTTCCCTTATATAAACTGGAAATCGGTCCCGGCGGCCGCTTCCTTAAAATCTATCGCGCGGATCGGGTTTCCCACATCCATCCAGAATATGCTTTTCACCGGCATTTCTATGATCATTGCCCGTTTTGTCGCCAGTTACGGTGACGGCGCTGTCGCCGTACAGAAAGTTGGATCCCAGATCGAGTCTATTTCCTGGATGACGGCGGACGGTTTTGCCGCGGCTGTAAATTCCTTTATCGCCCAGAATCACGGCGCTGGGAACCGCGCCAGAATCCGGAAGGGCTACCGCTGCGCTATGGGCATTGTTCTGATCTGGGGTGTTTTCTGCACACTTCTTCTGATGCTCTGTCCGGCTCCGGTCTTTCGCGTCTTCATTACAGAACCGGAACTGCTTCCTATGGGTGTAGATTACTTGATCATCCTGGGAGTTTCTCAGCTTTTTATGAGCACAGAGATCACCACGGCCGGGGCTTTCTCTGGATTCGGGCGGACCATCCCGCCTTCCGTGATCGGAATCTTTTTTACGGCGCTGCGGATTCCCCTTGCGGTTTTGCTCACTGATACTGCCCTTGGCTTAAATGGAATCTGGTGGAGTATTACCATTTCCAGTATCCTTAAGGGTGTCCTTCTTCTCATCTGGTTTCTTCTCTTCCTGCGCCGGGAAACCAAACCGGAGAATGGCCCTCACATTTTCTCCGCGGCTTTGAAGAAAGAATAGTTGTACGTAAAAAAGCACTGTGAATGGAACTCCAGAATATTTCCGTTTCTACAGTGCTTTTCTATTCATTTTATATAGTTTTTCCTAAACCCTGGTTATTTATTCTTCGATCGTCCATCCGCTGGCTTCCAGACTTTCCCTCGTCTGTTCCAGAGAAAGTTCTGTCACATTTTCTCCATCTACTGGAAGCAGTCCTTTATCGATCACTGCTTTCAGAACATCTTCATCCTCTACTGGAATCGAGATCACTTCGCGGATCTCTCCATCGCCTTCCTCAGTAGAGTATTCTGTTCCTTCTACTTCCTCATAGGCAGCTGCCGCATCCTCGATCGCTGTCTGAAGCTGCGCGATCTGGTCTTCAGTAAAGCCTTCTGTACTTACTACCGTTTCCTGCTCTACATTAGTGATCTTATCTCCTTTCGCGTCCATACGCATGGTAAAGGTCATCCCACTCTGCTCCATGGTGCAGACCAGCGCGTCTTCTTTCTCTTCCGCTCCGCACGCCGCAAGCCCAAACGCCATACAGCAGATCAGCACAAAACTTAGAACTTTCTTCATAAAAATGTCCCCCTTTGATTTTGATACTTCTATTATATCCCCCTCCTTGCGCCCTGTCTATCAAAACTATGTTAAACTCTTGATTTTTCTGATATAATGTCTTTATTAAATTTTGAAAAGCGAGGTTTAAGATATGTGGGCTTATCACAGTATTTTTTATCAGATTTATCCCATCGGGTTCTGCAGCGCTCCGGTACATAATGACGGCCAATGCGTTCCCCGTATCCGTCATCTGGCAGCCTGGGCCGACTATCTCCAGGAACTGGGCGTGGATGCGGTCTTATTAAATCCTATTTTCGAGTCGGATAACCACGGCTACGATACCCGTGATTTCAAACGGATCGACTGCCGTCTGGGAACCAACGAAGATTTCGTCCAGGTCTGCCGCACTTTACATGGCCATGGCATCAAGATTGTTCTAGATGGTGTTTTCAATCATGTAGGCCGCGGATTCTGGGCTTTTCAGGATGTGCTGGAGAAAAAATGGGATTCACCTTATAAGGACTGGTTTTACATTAATTTTGATGGAAACAGCGCGTACAATGATGGTTTCTGGTACGAAGGCTGGGAAGGACATTTTGAACTGGTCAAACTGAATCTTCAGAATCCGGCAGTTGCGGACTACCTTCTGGAATGTGTCCGGTTCTGGATGGATACTTTTGATATCAATGGGCTCAGGCTGGATGTGGCTTATAGCCTGGATCACAATTTTATGCGCAGACTCCGTTCTTTCACCAACGGATTAAAACCTGATTTCGCTTTGATCGGGGAAGTGCTGTTTGGAGACTACAATCAGATCGTCAATGATGATATGCTGCACAGCTGCACGAACTATGAATGTTATAAAGGGCTGTATTCCAGCTTCAACTCCATGAACCTCTTCGAGATCGCCCACTCCCTGCATCGGCAGTTCGGCCCGGACCCCTGGTGCATTTACCGCGGGAAACACCTGATGACCTTTGCGGACAACCATGACGTTACAAGACTTGCCAGTATTTTGACCAACAAGGAGCATATCCCTCTTGCCTACGGCCTTCTCTTTGGTATGCCCGGCATCCCCTGCCTGTACTACGGAAGCGAATGGGGAGAACTGGGAGAAAAGGCTCCGGATAACGATTATGCCCTGCGTCCTTATTTTGAAACCCCAAAACCAAATGAATTAACGGAATTTATAAAAAAATTAATTCATCTCCGTCAAAACAGCGATGCTTTGTGCAGCGGGTCCTATCAAAATATAGTGATCACCAATCACCAACTGATCTTTGGGCGGACCGCGGAACAGGAACGCATCCTTGTCGCCGTAAACGCTTCTGAAAACGCGTATACCGCCAGCCATGGGGACTTAAACGGGGATGCTCTCGATCTTCTAAGCGGCGCACATCTGTCTTTGAACGGCCAGATAGAACTCCCCCCTTACAGTGTTCTGTATTTAAAAATGGAGTCCTAAAAAATGAAATACTCCGGTATGGAATATCTTTTCCATACCGGAGCGCTTGGGAATTCCTTTAGTTCGCTGTTGGAATTGTAAAGGATTCCCCGCAGGGTTTATACTCTTCTTTTTCCACATCCGTTTTCTGGTATACCGTCAACATCATCCTTTCCGCGTCTTCCGCTCTCATTTGGTTCAAATTGTATAGCCCAAACCTGCCTTCTTTATCTATATCTCCATAATCCAGGAACCAAACGATCTCGTTTTTGTCATTGACTCCTCTCAGCTGTACAGGATTGCCCGACGGCGTCTCACCTTCGTAATAAATATACGTTCCCAGCTTATTACACTTATACTCTGTCAGCACGATCTCACTTCCGTCTGAAAGCTGTACTTTTTGATCCAAAGGCACGATCAGGGTATCTTGCTTCAGCTCTTCATCATCCGCGGTAAAATCAAATTCCCATTTCCCATCACTGAATCCTGCCACTTCCTGGAATTCCACTTGAATCTCAGACCTTTCCGCCAGATCCAGTTTTGCCCTGCCGTCTAAAAAGTACTGATAGATCACCCGGATCCCGTCTTCATCGCCGCCCATCACATCAATGAACTGCCTTACCTTTACCTTCTGCCCGTTGATCGTCACATTCGAAGCAATACACGGGTATTCCGTTTCCTCTTTTGACGCTTTCAGTTCCTCCCTGACATTGTCAAAATCTTCAAACGGTTCGATAGACCATATCGGAGTCATCCCTTCCTGCATATCTTTCACAGGCTCGGCCAGGTCCTCTCTGTCATCCGGGTAAGTCTGCAGGGTAGATACGACAATCTCCCGGTCATCCAGGAAAACAGACTCCAGCTTCATTTCAATCCCATCGCTTTCTTGATTGGTATTGATCACCTCTTCATACTGGGCTACTTCCCTCTCTCCCGTGCCCCAGGAGAGCCATCCGCCTATGGCTTCCGCCACGGAATCCATTGCCGCCGTCACCTGACCTCGAAGCGGCCCTCCTGCCAGAGCTAGGATACAGACCGCTATGCAAGCCGCAATTTTGATTGCTCTTGCCTTTCTGTTCTTCCCGGCTTTGCGCAGAACCGCTCGTTTCCATCTTTGCTTTTCCAGCACAGATACTTCTTCCGCACAGTATTCTTCCGTATCCGTCTTAACGTCATTCAAAAGATCATAGATCGTCTTCATATTCATTCTCCCTTCCCGGCGCATACCGTTTTCGGATCTTTTTCTTTCCTCTGGACAATCTGTTATAGATTACCTCTCTGGAAATCCCCGTCTCCTGGCTGACCTGCCCTACTCCCTTTTCCTGGACGTAAATCTGCAGAAACAATTCCCGGTCCTGCTCTTTCAGGCAGCTTAACATTTCTTCCAGTTCCTCCGAGATCTCACATTCTATCAGATCTTCCAGATTTTGATCCGGCTCTGAAAGCTCCAGTTCTTCAAGACTGGCTGTGGGAATCTTTTTATAATATCTCCTGAGATAATCGATCGCTTTATAACGCGCGATACCTGAAGCCCAATTAGCAAAACTGTTTTTGTCTGCATCATAATAGCTGATATTCTGCCAGATACTGAAAAACACATCATTCAGACATTCTTCCTGGTATTCTTTTAAAAGACAAAGTTTTCGGCGTATTATCCCGCACAAAAGGCTCCCGTACTGATCGACCACATAAACCAGCGCTTTCTCATTTCCCCTTTTTAATTCGCTGATAAAATTTTCCTCTGTCAATTTCATTCTTTTCTTCCCCCTGTTAAGGAAAACGCTCTCCTTTGTCTTTTACTTCGTATAACCGGCCGGCATTTCTATCAAAAATAAAAAACTCCTTCCTAAAGTAAGCGGTTTTCACGTAATATACGCTTACTCAGAAAGGAGTTCACCGTTTCGATCCCGTCAGGGCATCTGCCTATTCCTTCACCAAAACTTTCTCAATCTCCGCCATATACATGATATGATAGTCCTTCTGCGGATACCACTTAATATCGCACTCGCTGTCGGTGAAACATTCCGGCTTCATCTCCTGGACATACAGCTTTCTGCACACAAACGCCAGCTCAGCCTCCTGGGGCAGGGCCGTCCCTTCTATGCAGCAAGGATGCAGTCCCGCTGATTCCCACTTATTTTCCACGTCTCTTCCCGATACGCTGCCGCAGATCTTCAGCGCCTCCCGGTATTCCTCCGGCAGAAACGCCAGCGTGAAGCAATCGGACTTCTCCACAAACTCTCTTGTGTACCTCTGGGGACGGATGTAAGCTGTCGCTACCGGTTTCCCCCACATGATCCCAACACCTCCCCAGCTTGCCGTCATGGTATTGGATCCTTCCTCATCCCCCGCGGTCACCAGCATCCACTGTTTGCTGATCTTATCAAATGGATTGAACTGTAAACTCTGGATATCTATCTCTCGAAATCCCATTTTATCTTCCTCCTTATTCTTTCTCCTTATGCTGCTATGATTTTATCATATGCCGGCTATCAATACCAGAGCGCCATTGGAAATTCATTGTTGATTATCAGGGTCTTTTCTCAAAATGCTGATAATCTTTTGTATTTACCCAGTCTCCTCCCCAAGTGAAACCATACTTTGTAAACACCTTGTATGCGGCGTCTTCATGTGTGATCATGTGAGGTTTCCCTGAATCCCGATCCAGATATTTCTCCATATCCTGATAATATTTTGCAAATTCCCCGTCTGCTGTGTACTGTACGTAGGGATTCTCTATGGGATTGATATCGATGGCATACCCTTCCGCATGATTGGACAAATGATCCGTTCCCGGAACCACCCGGTAGTTAAACGCGGACGTATTATTGTGTTCGATCGAATTTGTGTCTGAATCCACGCCGTTTCCCGTCCAGTATTTATCGATCAGATACATGGATGAGATTTCATACTCTTCCTGAAACAATTCGTAGAAAACATTTTTCACGTCTTCCGCGATCGCCCGATTGACCACCAGTTCTCCCACCTGGATCTCATGATCATAGTTGTAATGGAGTACCTTCAAATACCGCAGATCCTCGATCTGAATATGGTCATTTGCTACATAGGATTGCCCATTCATTTCCTGATATACAGCTTCGCTTATTTCGAGCACCTGAAAATACTGTTCCAGGTGTTCAAAATCCAGCCAATCGGCGGGTATGACCTCTCCCGCCTTTAAGTTTTCCACTGTTTCCAGTTGGACCGGAAGTCCGCTCTGCTCTTTCTTGGTTTTCCGGGATATATCTTCCTGTTTCTCAAACTTTACGCCCAACTGGCCGCAGCCGGCAAGACCAGCCATCAAGGAAAGGGCAAGACACCCTATGCCTGCCCTTATCCAAAGATTCCCTTTCCTTCTGAAGCTCTTCATTTAATCCGCATCCTCTCCGTAGATCCCGATCTCCGCGATACAGGTATCGTCCCAAACGCTGCTGGTCCCTTGATAGACATCCACAATCTCGATCTGGATCTCTGAAGCCTCACAGTCTCCGTCTACTTTCACCCATTGCTCCGTCTTCTCATCCGCGAAATCCACCAGTGTCTCCTGCCCTCCTATGACGATTTTCAGCGTCATAGGCCGGTGATTTTCATAGTAAAACTCATCAGAGCGCCAATTTCCCAGCTTGAATGACAGATACTCGATCTCATATGTCCGATCCAAAGAGAAGGTAAGTCTCTCTCCAATTCCCGGTCCATCTACACCTTCCTGCCAGGAAGTCTCGTCTTTCCCGTCCAGCACCATGGCCGCGCTGTTGTCATGCCCTTCCTGATCGATCACAGAAGTGGCTGTGGCCTGGCTGACCGGAAGCTTATAGCTCTCTCCCAGGCTGGCCGGAGCCGACGAAGAATAGGCTGTCCAGATGCCGTCCTCCTCTTCCTGCGGCGGAGCCGTCTGCTCCATCTCCTGCTCTTCTTGTTCCTCCTTGGCTTCCTGTTCTTCTTCCTGGCGCTCTTGCTCCGCTTCTCTTTGCTCTTCCTGGATCTCTTCCTGCCTTCTGCGCTCCGCAAACTGGTGATAGACCGCAAATCCGATCACACCGGCCAGCAGTGCCGCCGCTATGACCGCTATGATAATGATCAGCGCTGTTTTCGGCTTCTTCCTGCCTTTCTGTCCCTCCGGCCTCATTTCCATCGGATCCTGGCCGGCCGGCCCTGACGGCGGAAGCGCCGCCCCGCAATTTCCGCAGAACTGGGAGCCATGTTCGTTTTCATAACCACAATTTGGACATCTCATTCCTTTTTCCTCCTGGTTTTCTATTTTTTCAAAAGGTTTACTTCAGCCGGTATCCGCATTTTCCACAGAACACCGCGTTTTTCTCTACCGGATTCCCACATCCGGGGCAAAGCCCTTTCTGCCGCTCCTCTTCCTTTTTCAGTCTGGTGATCTTATCAAACAAGGGCAGAAGCTGCGGAAGCGGATCCTCGAACCCGCCTTCATAGTATGCCTTCCCCAGATCCCGATAAGCCTGTTCCAGTTGGTCTGCCGGCTTTCTGCCTTCCTTTGGCCTGCTTTCTGTTCTCTTACCTTCAGCAGACGTCAGATTTTGCCCCTGTCCCAGCTTCTCGTAATTGACAAATACTGTTTCATCGCGATTTTCCATTTCTGACCTCTCCTTCCTCTATTCACTGATTTCTTCCAAAACAGGATCCCAGATCACGTAGGTATCTAGATAATAGGCTGTCAGGGGGCTTTCTCGAAGTTCTCCAGTCACCTTCACCCGCTTTCCTCTCCAGGAGGGATCGATCCCCTCACCGCTTCCAAGCTGGATCTGCTCACAGTCTTCATAAACCATGGGCCCTCCATCATGAGTGATCTTAAGATCCGCCGGCTCATCCAACTTTAAAACCATGGCTGTCAAGGCGGAACCATTGGGATGGGAGAATTCCACCTCCTCAACAGTTCCCGTCATCTCCACCGTTCCTTCTTCATAAATCTCCGGCGCCTGCCCTGCTGTTTCTGCCGCTTTCTCCTGGCTGGCCGCAGATTCTCCTTCTTCCCATGTCATCCGCAGGCGGATCACTACATTTCCAAGATATTCCAGATTTCTTCCGCCCGAATCCCAGAAGGCGTCTCTATCGCTGTTTCCATCTTCCTCTCCTGTGATCCGAAGCAGTACATCATCCATTTCATCTGCAAAATCAAATTTCTCTATATAGGACTCCCGTATCTGAGCCGCCTCCTTGGGCAGTCCGATTTCCTCCAGAAAGTCAGCTGTCTCCATGGCGCTCTCCCGTTCTCCTTCAAAATCTGTACCTACCGTCACTTCCCGCTGTCCCGCTTGGAACACAAATTCTTCTCCGTCATAGATCAGTACGAATAGCTGCACGGCGTTCCCGCCGGAATAACTGACTCGCATCATCTGGTGGAGACTTCCGCAAATATATAGCCTGCCATCTTTCTCCTTCAGGAAAACGCCGGATGATTCTTCATCTCCATATCCCAGCACGGGGCATAACCCTTGGTATTCATCCTTCAAGATCACCTCTTCTTCTTCCAGTTCATACATTTGAAGAAGCATTTGATTAACCTTCTCGCCTTCTGACACATAACCAAGAGACGTCTCATCCAGATCGGCCTCATTATCCAGTACCAGCACCAGCAGTTCTTCTTCGCCGTCCCCGTCAAAATCCCTGATCCTGGAAGTCAGGACACCTTTCTGATCATGGACGCCGTCCACTCCCACAAATCCATTAACATGCTTATATCCACAGATATATTCCCCTTCCCGGCACGCTCCAATCTTGGGGATCAGCGCCTGATCCACATAGGAATATAGCGTATACCGCTCTGTGATTGCTTCACTTTCCGTATTCTTCTTTCCCTCTTCCAGGATTTTGGCCGCCTTTCCAGGCTGATTCTGCTTTGTATAGAGTTCTGCCAGCTTCAAATAAGGCTCTTCTTCCTTTGGATCCACCGCGATCGCTTCCAGATACTGAGCTTCCGCTTCCTCATAATCCAGCTCTTCCAGATATTGATCTCCTTTGGCCAGCAGCTGATCCATCTCTTTCGCGTTCTTCCCTGAGCCAAAGATCAGAAATCCCACCGCCGCTGCCGCAATGACCAAAATGATACATATGGCCCCGATCCAGACTCCTTTCCCAGGACCTTTTCTATGGCCCTTTTCTTCCGCCCGGCCGCTCTCTCTGAGCGCCTGATCCCCGTCTGCCTTAAGGGGCCGTCCGCAGTTCCCACAGAATCTGAATCCCGGCGGATTGTCCATATTACAATGACTGCACCGCATTTTTCCCTCCTTGCTACGCCAGCAGAAACGACAGACCGTTTACTCCGATCCGTGTCCCCCGCTTCAGATAATAATGCCGGTCCGAGCCTAAAGGCTGGCCGCTTTCCAGAATACAAGCCCGCCTCTTCTTTGGCGTCAGGCAGTACTCTCCATACTCACTGATATAATAGACTTCTGCCAGTGTGTCTTCTTCTTTTTTCTCAGAAACGAAGACTTGCTCTCCGTCCCGCACAAAATAAACCGGCAGCTTTTCTTCCAGGGCATATACTTTCTTATCATATATTCCCTCTAATCCTTTTAATGCTCCGTGGAAATGCGCCATTCTCTCCTTCTGCCGTTTCTCTTCCTGCTTCTCGTGAACGATCTCTTGGAACATTTCTCTGCGCTGTTTCTCCTGTTCCAGCTCATTGATCCGGTTCAGATAATCTTCCCGTCCCACCTGAGCTGTCAGATCCCGATGGTCCTCCCAGGGATTCTTCCTGCCGTTAAAGCTCTCTGGCAGGATATCCCTTACTCTTTCCCGCTCCGGCATCTTAGCTGCCTGTATGATCCCCCATACACTGATCGCAAGAATCCCGGCGCAAAGCAGAAACCACAAAATAATCGGTCCCTTGTGAAGGCGGATCAGCCCTTCCATTCCAAAGAAGCTTAACCCCTGCCGCAGTTCTTTGGTCTTGGAATAAAGGGTCCACACACTGATGACTGTCACAATATTGGTTGCCGCCACTCCCGCAAGCGCCGCCACATAGGCGCTTCTCCAGCTGAGCAGCACACAGCCCAGAACGCTTGCGATCACTAATAGGATCAAAAATAGGATCACAAAGAAATAGGGCTTCATATATTCTCTCAGCACATCTTCAAATCCTCCCCAGGCGTTGGAACTTCCAATTCCACTGCCCAGCTTCATCACATCCGCCAGAGAAAGCTCCATCACAGCCACATCGATCAGCGGAGCAAACAGCAGGATCAATAAGGCCGCGGCAAACAGGCCCCCCGCCACATATCTCAGATACTTTTTCATCTTCTTCCCTCCTGCTCGTCCTCAATCTCTTCCAGAAGCCTTCTGCGCTGTCTGGGAAAACTTTTAATCGTTGCGATCAGTCCCGCCGCGCAGCCGATGATCCCAATCACACTGATCCCCGTAAAGATCCATCCTGCCGTTAATCCCATGATGATAACCACCCTCCTGCCAGCACCTGCTGATACACATTATCCAGCAGCTGCATTTCTGCGTCTGTATCATTTCCTTCCAATTGTTCCTGGTACATTTCATTTGCTTTCTGATAATAGCCGGCAAACGCGCTGTAATCCCTCTGGCTGTTGCTTTTCTGTTCCTGTTTATCGATCTCCAGGAACGCCAGCCTTTTATAAATATTATAATCTTCTCCAAACTTCTGCGCCATCTGGTTCAGATATTGTTCCGCTTCCTGAAGGCGCCCCTGCTTTTCGCTGAGGATTACCAGGTTATTATAAGTCTCGTAAGTATCCCATCCCTGCTCGATCACCTGGTTCAAAAGAACGGCCGCTTCCTCCCGGTAGCTGTCATTCCCGCTTCGCTCCGCCAGATCCATGTCTGCCTGGATCAGCCTCTGCAGCAAGATCATCTGGTTCTCTATCGGAAGCGCCTCTCTCGCTTCCAGCAGGATCTCCCTTTGATCCTGGTCCCTTCCTTGTTCCTCGTAAATATCACTCATCACAATATAGGCCCTGGCTTTTAGTTCATTATCTTCTGAAATCTGGATACAGCTCTTAAAATCATTCAGCGCCTGATCCAATTCCTGCTGAGACTTCTTGATCTCACCCCTGGTATAATAGACAGAATCTTCTTTCAGACCAAGTTCGATGGCTTCATCCAGGGCATCCTGGGCCTTCTCCGGTTCCTGGTCATAGGCCAGGGCAATGGCGTAATCCCGGTAATATTCCTGATCAAACCCGCCGATCTGGAACAGCTTCTCAAAGGTGCTGACCGCCTCTTCGTATTCTTCCAGAGCCATATGGCTTTCTGCTTCCAGATAATAAATGTCCGCCATCCTGGGAGCCAGAAGATCCAGCTTCTCATTTTGCTCCACATCGTATTCTACGAAAGAAATGCAATCCTGGTATTCTTCCTGCTCATATAGGGCGCAGGCATTCTGATAGTAGCTTTCCAGAGATGAGGGAAGGATCTCCACCGCTTCCGCAAAGGTTTCCTCCTGCTTCTCATAATCCCTGCTCTCCCGGTATTCTTCCTGTTCCGCCACCAGTTCATTGTAGGCGTCTGTCCGTTCTCCCTGGATCGTATGGATCCCATAGCCGCCAAGCACAATGAATCCAGCCATCGCCGCCACAAGTCCTGCCCGGACAGCCGTCTGCCTGCGCAGGAGCGCCTGGTATCTCCAATCCTTCTTTCCCACATTCTGAAACGCCTGGAACATCTCAAAGGCGCTCTGATATCTTTTCCCCGGCTCAATCTCCACCGCTTTTTCAATGATCTGGGCAAATGCCTCGCTGGTGCGTTCCGCCAGATATTCCCGGTCGATCCGATCCCGATAATTCTGAAGCTTCCTCCCTGTGGCCAAGTGATAGAGGGTGGCTCCCAGACTGTAGATATCCGCTTTTTCGTCCACCTTAGAATAGCGGCCGATGGGTCGGTCTGATTCACTGTCTAAAGCGATGATATACTGTTCCGGCGACGTGTACCCGTCTGTATATCCAAGGATTGAGTTCTCATCCAGATAAAAAGAAATATTAAAATCGATCAGACAGATATTTCCCTGCGGTGTCAGCATGATATTGGACGGTTTGATATCTCCATGGATCACCGGCGGATTCTGGCTGTGCAGATAATTGAGGGCGCTGCAGATCTGCATCCCCCACCGGGTCAGTTGTCCCAGGGAAAAGGAAGCATGCTCTCTCATCAACTGTCGGAAAGATTTTCCCGGAATATAACTCATAACGGTATACACTTCATCGTCATACACCAGGAAATCCAGCACCTGAGGCAGATACATATGATTCAGATTCTTCAGGATATCCACTTCCTGCCGCTTATCCGCCATCGAAAGCCCTTTGCTCTTGATCTGCTTGAGCACCACTTCCTTCTGAAGCCTTTTATGATAGGCCCGATAGACAACGCCCCCGCTGCCCTCTCCCAGCTTCTCCAGGAGCTGATATGTACTTGTAAATTCTTCAAATTGATCCATTGCTTACTTCCTTATCTCTATCCTCACCAAAAATTCCTCGTCTGACAGCAGAAGCTTCATTCCGTCTTCCAGTTTAAGGTCTTCCGTGATCTGCTGTTCCTCCATAAAGCTGTGGTTCAAAGAATCCAGATCCCGATAGAACCAGGCGCCTTCCTTCTGGAAGATCTCCCCATGGCGCCGGCTGATCGAAGAATTCTCTCTGATGATATAATCACAGTCTGATCCCTTTCCCAGGACAAACGGATCCTCAGATACATCCACCGTCTCTCCCGTCTTCATTCTCTGCAGGGTGACCAAGACTTTTACATTGCGTTCCAACAGAGTCGTGGGCTCATCGTCCCCTTCAGACTCCGCTGCCGCTTCCGAAAACAGCGGTGTTGTAGCTTCCTCGTCCTCCCGCTCCAGCGGAGGAACATACTGACGGATCACAACTAGTTCTTCCTCAGTCTCCGGTATCGGCGGAATCTCTGCCGTCTGCTCATCCTTCCAACCTTTGAGATAATCTTTCATAGTCTTTCCTCCTGTGTCAGCCATTCTTCTATCTGGTATCCCTGGCGATCCTTTTCAGAAACAGCACGCTCAGCGCAAGAAACAGCGCTGTCATAAAAAGCAGGATACCCCAGCACTGCGCCGCATGGACTTTGGTCGCTTTAAAGAAAGCTTCCGCTTCATGTTCCAGCATCGGGTAATCCGCCTGAAGCTTCAAATCCAGCCGATTCAGCTTGGCAATACTCCCAAGCGCTTCCACCGACCATCTGCTGATCGTTACATACGAAATGATCTTCCCCGCTCCCTCCAGGGTAAAAAGAATCCCAGAAAACAAAAGCTGGATGATCAGCACAAAGGGCGCTACAGCCATAGCCTTATCGCCCGTCCGCACCATAGCCGATATGACAAACCCAAGAGCAATAGAGGCCAGCACTGTCAGCCATACGGTCAGGAACATCTCCCAGGAAAAATGCTCCAAGAAAATGCCTTCTCTGTCCTTATTTGTAAGTTCCAGGAAGATCATAGCTAAAAACGCCGCCTGGACTCCGCCCAAAACAAACTGGAACGTAAATTTGGACAGCACGTATCCGGGGAGCTTAAGATTCGCCATATATTCTCGTTTGACGATCGTCCGTTCCTTACAGATCTCCTGGATCGAATTGAACAGCCCGATCCAGATTCCAGAACAACTTAAGGCGAACAGCATAGATTTCGTGCTTTCATAAATCGTAAAAATATTTTCATCCGCTACTATATGTAAGAGAACCGCGATCAAACACGGCTGCAGCAGAAGTACCATCAGCCGCTGCCGGTCGTTTCCCATCAATTCCCCGTATCGCCGCAGCAGCACCAGGAACTGTCGGAAACCGGATTTCTCTCCAGACTTAGCCAGATTCTCCCTTCCCCGGTTCTGCTTTGGGATCTGTTCTTCCCGGCTCCGGTATCTCCGGTACCGCTGTTCCCACTCTCCCGGAGCGGCAGCGATCATATTATAGATATTTACCAGGTCGTCTGTCTCATAGAAACGCTTTGCTTCTTCCACATTTCCGCAGAAACAGAGCCTTCCGCCAGGCCCCATGAAAATGATCTTATCGCACAGATGCAGGTTTGCCGTTGTATGCGTCACCATAATAATGGTTTTATTCTGCTCTCTTGCAAGCGTTTTCAGACTCATCATCAGGTTCTTCTCTGTCCCTGGGTCCAGACCGGAAGTGGGTTCATCCAGGAAAAACAGCTTCGGATCCGCCAGCAGCTCCACCGCGATGCTGGCACGCTTCTTCTGGCCGCCGGATAATTTGCGGATATACGTTCCCTGGTGAGCTTTTAGGTCCACCATTTCCAGCACATCCTCGATCCTTTTCTGGATCTCGTCCGGCCGGGTATCCTTTGGCATCCGGATTTTGGCCGAGTAATACAGCATCTTCTTTAACGTCAGATTTTCATATATGATATCCTGCTGAGGAACGAAGCCGATCACGCTTTTCAACGCCTGGAAATTTTCCACAAGATCCGTGCCGTTGCAGAAAACTTTTCCCTCAAAATCCGGTTCAAACCCGCTGATCGCGTTCATCAGCGTCGTTTTCCCAGCCCCGGAACCTCCGATGATCGCTACAAATTCATTCCCCTGGATTTCACAGCTTACATCATTTAGAATCTTCTTTTTCTTCTTTCCCTTTCCAACAACCTTCGTAATCCCCTGTACCTGCAGGGAAATTCCTTTGGCCGCCGATTTGTAATAAATACACCCCTGGCAGAAGACAAGCTGGAATCCCAGGATCTGGATCACATCCTTATCTCTCAGGGCCTGGACTCCTCTGACATATCCTCCATTGACCAGGACTCCATTGGTACTGCGGTTATCTTGCAGCACAAATCCTGTCTCCTGCCGGCAGATCCGGCAATGGATCTTCGATACTCCAGGGCCGGGAAGGCAGATCTGATTCCCGCTGTCCCGTCCGATCTCTGTGATCTGCCGTTCCAATGGTTCCCGTTTCCACAGCTCTCGTTCAGCGCTGGCAGAATAGAGCAGCAATACCATATTCTCTGCCTGCTCAAGATTCCCGATACAAAGGACCGTCTTATCAAATACCTCCGCCCATCCGTCTGCCTTCCCAAGAAGCTGCCGCCCGGCTCCCAGACCAAGGAAGGTTCCGTTCCGGCTGTCCAGGTCCTGATAGCGGACCCTGTCTCCGCTGATGTGCAGTCTTCCATGGAGCTTTGATACGATCTGGTCAGGGATCACAATATCGCACTGTTCCCGATCCCTTCCCAGCGTCAGCGCAGATTTCTGAAAGGTATCCAGATCTACTTCTCTTAAATTTCCCCTCGTGTCTATGATCGTTAGGATATGTTCACTCATATTCTCTAATTCCTGCTTTTTATTCCTAATAACTCTTGATCTGTCTCAAAATCTCCCCGGCGGAAAGAGTCTTCTCCGCCGCGTAGACCGCCCCTTCTCTATGGAATACCTGTTCCAAGCTTTCTTCGTATTCTTCTTTGGACAGTTCTTCGCCATCCCAGAAATACTGGTAGACCGGATTCCCTTGGGCGTCAAACTGGACATTGGTGTTGTCTTCCGCTCCATACCAGCCTTCATGGAGCTTTACCATCTCCCCATTTTCTATCTGATATACATTATCGTAATAAGAGTCCATACGGCCGCCGCTTTCACAGAACAGATTCTGGCGTTCCAGATAAGTCAGACCGGAAATCCCTGTGCTAAGCACATTGATCTCGGATCCTTTCATCGTGCAGATCTGATCTCCCTGGGCCGTATTACTTCCTGTGATATATAATTCAGGAATGTTGTCGTCATTGATATAGATCAGCCGATATCCTGCCCATCCTTCAGCCTGGATGCTCTCAATATAGGAGGTATAGGCCGTTCGCCAAGATTCTTCGCCGCTGTCTTTTCCATTCTCCGTGCTGTCAGCCTGTGTTTCCTCTTCGCCAACTTGGATCACGCCCCAGTTTCCGTCTTTTTCAACCCAGCATTTTCCATCATATACCGGACGGATCGTGTCGAAAACACCTGAAGGAACGATAAGTTTTCCAGACGTATCCCGAAGCTCCCATTCTCCATTTTTACAGAGCGGAACATAGCCATCGGACGCCGCGTAGCAATATTCCACTATTTCTGGTTCTTCCTCCGTGTTATAGCTGAAAACACAAGTTTCATAACTGCAGGATGCGTCGTACTCCAAGGGAATCACTTCCTCGCCCTGTTCATTGACATATCCCCATTTGCCATTTTGCTTCACCGCAAGAAGGCCGGAGGAGACACTTCCGCACTCTTCATAGATAAAGTCCGTCATCAACTGCCCATCCATACCGCAGACCGCATAGCCGCCATCCAGATCTTCATACCAATCCAGTTCATTTTCACCGTCATAGACAGTTTCAGACTGCTTTACAGGTATGGTTCTGTCCGGCTTCTGCTGATATGTCATTCCATATCCCTGTTCTGCAAAATACTCTGCCGTATTGCGCAGTCCATCGTGGTAGTAAAAGGTTCCTCTTAAATATCCGCCCGCATCACCAATCACCGCCACTGCCGGTTTGACTTCCTCTTCTTCCTCCACAAAATAATACTCCGTCATTTCTCTCTGATACTCAGACTCGTAGACCGGCTCTTCCCTCTCCAGCAGATAATATTGGGCAAGCGCGTCTACTCCCTGATATTCCAGGTCCGCTCCCATCTGCCCATCCAGGCCGATCAATCCGTATGCAGCATCCTGTTTCATGACCGCATACCCGGTATCCATCTGCCGATTCAGATCGTTTCGGCAGTAATCAAGGGCATTTTCGTCTTTGATATAGTAAATATCATCCGCCTTCACCTTGGGTTCTACTACCCAGGTATAATTCTGTCCTACTTTTACAGAATCTATCTTATCGTCCATGCTAGTCCCACTGGAAGGGTCCTCAGACGACTGGCTGCCGGAATCACTGATCTTAGCGGCTTCTTTTTTGCTCACGGATTTCTTCCCCTGAGACAGGATCGCCTCTGCTTTATCAAAGTCTTCCTGTTTTAAATAAGTATCCGCCAGACCAATATACGCATCCGCCTTCTTTGGATCTATTTCAATAGCTTTCAGATACGCCTCTTCCGCATTTTCGTAGTCTAAGTCTTCCAAGTATTTCTCCGCGCTGGCAACATAATTTTCATAATCCCGCCGTTCCTGCTGCCCCTTGACGATCAAAAAAGCGGCAGCACAAAAGGCCGCCAAAAGAAAGGCGGCCCCAGCTATGAGCCACCTTCGGCCGCCTTTTTTCTTTGGTTTTATGTCCGTTTCCTGATCCAAACGAATCTCCCATTCGGAATCCGTCTGATCTTTCGTCTCATAGTCAGGCCGCGTCACAAGCGGTTTCCCACATTTCTGACAAAACCTGGCTCCCTCTGGATTTTTTGTTCCGCAATATTGGCAAAACATCTTCTCTTGCTCTCCCGGGTTTAGAATAAGTCGTCAGGACTGATATACCATTTTCCGTCAATCTTGACTACATTGATCGTCTCATCATCCCCAGACTCTTCTTCCAATTCGCCGTCCACATACATTTCATAAGAAAATTCTACTTCTTTTCCTTCTTCGATGCTTCCCAGGACTCCCATATATTCGTCTGAAATGTCATTTAACTCTGACTGGGTCAGATCTCTTGTGTCCCCAATCTCATAATCAATCTCAATTTCGCCGATATACTGGTCAAACGCTTCTACCAAATCATCCTCCAGCATATCTGCCATTTCCTCTTTGTCCATCCCGGTCAGGCTTTCCGCCGCATCCAGGAAATTCTCCGGAATCAGATCCATTGCCGCATCCACATCCCGGTCTTCCATCACCTTAACCATATTTTTGATAGGCGTCTTATATGTATCTCTGAAAAAGATCAGCCTTACTGCTACGATCAAGAGGATCACTGCCAGCACAATGGCTCCAATGGCCACATAAGGCGGGCGCTTCTTCGCTGCCGGCGCACCGGTTCCCGCGGCGCCTCCGGCCGGAACTGCCCCTTGGCTGTAATTGTTCTGACTGTAACTGTACGTCTGAGCATTTCCTCTCTGCGTATTTGCGCCGGACATCTCCGGGCCCTGGTTCTGGATCGGCTTCACCGGCGCACCGCACTTAGGACAGAATTTCCCATCTCCTTTGATCTCATTTCCGCAACGACTGCAAAACATAATTTTTCCCTCCTCTTTTACCCTATTTCTTTCAAAACGAAGCCCCTTCTAATCCGCGTCTTCAATATAACCTTGGGCATCCCGTTCATGCTCTTTCTCGCTTAAAAACTCTGCGTTCCTCTTTTCATACTCATTCAGCAGGTCGCTGTAATTAGCATCAAAATCATCTGGTTCATAGATCCCATTGTACCAGGACTTGGATTCAAAATAATTGGTCAGCTCCTGAGACTTGAACTTTCTCCCATGCCTTGCATAGATCTCATTCTTTCCATAGTTAATTTCTTGAAGCGTCAGTCCGGCCACATCCGCATCTGTCAGATAACGCGAGTCGCTGTCTGGGAAAATATAATCCTGGCTGACTGTTGATCCTCCCATCTGACTATTACTCTGATCTTGAGACGGTTCCTGGGTTTCAGCGGTTTCTTCCCCCTCTTCTGTCTGCTCCTGCGTATCTTCTTTTTCCTCTCTATCCTCACTGATCTCTTCCCGGATTCGATCGGCTGTATCCTGCCCCCTCTTATCTTCCAGGTAATTATACAAAAACAGTCCGGCAAACCCTGCGATGACCGCTACGATCAAAACAGCCAAAACAATAATGACTGCCTTATTTTTATTTCCTCTTCCGTTATCCTCCGGTTCTCCAAACGGATCCTGCAGCGGGCAGCCGCATTCGCCGCAGAATGCGTCCCCTGGTTCGATTTTGGCCTTACATCTTGGGCATCTCATATCCATATCCAATTCCCTGCCTTATCCACTTTTCGTACTCCTAAAGCTTAACTCAGCTTCGTTCCGCAGGCAGTACAAAACGCCAAATGATCCGCCAAAACTTTGCCGCAAGTCGGACAGATCTTAGTCCCCGGCTGCGGCGGCGCGGTTTCTCTTTCCGGATTGTCTCCCGCTTGCTCTTTCTTTAATGGAGTCCCGCACATAATACAGAATCCCTGTCCTGCCCCTACTTCCGCGCCGCAGTTTGGACACACCGCTCCTGACTGCTGGGTCGGCGCCGGCTCTGGAACTGGCTGCGGCTCTGGAACTGGCTGCGGCTCTGGCGCCGGCTCTGGAATTGGCTCTTTCCGCTCAATCTTTGTTCCGCAGTTTACACAAAACACTTGATCGGGTTCTATCGGCGCTCCGCAGTTATGGCAGACTTCCCCACTCTGCGGCGTTGGCGCCGGTGCTGGTGCCGGATGTTCTATCTTCGCTCCGCAGACGTTGCAGAATGCGGAATCCGGTGAGATCTGCGCATGACAGCTGGGGCAGAAAATAACTCCTTTTACTCTCTGAAGCTGTCCTCGCAAGTCAGAAAGCTGCCGTTCCAGCTCGTCAATACGCGCGATCACTCCTGCCTCTTCCGGATCACTTTCTTTTCCGCTTTCCCGACATTTTCTATAACAAATTGCTCCCAGATCCGCCATCGCATCCTTTTTCTGTCCTTCCAGATTCTTGATCGAACTGGAAAGTTTTGCGGAATCTGTTACTTCCTTAGTCTTTTGGATCGCTCCCTGACCCAGATTTGTAAGTTTCTTATCGATGTCGTCCAAAAAAGCCATTTTCATTTCCTCCTGAAAACTATTTATATTCTATAGAGATAATTTTATTATTTTTTTCTCTTTTTGACAAGATGCGGCAAAGAATATCATAGAATTTCCATAAATACTATCTTCCAGATTATTTTATAGAGATGATCCTCAAGACTTAACATCAAAAATCCGGGGGAATTTTATGCTCCCCCGGATAATGACAGCTTTTCCGTTATTATTAGGCAATACTACACAAATTAATTTTCATTTGCGACATCATTCAAATTGTATAAAAGCTGCGGCAATGTATCATACCCTTTTCCCCAGGCCCACAGATTATTCTCCCCATCAATTGCATATACTGAACCATCAAACGGTGTAAAGATACTGTTTATCGGAGGAACATCTACAGTCCACCATTCACTAAATTTGTCAGTTGTACCATTCCCCACCTCACCATAATCATTGTCACCTGATGTATACACTTCTCCGTCATTAGAAAGTGCGATATCGAAAGCATCTTGCCCCATATCTTCATCGTCGTGTACTTTATAATAGTCCTTTATATTATTTCCAAACTGCTCAAAGCAATTTTCTTGGTAACTATAGTAATATAAAGCCCCCTCTTCCGACAAGAAATACGGATAATCTTCACTGGCTTGGCCGCACATTTTAACAATTGTTCCCAAAGTTGTCTCTTGATCATCCATATCATAAACAGTATACCCCTCAAGCGTTCCCACTTCATGGTCTGTACCTTCAATATAAATCTCCCGATCTGAAACATAGCCAAATGGAGAAACATCATTTACTTTTATCTCCCCATAATTACTTGGATAGTATGCGCCTTCAGAAAGACTTCCCTGTAAATGCCCCTCTTCGTCTAACAAGTAGACATGTACCATACCAAAATCTTGTCCATATCCACCATAAAAACCTCGGTTTTTTAATATCAATTTATCTATATCGGAAATCTCTGGAATTTGCTCTGGGATCACTTTTTCAGCTCCCCAAGTCCAAACAGTTCCATCTTCTTTTAAAGCATATATAGACGCTCCAATCTCTTCATCCCAAAGATTTAAGCTACACGCTATCTGCTTTACATTATCAATTTCTTCTACTTCCTGCCATTCATCAGAATCTGTAAGTGTCCCATTTCCTAGTTCTCCATTCGTATTTATTCCGCGGGCTAAAACACTTCCATCCTCTTTTAATAGAATATCAAATCCGTACCCTGTAATGAAATTATCTCCGAAAAAATAATCTGTTTGTTGTTCTTTTTCTTTTTGCAGTGAGTTTTTGTCATTTTCTTCTATACCGCCAAGATTGTTTTTATGAACATCCTTCTCAACCTGCTCCAAACTCCTGGATAATCCCCCGCTTTCTCCAACCGTTTTTTCCTCCAATTGTCCCGTTATAAGATTTACCTTTACCTCATATATTTTTTCTCCTGCAATTTCATATTCTTCATCATAATCCTCGTAAACATCATATGTCTCTATATTAGAACCAGAAGCTTCTTCATCTGTATCCTCGTTTTCTGTCTCTTTTACATAGTGAGGGGAATAATATTCCTCCAGCAATGCTAATACCTCTTCACTCGTATACTGATCCGCCTCTTCCTCACACCCAGACAACAGCAATCCACATGCGAGCAACCATACAATTATCTTTTTCATTTTTCTACCTGCTCTTTCTCAAACATCACCATTACTCCTGATTTCTTTTAGCTTACCCAAGTCATTTTTCGCAAGATTGTATGCTAAATTTCACTGAATCAAATATCTTTTTACTTTCATTTTCCTTATCCTCTTCCCATAATTTTTATTTTGCAATGTATTTATTGCAATTTTAGCATGAATTTAGGGTAGAATCAATAAATATTTGTTATGAATATATTGCAATGATAAAAGTGGAGGCATATGGACCAAAAATTAAAAACAACCGCTTCTTTCGGCGCTAATTTAAGACAGATACGTTTACAACATGGCTACACTCAGGAACAACTTGTTGCTAAAATGCAGTTGCTAAACCAAAGTGTTTCCCGGAGTATTTATGCCCAAATGGAATGTGGCAATTACAACATCAGAATTACAGAATTAATCGCTCTAAAAAAAATATATAATATTTCTTATGACATATTTTTTGAAGGGCTGGATATCGAATAACTATTCAAAAAAAGACGCCGGAGTATAGGAATAAATCCTATGCTCCGGCGTCTTTTCTCATTTCTATCTACTCCTGCCTACTCTATTTCACTACTACCCTCTGGAAATTCTTCTTTCCCTTTTTCAGGACGATTCCTTCCCCGGTGAATCGTTCTTTCGTAAACTCCGCATGAATATCGGTCACTTTCTCGCCATCCGCTGATACACCGCCCTGCTGTACAGCCCGGCGCGCTTCCGACTTAGATGGCACAAGCCCGCTTCTTACCAGAAGCGTCAGGATATCAATCCTGTCTTCTTCCAAGTCCTGCTCTATCAGTTCTGTAGTCGGCATATCTGCCGCCGCCCCCTGAGAGAAAAGGGTTCTGGCCGCTTCCTGCGCTTTTACCGCTTCTTCTTCGCCGTGGACCAGTTTCGTCAATTCGAAGGCCAAGATCTCTTTTGCTGTATTAAGCTGAGCCCCTTCCCAAGCATCCATTTTGTCGATCTCTTCCAACGGAAGGAACGTCAGCATACGGATGCATTTCAGAACATCCGCATCAGCTACATTTCTCCAATACTGATAGAACTCAAAGGGAGAAGTCTTCTCTGGATCCAGCCATACAGCTCCGCTCTGGGTCTTACCCATCTTCTTGCCTTCCGAGTTCAGAAGCAGCGTGATCGTCATAGCGCAGGCATTCTTGCCCAATTTCCGGCGAATCAGTTCGGTTCCTCCCAGCATATTGCTCCACTGGTCGTCACCGCCAAACTGCAGGTTGCAGCCGTATTTCTGGAACAGCATATAGAAATCATAGCTCTGCATGATCATGTAGTTGAATTCCAGGAAACTTAACCCCTTCTCCATTCTCTGTTTGTAACATTCCGCCGTCAGCATCCGGTTGACGGAGAAATGCGGGCCGATCTCCCGGAGCAGTTCGATATAATTCAGATCCAGCAGCCAATCCGCGTTATTTACCATTAACGCTTTCCCTTCCGAGAAATCAATAAACCGGCTCATCTGTTTCTTAAAACACTCACAGTTATGCTGAATGGTTTCTGGCGTCATCATGGAACGCATATCGCTGCGGCCGGAAGGATCTCCGATATATCCCGTGCCTCCGCCGATCAACGCGATTGGTTTGTTCCCAGCTTCCTGAAGCCGTTTCATCAGACACAGCGCCATGAAATGTCCTACATGCAGACTGTCTGCTGTTGGATCAAAGCCAATATAGAAGGTAGCCTTTCCTGTATTTACCAGTTCCCTTATCTCCTCTTCATCTGTTACTTGCGCGATCAGGCCCCTTGCCTGAAGTTCTTCATAGATTCCCATCTCTCTTTTTCTCCTTTCTTCACTGTCAGTATCAAGATATTTCTTCGACAACACTTATTTTTGAAAAATAACAAATCCACACTCTGTCGGATGATCCAGCACATACCCATCCTTATATCTTCTGGCATGCCAGACAATCAAAAGATCCCCTCCCGCGGCCAAGATATTTAGCATAGAAAGCCACAGCAAAAGCGTACTCCCTGTCAAGAGCGCCGCGATATAAAGACCGCCTCCCAGAATCATAACTGGAAACAGACCGCCAAAAATATATTTCCCTGGTGCCAGAGGCTCTTTACAGTGGCAGTAAGGAGTCAACGATTCCCACATCATGCCGATATACATACTTTTCCATCTGCCTTTCGCCCCCAGGCACCAGCCCACCCCATGGAGCAGTTCATGGATAAATACTGTGACCAAAAACATCAGAAACATCACCAGATAATTCTTTCCTTCCAGCCACCCTGGCCCACGATTTACTGCCATCCACAATAGTGTTCCCAGAATTATTACGGGCACCGCCGTTATAATAGCCATTACACTTGCTCTGACTACAGAAATAATCTCTGAATGTTCTTGATAGCCTTCCTCCAGGAAACGCAGCCGCTGGATCTCATAGTTATCCAGGATTTTTTGTTTCGCCGGGCTGATCTTTTTTGCTTTTCCCATCTTGCCTCCTCTTCTCCAGAATCCCCGAAACTTTGCTTTTTAAATACTCTGGTTCTTTGAATGATCTGGTTCTTACAGGCGGTTTTCGTCAAAAAAACGCCCTTATCATACGATAAGGACGAATCACTCCGTGGTACCACCTTGCTTCACTGACAAACTCAGCCGTCAGCCTCATTTCAGCTGCCTCCTATCGACAGCCTCGACGCGATAACGTTCGTCACACGGCGCAGCCTACCATTCTTTCCAAAGCGGCATAGAAGTTCGGTGCGCGGCTCAAAGAGGTATTCATAACCAATTCCTTCATGCGCCTCTCATCTTCCGGCAGCTTTCTGTATGGGTGTAAAGGTTATTACTTGTTCTTATCAAAGCCTTTTTAGTCTCGCTTGTCTGTGTGAAATCTTAACGTATTTCCGCTAATTTGTCAACCGGGGCCGGGGGATTTTTAAAAATCCCCCGGCCCAAATTAAAAATGCCCTGTCCCGTTTGGATAATAGGGACAGTTTTTCCTCAAGCATTGCTGATTCTCTTCTGAAAAGCCGCATTGAATCGTTGGAGGCAGTTCCATACTGATTCCAAGATTTTCTTCTGCAAATGCAACTGCTTCTTTCACCGCCGTAAAACAATTCCGTTTACAGCATCTTGGACCGCCCAGATCCGCTAATGCCGCCAACGCTTTAGCCGTTGCCTGGTTCGAAAGCCTCCAAGATTTACCTGTCAGCGGAGTTGCCTTCGTAACAATGCTGATAAACATTCCCACACTGACCGCAGCTCCGCAGCAGCCCCACATTCCGCAGGCTCCGCCCGGATACTTACTTCCTCTGGCCCGCATTTCTTCCAGCGCTCCTTCTAGCTCAATCTCTCCTCCACTGTTGTGATATGCGGCCAGAAGCGCGGCTCCCGCCATAATATGATGTTCCGGGCCGTGCATGTAAATATACGGATCTTCCATCAATTTCTGCATAATTTCAACCGGATTCCTGGAATCCGTCTTCTTGCATTCTCTGAGGATCACCTCTACTCCCCTTTTTTCATGACATTCATCGCACACAAAATGCCCGTCTTCACAGCTTGCGTTGCTTTCAAACTCCCGATGGCAGAAAACACACTCCATCTTTCTCATGGTTTCAAAATATTGAAGCGGTTTCCCGCATACCAGACAGGCGCCTTCACCTCTTGTCATTGTCTTCCTCCCACTATCTCGATAATACTATCTTTTTTCAATTTGGGACAGGGCTTTTTCAATTTGGTCCGGGGGATTTTTAAAAATCCCCCGTCCCCAACTGAATTCCATTCTTTATCACTGCCCGCAATGCCAGCTTTTCGTCCAACAGTACTACATTTGCTTTTTTCCCGGGGGCAATCGAGCCATATTGGTCATAGATACCAAGGCTTTTGGCCGGATTCATGGTGGCGCAGGCTACCGCTGTCTCAAATGGAATTCCCATTTTCCTCACTGCTGTCCGCACGCAATCCATTAAATTTGTAACAGATCCTGCCAGCGCTCCGTCTGATACCAGTGTAGCCCGGTTTCCAGAAACAGCTACATCCAGACCTCCTAAGGTGTACTGTCCATCAGGCATGCCGGCAGCCCGCATACTGTCGCTGATCAGGATCATCCGGTCCGCTCCCAGCATTTGGAAGGTTGCCCGGACTGCCGCCGGATGGATGTGGACGCCATCACAGATAATCTCCGCCATCACCTGCGGACTGTCCGCCACTGCTCCTACCACCCCCGGCGCCCGATGGCTGAAAGGCGGCATGGCATTATACAAATGCACCGCATGGGTCGCTCCCGCCGCAAAGGCGCCCATCGCGCTGTCGTAATCCGCATTGGTATGGGCGAGGGAAATCTGCACCTCGCCTTTCATTTCCCGGATAAATTCTTCTGTACCTGGATTACACTCCGGCGCGATTCCCACGAATTTTACCAGTCCTTCTGAGGCTTTTAGAAAACGTCTGCATATTTCCGCATTGCAGGGAATAATATTCCGGGCGTCCTGCGCCCCTTTCTTTGCTTCGCTGATAAATGGCCCTTCCATGTTGATCCCTACCAGATCCGCTCCATCATGGGGACCTCTGCGATAGGCCGCCGCATTCCCAAGGATTCTCTCCAGTTCTTCTGTCGGAAGTGTCATAGTCGCCGGCGCAATGGCAGTTACTCCCACGGAAGCCTCATATCTGGCAATAGCTTCCACTGCCTCCAGCGTCCCATCACAGAAGTCAAATCCCTTACACCCGTGAAAATGCAGATCGATCAGTCCTGGAATAGCGTAGCAGCCCTGTCCGTCCAGCACTGTTCCATCCTTATCGCCGCCAGTTTCCGCGAATCTCCCCTCCGAGATCTGAATCTCTCCATCCTGGAACTTTTTTTCTTCCGTATATACTTTTACATTTTTGATAATCATAGACGGCCTCCTGCTTTTCTTTTCTATGGCGTTTTCTTTCCACGCCAGACGTCTCTTTTTGCTTCTATCAAGCTTATCTTGGTCTATTATATCCTATCTCATTCCCCTCTGCAATCTCTTCCCCGCCGCGGGTCCAGCGCATTTGGGCATAAAATCTCGTCCCGCCCCAGAAAATCTGGTTGCAATCGCCTCCCAAATCGTTATACTTAACAGTAAGGGAATGTATGATTCTAATATTTTGGAAAAGAGAGGTATGGACGAATGATTATCTGTAAAGCAAAAGACTATTCCGAATTAAGCCGCAAAGCCGCAAATATCATCGCGGCTCAGATCTTAATGAAGCCCAACTGTGTTCTGGGCCTTGCCACAGGTTCTTCTCCAATAGGGACATATGAAGAGCTGATCGGCTGGTACAAAAGAGGGGATCTTGATTTCTCCGGTATCACCAGCATCAACCTGGATGAATACAGAGGCTTAAGCGGTGAAAACGACCAAAGCTATCGTTATTTCATGAACACGAATCTTTTTGATCACGTAAATATCGATAAAGCAAGAACCTTTGTTCCCAACGGTCTGGAACCTGATTCTGCTAAAGCCTGCCGGGACTATGATCAGATCATTGACAATGCCGGAGGCATCGACCTGCAGCTTTTAGGGCTCGGTCACAATGGACATATCGGCTTTAACGAACCGGCAGAGGCCTTTGCCAATGGAACTCAGTGTGTCGATCTGACGGAAAGCACCATCAGCGCCAACAAACGATTCTTTGCGTCTGAGGCCGATGTTCCTCGCCAGGCTTACACCATGGGCATCGGAAGTATCATGCGTGCAAAGAAGATCCTGGTCGTTGTCAGCGGAGAAGGAAAGGCAGAAATTTTAAAGAAAGTCGTATATGGCCCCGTCACCCCACAGGTGCCGGCGTCTGTACTCCAGCTTCACAAAGATGTGACCATTGTCGCGGACGAGGCGGCTCTTTCTAAAATGTAGATCGATCGAAATCCAAAACCCGCAGTAAAGGCCGGGGCGTCTGTCCTGACGTCCCGGCCTCTGTATCAATTCCTGATCCTGCCGGATTAAAATCTACTTCAGCATCTCCAAGATCTCTCCTTTGGATTTTGCTCCAACTTCCCGTTTTACCATCTCTCCATTTTTGAATACCGCAAGAGTAGGAATTGACATTACTCTGTACTCTCTTGCCAGTTCCGGATTCTCATCCACATCAACTTTACAGATCTTCTGATCTGTCACTTCATTTCCAATCTCTTCAATGATGGGGCCTACCATCTGGCACGGACCGCACCAGGTTGCCCAGAAATCCACCAGCACCGGTACCTTTGCTTCTAATACTTCCTCTTTAAAATTGTCTTTTGTCAAATGAATCACTGCCATATTTATCTTCCTTTCTTTGTAATACTTTGTTTTCTTGATAAGTCTATTATAACCCTTTTTCAATATATTTCTGTGACCAGATTACATTTCGCTGTGTTTTCTCAAAAAACGACGTTTATATTTTAATTCCGCGTAATCCGTCACCTGCTTTAGATAAACGGTATCCGCAAGCCCGCCAACCAGTCCCGCTATGGGGATACCTTGCAGAAATTTCATATACAGCATAGCTTCTGAAAGACTTACAGAGGCGCGTTGGATCCATTCCTCCTTATCCAAAGAAAGAACAGTCCTGCCGTCAATCCATCCATTCATCTGTCCGTTTGCCCTGATCAGCGGCGCTCCCCGCAGAAAAGCCGTCTCGATCAGCCCCAGAACAAAGCATTGTTCCTCTTCCGTCTCATAAGAAAACCCATAAGAAAGGGCTGTTTCATATACGCTTTTCAGCAGTACTCCTGTAAAAATGGGGATATCTGGGAGGCCGATACCTAAAAGGCCAAGGCCTGCTCCTTCCACGCCGGAAATTACTAGATTCTTCGCTCTCCCTGATCCGGCCTGCCTGGAAAATGCCCGTACCGTCTTCCGGTTTGCCCCAAGACTCACCGCGTACTCATTTACTTGATAGTTCTGCTGGTATTTCTCCTTACTGTAGGTTTTTTCGATCACGCCTGTGCCTTTTTCGAACACCAGCGCAAAAGCTTTCTGAAAAGCTCCGTTCAGCGTCTGTTCCAGTTTTTCCGGCACCTTTTCTGATAGCTTTTCCTGGATCACCGACTGCTTTTCCTCCTGCCGTTTTCTCAGATAACGGCGCTCCCGTCTCTCCATCGCCGTCCATTCCTTTTCCCAATAATTTCTGGCAAACATTCTTGTTCCACCTCCTGATGACGCAGTTCTCGCCTTGATTCCCAGCCTGCGCGCCATGCTGATCACCGTTGCTGCCCGCAGGATCATAGAATCCCACCTGCTCTAGATCAAACTTTCCTTCAGATACTCTCCCACCATTCGAAATTCGTCCGGATAAATACAATTAGGAAGAGTTCCATTTAAGACCTTTTCCATACATTCTTCATAATCCATCCATAAAACGGATTCCACTTCTTCTTCCTGCAGTTCCAGCTGATCTTCTTTCACCGGCTTCGTATAAACGTACACGCTGCTCAACTCATTATCCCGGAACAACTGCCCGTGAAATACCGCTTCAAAGGCGCCATGATGGATTCCTATATAGCGAAGGTCCTCCTGCCTGGCTTTGATACCAAGCTCTTCCTCAAGCTCCCGCGCTGCCGCAGGCAGCGGCTCATCCCCAGCCGCCACATGCCCGGCCGAGGAGATATCGTAGCAGCCTGGATTGGAGTCTTTGACTGCGCTGCGCTTCTGCAGCAATACATCATAGCCGCTTTTTTGATTTTCCCTGATGATCCAGGTATGGACGGTAGCGTGGAGACTTCCTTCCCGATGGGCTACGCCCCGTTCCCGCCGAATCCCCGTTTTTGTCCCATCCTCATTCAAGATATCCAACAGCTCCATGGGCTTTCCCTCCAATACGGCGGACACCAGCTTATCGTGCCCGTCATAGACCAGCTTCAAAGAAAAAAACTCTTTTCGTTCATCCATCAGCCGAAAGAAGATTTTATCTCCCTCCCAGATATTTAAACTCCAAACGTCTTCTAGATCCACCCATTCCAGTTCCCCCTCGTCACACGCGATAGGTTCTCCTTCAAAACCGTCCGCTGTAAAAAGCGACATATATTCTGTCACTCCATTTCCCGACACAAAGGTCACCAGTCCGCGAAATTGATAGGACGTCAGAGTATATCCCGTCTCTTCTTTCACTTCCCGCAGCAGACATTCTTCCGGGCTTTCATCCGCCTCAAAATGACCGCCCACACCGATCCATTTGTCTTTATTCACATCGTTCTTTTTAACCGTCCGGTGGAGCATCAGATATCTGCCGTCTTTTTCAATATAGCAGAGTGTACTCAATTTTCCCATTCTTTTCTCTTCTTTCTTAATATGCTATAATCAAAAATACCATGTTGGGATTCCCAACCATGATGTCTACGGATTGTTTCGTGCTATGCACTTCCACAATCCGCCCCAACATTCGCATATCGCGGGATATACATCCCGCTTTTATGCTCATATTGGGGGCGGGTCCCAAGGTCTTTCACCCACTTATGAGCAAGCTCATGTGGGTTTAGACCTTTTGACCCTGGCATCGTTATATTTTATCTAAACCATGAGGAAAATGCAATGGAACGTACGATCACTTATAAGATTACAGAAAAAGAAGACGGTCTGCGGATTGAACAGTTCTTAAGGCGGCACGGATATTCCGCCCAGAATCTGGCCCGCATCAAACGGATGCCGGAGAACACCCTGATCAACGGAACTTTCTGCTATTTGCGCCAGACTCTTACTTTCGGCGATGAACTTTGTGTCCGCATCCAGGAGACCGAAAATTCCCGCCACATTCCTCCTGTTAATCTTCCTCTGGATATTATTTACGAGGACGAGGACCTGATCGTGATTAATAAACCAGCGGGAATGCCCATCCATCCCTCCATGAACAACTATACCAATTCCCTGGCAAACGGCCTGGCATGGTATTATCAGCAGCAGGGAAAGGACTTTATCTTCCGCTGCTGCAACCGCTTGGACCGCGACACTTCCGGGCTTACGGTAGTAGCAAAGCATCTAGTCAGCGCCAGCATCCTGTCCGCTATGACGAAACGCAAAGAGATCCTCCGTGAATATCTGGCCATCACAAGAGGACATGTCCGTCCTGAATCCGGCACCATCAGCGCTCCTCTGGCCCGCAGAGATGGAACCATTATTGAGCGGGTGGTAGACTGGGACAAGGGTGAGCCCGCCGTTACGCATTACCGGCTTCTGGACAGCAAAAATGGGCACAGCCTGGTGTCCCTGCGTTTGGAAACCGGCCGTACCCATCAGATTCGTATTCATATGAAGCACCTGGGGTATCCTTTGATCGGAGATTATCTCTATAATCCAGACATGGAGTTCATCCAGCGTCAAGCCCTCCACTCCCATCGGCTTTCCTTCACCCATCCTATTACCGGGGAGAAGATGGCGTTTGAGGCTAAGCTGCCGGAAGACATGAGAAGGGTGATGAATCCATAAGATTCTTCTATATTTTCAGGACCTCCAGCGCGTTTTTATAGAAGATACACTCCCTCGCCTCTTCCGGAAGAGAAGCCCGCTGTACCCGGTAGATCTCAAGCTCTGTGCTAAGCCATGGAAAGTGAGAACCAAACAGAAGGCGGTCATACCCCAGCCGTACCGGGATGTTTTCAATTCCCTCATCCGAGTAATCTCCTGAGGTCTCGATCAGAAGATTCTCATGCCGGTCCATCACATAGTCTACATCGGTCAGCGCGTAACCGCTGCTGTCGAACTGCCCGCCGTGAGACATGATAAACTTCACATCCGGAAATTTTTCTGCCAGGGAAGCCACCTGGAAACAGTGGGACACCCAGGGATATCCGGTTTCTACCAGCACTGGAAGGTCATATTCCCGGCAAATTTCCATGAAGGGAAATACTTTTTGATCATTGATCGCAAACGTCTCCTCCCAAGGATGCAGGAGCAGTCCTTTTAATTTTAGTTCTTCTATAGATTCTGCCAGGATTTTCTCAGAATCTTTTCCCAGGTTTGGGTCGATTCTGGCAAAGCCTACGATCCTGCCGGCATGCTTCTCTTGCAATTCTGAGACGTACTGATTCTGTTTCTCAAAAAATGGGTCAACCGTCTTAACCGGACACACTACAGAAATATCAATCTGGTTTTTCTCCATATTTGCCAGAAGCTCTTCCTCTGTACTTTCTTGTCCCAGCATCGATCTGCCCACATAGGTATGAAAATCTATCAACATTTTCTCTTCCTCCTGCTATTTTTCTTCTTCATCCAATTTCATCACTCGGACTGCGTTCTTCCACAGCACTTTCTCTAAGTCTCTTTCTTCCAGTCCCGCAAGCTGAACTTTTTTCAGTTCTACCGATGGATCGCAGCAGGGCGCGTCAGTCCCGAAGAAAATCCTGTCAGCACCCAGCTCTTCTACAAACCATTTGATTTCTTTTACTAACGGCACCTCAGAAGTATCAATATAAATATTGGAGTATTTCTTCGCCACTTCGATGGCATCCCGGTTATGAGCGTAACCTCCCATATGTGCCAGAATCACTGTAGTATCCGGACACTGGGCCGCCAGCTCTCCGATCTGCAGCGGCAGGCACATCATCTCGTCTCCACAGTGAAATAATACTGGAAGTCCCAGTTCTCCCGCCTTCCTGCACAGATCCACCGTCAGATCCCCATAGGGATGAAGGGTATAATGAGCCGGATGCAGTTTTACTCCTTTAACCGGGTACTTCTGGCAGGCTTCTTCCAGAAAATCAACGGCCTCCTGACCAAACCATGGATCCATCCGCAGAAACATCATAAACCGGTCCTCATACGGCCGGATCGAATCCCACAGCCGCTGTCCACAAGTCATATCCGGTCCCGGCAGATTCAGATACGCGCTGACTACCGCCTTTTCAATTTTCGCCTCATCCATAAGCTTCAGCAGCTTTTCCGCCGTATCATGCCAATGCAACGGTTCACACACATCAACATGAGCATGCATATCAATGATTCTCATAAGTGATCTCCTTTCTATATACTCTTGGGCCTATACGAAAAGATTGCAGGTACAGTCCTGAAACTGATCGATGCATTTCTCATAAATCTGATGCACATAAGGCAGAAGGACTTCGTTTTCTTCCACAGATTTCTGATACCGCTCTTTAAACTCTCCGGTCATCGCCTGCAGTTCTTCTAATAATGCGTTTTCGTCTACATTTAAAAGCTTTCCATCCTCCATCAGAATCTTTCCTGCTGCGATGACCGTCTCAACATCACGGCCGTCCTCGCAGTATACCAGATGCTTGTAGATATCATTCAATGGGGTAAATGCTTCTGTCTTCAGGTTGATGATACAGATATCCGCATCTTTCCCTTCTTCCAGCCCGCCGATCTCCGCTTCTCTGCGGAGACTCTTAGCCGGAGTCTTAATGGCAAGATCCAGGATATCCTTAGCGCTAAGCCAGGTCCTGTAATCCGCATCCACTACTTTTTGCAGAAGAGCCGCGAATTTCATTGTCTCAAACATACTGTATCCATCATTGCTGCTCATGCCATCTGTCCCAAGAACAATATTCACTTTGTTTTCAATCATTTTCCGAAGAGGCATAATACCGCTGCCAAGCTTCAGATTGCTGACCGGGTTATGCGCTACGCTGGCTCCTGCCTCTCCAATAGCCGCCATATCCGCCTCGTCCATCCATACGCCGTGGATAATGGTCAGACGGTCTGTCAAAAAGCCAAGATCCTTGATATGCTGAACAATGGATTTCCCGTAGAATTCCGGTCCGGTGGACCTCTGCATGCGAGTCTCCAAAATATGAGTATGCATTGGAAGATCATGATCCAAAGCCAGTTTCAGGGCCTGCATAAGATATCCATCTGTACATCTTTGAGGAGCAGAAGTGGAACATACCACTTTCATGCCTTCTTTCCCGTTCCAACGGCGGATCATCTCCTGGTACAGCTCCAGCATCTCTTCCGGATTTCCAGTGGAAGAGAGTTTTCCCTGCAATTCTTTCGGAATGGTCTCATATGTATAGGGGAGTTTGTCCATATAGGCTCGGTCTCCCATATTCAAAGCTACATTCCCTTTTAATCCGATATCCCGGTAAGCCCGAAACACCTGATCGTATCCTTCCACTGTTCCTTTGGGACACTCTGAGGCATCATCCTGGATACAGGTAATCCCCTTTTTCACCATCTCCATAGCGCCAAGCATAGTCCGCAGATAGATCAGCCTTTCAGAAAATGGCCCATACGAAAGAGGAGGACAGCTATAGAGCATCCACGGTTCCAAGGGCAGATTATCAAAAAGCCCCCGGAACATATTTTCATCTGAATGAAGATGAGAATTAACAAGGCCAGGCATTACCAGTTTTCCGGTACAGTCGATGACTTTATCCGCGGTTTCTTTCAATCCCCGGCCAATCCGGCAGATCTTCCGGCCATCCACCAGCAGGTCTGCCTCCTCCAATATATCGTCCTTCTCATTAAATGTAACAATTTTTGCGTGTTTTAATAGTATCCTCATGATTTACCTCCTAACAAAAATAGTTGATAAGCATATACCTCTATGCACAAGGGAATCAGCGAATCCATAGATTCCAGATCATTGTACAAAAGTTCTTTAATCTTATTCATCCGATTGATCAATGTATTTCTATGAATATATAACTCTTTTGCCGTCTCGCTTACGTTAAACTTACATTCCAAAAACTTCATCAGCGTCCGGGTCAGTTCTGTATTGTTTTGCTCATCATAATTCAGCAAGTATTGGATATTCCCTGCAAGCTGTCCCTTGTCTTTAACCGGATACTGAAGCAGATAATCATAAACCGCCAGTTTTCCAAACATAAATTTCCCTGTCTTAAGATCGATCCTTTCCCCCAATTCCAGCGCCTTTTCCGCTTCTTGATAGCTTCGGCGTATTCCCGCCATATCTTGACTGCTTTTGCCAACTCCAATCCGTACTTCGTATTTTTGCGGCAAGGAGTAAAATTTTTCCAAGATATCGTCTGCCAGGCACCCCGCCGCATATTCCATGAAAGGTTCGCTTTTTTGTATGCCCGCAAAAAGATATATGATATATTTATCATTATGATAAAAAACGCAGGAGCCAAAACCTCTCAATTCTCTGCATTTTAGGATTTCCTGTTTCAAAATTCTTTTTACATCCGCTTCAATTTCCTGCTCCCTCTCCGGCTGGACCAGCAGGACAATCCGCTTCTTTTCTATAGGAAATTCCAGCTCCTGCAGAAGATTTTTCAGGTCGGCTCCTGTATAGGGTTTCAGGTCGCTCAGATATTCATAAAGCTTCTGGTAATATACATCTTCTAGGTCATATGGCTCCCCTCTACGGTTTTTCACCTGTTCCAGACCCATACTCAGGATTTTATTACATCGTTCGATCAGGCATTCTTCGTCCTTTGTTATACGCTGTTTCTCCTCCAAGATCAGAAGATAGCTATGCGCATCCGGTATATTTACACAATACGCTTTTCTACATGTTTTATCTGAGAAAAAGAACTCTCCATGGCCTTCTTCGAAACTCCCGCTTCTTCGAATCTGGTCATCTTTTGCGCAAATCTTTTTATCTGACATCTTTTTGGCCGCGTATACGCACCGGAGATCCCCATCTGTCAGAATTACCGTCCGTTTTAAATGTTCCGCGATTCGATATACAATCTCCAAAACTCCCCGTTTAGAGAAAAAGATATCAGAAATATCTTCTATCAGCCGTTGTTCCTTAATTCTAGTCTGATAATTCATCTCAAAAATATGATTATAAATCGTCTGACTGATCTCAGAAAAAGAATAGTAATAAGGAATTTCCAGCAGGGGAAGCCCTGTTTTTTGCGCCTCCTCGATCATTGTTTCCGGTATTTCATCAAAATAACTCTTAACCTTCACTGCCAGGCCCGCGCTTTTAGCTTTTTTTAACTCCCGTATAAGTTTTCGCTGTCCTTGCGGATCATCTACCAGCAGGTATCCCGTGGTCATGGATAATTCGTCTGGCTTCGCCCATTTGACAGCTCCCGGACTATCCACCACACTGACACCGTCTATCCGTGTATCCAATCCATCCCTTCCGGAAACGCATCGTATATTCTTCAGTCCGCTCTTTGTTATCAGCCACTCCAAATTCGTCTTCATTCAATCACCTGCGTATATAGCGTCCCGCCGGCGCGCCTTCTGTCACTTCCCTTCCCCGGAGAAAGCTGCGTTCAATCCGGCCACGGAAATGATAATTCTCGTAGACGCTTTCCTTTACTTTCATTTTCATTTGATCCCTTTTAAAAATCGTGTCTTTCTTTGGATCCAATATAACTAAATCTGCGTCCTTTCCCACCTCAATACTTCCTTTATGTCTGCTGATTCCAAGCATCTGCGCTGGATTTGCGGAACAGACTGCCGCCACTTGTTCCAGAGAAATCTTTCCTTTGCAAAATCCTTCCGAATACATTGCCAGCAACGTGTTCTGGATTCCTGCGATTCCCGCCCATGCTTCCTTGATCCAGTGATACTCTTTTCCTCCTTGGCTCGGCGAATGGTCAGACGAAATCATATCAATCCGCCCATCATTTAGCGCCTCCCATAATCTTTGGCGATTTTTTTCATCCCGGACCGGAGGGGCACATTTTAGGAGGGCCCCCTTTTCTTCATAGTCCTGATCGGTAAAAATCAGATAATGGGGACAGGTTTCACAGGTGACTCTTATCCCTTTTCGTCTGGCAGCTTCAATCATATCCGCCGTCTTTGCGCTGCTGACATGGGCAATGTGAATCCTGGCTCCTGTTATTCCGGCAAACACCAAACATTTTGCCACGGCTTCCAACTCCCCTGATTCCGGATGCATTTTAGACCAATCCGCCCAGTCTGTACTGGTTCCGTATTGTTCCGTATAATATTGATTCAGTTCATCATTTTCCGCATGGATCATAATCGGGAAGTCTTCTTTTGCCGCCGCCTTCATTGCTTCCAAGAGGACTCCATCCGTCGTCCTGCCAAAATCTTCTCCGCTGCTGTCTATAAGAAAAGTTTTAAATCCGACAGCTCCTTCTTCCAACATCCCCGGCAGTTTCTCCAGATTATCTGCGGTAAGTCCTCCCCACAATAGGTAATCCACATAGGAATTACCCCGTATACGTTCTAGTTTTCTGCGCATGCTCTTGCTGTCCGTTGTAGAGGGCACATTATCGATTGGCATATCCACTACCGTTGTGATTCCTCCAACCGCAGCGGCCAGAGACCCATGCCGCCAATCTTCCATTTCTTCTGCTCCTAGATCGTTCATATGCACATGAACATCAATCCCGCCAGGCAGGATATATTTCCCAGAAGCATCAATCCTGGGAACGGCCTCTTCACACATTCCCACTTCTGACAACGCGGTAATCTTCCCATCTTGGATGCCGATATCCAATTCTTTTATACCCAAGGGAGTGACAACCTGCCCTCCACAAATGATCACATCATACATATCTCTTTACTCTTTTCGATAATTTGCCACTTTGTCTACAAATCTCTTGATCTTCTCTGCATCCCAGTGAAGCAGGCTCCCCGGAATAGGTTCATCCAGCATAAGAGAGCTGCTGACAACTGCCCCTTCACAGTGATCCAGGATTTCATAAATGTTTCCCTCATTAACAGATCCGCCCACCAGCGCCGGTTTTCCAAGCTCCATTTTCTCTGCTTCCTCCAGGTATCGCAGGGTTTCTTTATAATCATGTCCTGTCAGAATGAACGCATCCGCGCCTGCTCGGTCTGCCCATCCGATTGCCATGGAAATCGGGACTCCAGGCATCGGAATTCCTTCCCTATCGTGAACATCCGCACAGATTTTTACTGAAGAATTTAACATGGTACGATACTGTACTGCTGTCTGTCCTACTCCCTGCCGGATACCTTCTGCTTTGTACATCGTTCCTGCAAACACCTTGATTCTCACGAAATCCGCACCTGCTGCCGTAGCCGCCGCAATCGGCGCGATTCCGTCATGAGACTGCATGATCATGCCAAGTTTCATTTTAGGGAATTCACTTTTTACCATTTTCCCAAGAGCGGCCATGATTGCAATCGTCTCTGGCTGAGCCGGACCGAGATTTAAATTTTCATCTTGAAGATACAGGGTGTCGATCCCGTTTTCTATATGAACTCTTACATTGGTCATCACATACTCTTCCAGGCCCGCGACCGACTGACTCGGATTATTTCTTCCGTAATAGGGCAGATGGACTGCGCCTATGATAATCGGTTTCTCTGCGTATCTCATTCTTTTCCCTCCATCGTATAACAAACAACTTCCTGCAGGCGTTTCTCTGCCATTTCCTTACTGATGTGGAGCGCCGGCTCGATCCCAAAATCCTCGATGATAAAGGAAGAGGAAACTGTGCCATATTTTGCCGCTGTTACCAGATCGCGGGTCTTCTTGTATCCTACCAGGAATCCTCCACAGAAGCTGTCCCCTGCGCCGGTAGGATCTTTCACCACATCGGAATGATAGGCGTTTACAAAGATAATCTCTTTATTTACATAGACCAGGCAGCCACGCTTTCCGATTTTGATCACTACATTTTTAGCCCCAAGCTGAATCATTTTCTCCGCGGCTTCTGCCATCGGAATATCTCCAAATAGTCCCTTCACCTCTACTTCACTTGGAATTACCACATCCACCAGACCAAAAAGCTCCGGCAGTTTATCTATACATTCTGGTTTCATATAGTCTTTTCCAGTATCCAAAATAATAATTCCGTCTGGATTTTTCTCGCGGAAATATTTTGCGTAACTTAGCTGCCGGTCATAATGACGGGCTGCCAGGAACACATCTGCATCCCCATATTCCTCTGGAATATCTTCCACTGTGGGCGCAAATTTTTCATGAGCCATCGTTACCATCTCCGGTGTCATCACCGGGAAGCCCGCAATCAATTCCTCGCTTTGTTCGTCTTCATTAAAAGTAACTTCTCTGCGTTCCCCGTTTTCATCATAAACCATTCCCGCAAACATCATATGGCGCATAGGCACATCACGAACTCCTATTGTATCAATTTTCCGGTCTTTCAGCATCTGGATCCATTCGCTTGGGATATCAGTTCCCTTTCTGGATACGATTCCTACGTTTCCCTCGTGCCACAAGTAAATCCCAGCCGCCCCAAACGCCGCATTTCCACCAAAGACATTTAATTTTTTTACTCCTCTTGTATTGATGATATTATCAATAGAAAAGCAGCCAACTGCTACATAATCCATATCCTTATGCTCCTATTTCTCTAAATTTTCCTTTGCTTCCCTTTCCTGCTCCACAGAAAGATAATATCCAAACATCTGCAGCGGAACCGCATACACAAAGTTGGCAAAACACTCTTCCGCTTCTGGAAGCAGGATTGCCTCGTCCGCTTCTTCTGCCAGTCTGTTTTCTCCTTCCGTTGTCAGTACGTATACATTACCTTCCAATTCTTTGCAGGCCCATATTGTTTCAAGTCCACGATGTAGGGACGCTCCGGAAGGAGCCACCAAAAACAGGGAGTCTCCCTTTTTCACTGTATTATAATGATGGAACTCTTCCAGCTGTACCGGCACCGCATATCCAGGCGTTGCTTCTTTCACCTTTGCCGCCCCGTACTCTGCGCAAGTGAAGAAGGGACCGCCGCCGCAGAAAAAGAAAATTTTCTCATGGTAAAGCTTTGCCGCCATAGATTTCATCTTTTCCTCCGTCATAGAAACCGCCTGCTCCATAAGCCCAGGAATCTTTTGAAACTGCTCTTCATAATATACTATTTTTTTTTCATCAACCCCTAAGCAGCGCGCAAGTTCAATTCCCAGCTGTACCACTGTAGCCATCGCGGAAGTGGACGACTGAGTCGGCCATCCTTTCCGGGAAGCGTGGATCAAAATCCCGGCTGTCGCCGCTTCCATCAAGGGAGAACCCGGCGTATTGGAAAGGGCGAGCGTTTGCGCCCCGCGGGCTCTAGCTGTCAGAAGAGCTTCCAGTACCCGGATTGTTCTTCCGCTGGAGGATAAGGTAATCACTAAAGTATCCTCTCCCACAGCCCCGCTGTTGTAGTACGCAAAATCCAGAGCATCTTCTTCTTTGCAGGGAATTCCCAAAAGCGTTTCCAGAAAATAGCGGACGCCCCGCAAAGCCGCCACAGAATCCCCGCAGCCTACCATATAAATCTGCCGGATTGGTTTTTTACTTAATACTTCTGCCGTCCGCGCAATAGCTTCTTTTTCCTTTTGCAGTGTTTCTCTGATTTTATCCGGCTGCGCTTTCAATTCTTCATAGGTGTAGGAATTTCGTTTCAACCTTCTCTCATCCAACGGATCATCTCCCGCTACAGTCCGCCAAGTGTTATCTCCTTCTTCTTCGTACAGGTCTTTCAGCAATGCCTTATCTTCCTCATTCAATATGGAATCTTCTCTTAGTAATGGTGGTGTAATCTTAAAGTTCATCTTGTTTACTCCTTATCAGTGCTTCAATAAATTCCTCGTTTGTGGTGACTGTTTCTCCAAGTCCCAATTCTCTTGCCAGTCGAATTACATAAGGGGTCTTCAGCATAGATTTTTTCAACACCTCATCGTTGTGAAAAATCTCCTCCGGTGTTCCCTCCTGAATCACCTTCTTCTTAGCCATGACAATAATCCTGTGAAATGTATTGATGGCAAATTCAATATCATGAGTAATGGTGATTACCGTCTTTCCGTCAGCCTGCAGTTCCTCAATGATTCGATTCAAGCGAAGCAGGCCTTCCCGGTCTTGTCCGGCAGTCGGTTCATCAAAGATGTACACCGCAGGATCTGAGGCAATGATTGCGGCAATTGCCACAAATTTGCGGATTGACAATGGCAGTTCAAATGGATTTTCATCCTTTTCGTCAGCCAATCCAGTCAGTTCCAATGCTCTTTCGCAGCGTCCGCTGATCTCATCTTCCGTAAGCCCCAGGGCTTTGCGGGGACCAAATTCTACTTCTTCCTGTACGGTGGCGTGAAAAATCTGATCGTCCGGATTCTGAAATACATACCCTACCTCTTTAGAAATCTGAGCGGTGGTATAATCTTTGGTATTTTTATCCCCAACCATAACTGTTCCCTTGGTCGGCCTCTGCAGGTTATTCATCATTTTTACCGTTGTTGTTTTCCCAGCTCCATTTTGTCCCAGAATCGCAACTCTCTCTCCCTGCCGGATAGAAAGTGTCACGTCAGATACAGCTTCATATCCGTTTTTATAGGTAAAGGACACATGGTCCAACAGAATATCTCCCATATCTTCTCCTTTCTACGTGGCTATTAACAGCTTCCGCGCCTCTTCATAAGTAACTGGTATCTTTCCGAAATCAAGCCCTTTTTTCCTCAATTCGTCAAAAATCACGCTGATCTGAGGAAGCTGTATGCCATGCTGTTCTAGGCTCCTATCCACAAGCACTTCATGCACCGGACCATTTACAATATTTTCTCCATCCTCAAGCACGATCACTTCATCTGCATATTCTGCCAAAAGATCGATCTTGTGTTCCACCAGAAGGATTGTCTTTCCCTCTTCTTTTAAAGTCCGAATAATCTTAAAGATACTTTCTGTTCCTTCTGGATCTAACTGAGAAGTCGGTTCATCAATGACTAAAATCTCGGGATCCAGCACCAGCACAGAGGCAAGGGCCACTCTCTGCTGCTGACCGCCGGACAATTCAAATGGATTTTTCATAAGAAGGCCTTCAATGTCCGTCTTCCTTGCGATATTTACCACTTTTTCTTCCATTTCTTCCGGATTGACTCCAAGATTTTCTAGTCCATAGGCAATCTCTTCCAAGACCGTTTCCCGGACACCAGAAATCTGGCTGAACGGATTCTGCAGCACATATCCCATCATTCTGGATACTTCGCCAGGACCATAAGAATCGATATCCTTTCCCTTGATCAGGACCTCTCCTTTCAATTCCCCTTTCTCGAATTTCGTAGCAAACCCACATACAATCACGCACAGTGTGGTTTTTCCCGATCCGTTTCCTCCGATGATCCCATAGAGTTTACCCGCTTCCAAGCTTAAATTAATGTTTTTCACTGCTGGTTTCTTTACAAGGGGATATGTATAGGTCACATCTTTTAATTCGATTATCTTATCAGCCATATAACTGTTCCTCCTATTGCGCAAAGTACAATAATTACGGAAATAGTCAACGCGATTTTTTCATATCCGTTTCGAGTGGCTGGAATCATGATCGTTTTCTCGCATTGTACAGAAAACGCTTTAGATTCCAGCGTCAGCGCGCGTTCTCCTACCTCCAGCATGGCATTTACTACCAACGGAATAATGATCGGAACAAACGCTTTTGCCCTTACAAAAACATTTCCTTCTGTCTCTACTCCTCTTGCCCTCTGCGCATCCATAATGGTATAGACATTCATCCGCATCACATCTGTCATCTTAAAAGTGGAAAGAAAGATATACGCCGCTTTATGATTTAACCCGCTTTGCTCCATTGCGTGGGTAATTTCCTGATAGCTTGAAGTCTTAAACAACCAGAAAAAAATCCCTGCTACATTCAAAATATTAAACGCTAATGTCATCCCTTTCGCCAAACCATCTTGATAAATGTGAAGAATTCCCCACTGCCACAAAAGCACTGGTTCGCTTCCCTTGATCAAAAATGTCTGGACTAGAAACACAAAACATGCTAAAAAGCCAAGACCTCTAATAAATGAAAAAAAATCTTTTATCTGCCCGCTGACCGCAAATATCAGAGGAATGCAAAAGGACAGCGGAACCAGTAGAATAGGCAGGCTTTTAATCTGAATAATATTCGCCAGTATGATCAGTATGATATATAGTCCCAATAATTCTATCTTACATATGGGATACAACCCGGCTACTTTATTTTTCTTTTGCTTCATTAGTTCTTCGCGATACATAAGTCCTCCATTTTCCCACCGTACAAAAGAGGCTTTCGCACCAGCCGGCGAAGCCTCTTTTGACAACTGGTCTATTCTGCTTTTTTCTTTGTGTAGTTCGTTCCCAGGCTATATTTGATCAACGTGCGATCTGGAATTACTTTGATCACAGCAAACGAAACAAGAATTGAAAGTGACCGATCCACAAGATTTACCCAAAAATCCGTTCCGATTACCGCCGTAACAATATTCGTCCCCGCTGCCATCAAACTTGCAATAGCCACAGACTGTCCCCCATTTCCCGACACACCGCCAAATCCAAAGATGGTGATTGGAGATGCGGTACAGATCGTTGCCAGAATCAGGGCTACTACAATAACCACAAGTTTCCATTTCTGTGTGGTAAACCACTTCTTTCTGGCAAACGCTCCAGCCACAAGCCCAACTGCAGCAGAAGTGATTGCAAATGGAATCAGTGTCGGACTGCTTGTAATCCCCATACATAAGTTGGTAAGGATACCTGTTACAGCGGCTGTCCATGGCCCTGAAAGCATAGCAATAAGGACTGTTCCGATCACATCCAAAAAGATAGGAAGCTGCAGCAGTCGTACAATCTGATCTCCGACAATATTGACTGCTACACAGATCGGGATTGTCAGCAATGCTACCATTGAGAAATCCTCTTTGATCGAATACTTTTTCTTCTGTTCTGTCATAATTTTGTCCCTCCTTGTATGAAATTCCTTTAATTGGTGTTCATTATAACTTTCTCTTGTAACATTTCAACAAAGCAGGAACATGAGTATGCGATTTGCACAATCTTTTTTCATTTTCTATAGTTTTTATACATTTTTTGAAAACATTTAACAAAATAACATTATTTATTATATTGGCAGACTATTTCTTACACACAGAGCTCCATATCCCACCTGAGGATTTGGATAATTTGTAAACCCAGGCAAAGGTTTCGCCCCGCGGCGCAGATAGGCTTTGATCTTCTCGCCGTACAGATAAGGATCATTCCCCCTGACGATCCCCCATTCCATAAGAAGCGCCGCTCCCCCGGCCACAAAGGGTACCGCAAAAGAAGTTCCGGTAAATTCAGCCATTCCCCCTTCCGCCGCCGGCGCGGAAATATTTACCCCAGGCGCCGCCAAGTCTGGTTTTACCGCTATCCCCTCCCGCACATACCCGCGGCCTGAAAAATCGGCGTAGACCAGTGTCCGGGCGTTGTACGCGCCCACAGAAACCGCGCGGCCGGCCGTTGCCGGAATTGTGATCGTCCTTCCCTCTTGGGGAAATAAAAATCCGGTTCCTTGGTTCAGCGCCTCTTCACTGGGAAGCCACATCTCATATTCCCCTGAAACGATCTTCCTGGGAGACAATACGATCTTCCATACCCCTGGATCAACATAGTCTTCTGCCGGGAGAAAATCGATAAAAATTTCCTGAGCAGTGCTATAGGGGCTTGGTTCTCCGTAATATAAGAGGATTTCCGTCTCCCCGGCCGTGAAACGCTGAGGTCCAAGAACCTCCTGGATCGGCCCGATCCTGATACCGGACGGGGAGATAAGGGCAATATCTGCCACGTCTGTATATGCCTTCCAGATTTGGATATTCAACGAGGGCTGATTCCTCTGTACCGCAAGTTCGACTACTTCTTCCTGATCCTCCAAAAGCGTTCCAGACGTGTGTCCCGCGCTGGCCGCCTCGTTCCCTGCCCCGATGCAGATGCTGCTTTTCCAGATATTCGATATATCATCAATGAAACGCTCCAGCAGAGAAGTTCCATTGTGGGGCCCATAGGTATTTCCAAAACTGATATTCACCACCACCGGCATCTGATATTCCAGCGCTTTGCGGATCACAAAATCGATTCCTGTCATCAATTCCGTTGTCCTTGGGAAGCCTTCCGGCGATGGGCTTCCAAGCTTAACCACCAAAAGCTCACTTTCCTTGGCTACTCCAGCCGCGATTCCTGCCACCGCGGTCCCATGACCAGACCGATCCACAGACGGCACCGCCTCAAATCCTTCTTTTTCTTCCGCCTTCAAAGCCCTGTCTATTTCCTCCTTTGTGTACTCTCTTCCATATTCATAGCCTTTCGGCGGACTGCCCTCTTTGGTATTCAAAGACTGATCCCATAGGCTTCGGATTCTGGTCGTTCCATCAGCTTTGCGAAAATTCTGAAGAGTATAATCAATCCCTGAATCAATGACAGCTATTAGCACGCCCTGTCCAAACAAAGAAAAATGGACGTCCTGTACCTCATTGATACAAGACACCCGCTTTCCTTCCTCTATCTGGAAATAGAGTCTTTTCGGTTTCTCAATATATTCCACTTCTGTCAGAGCCGCCAGCTCCTGAATCTTGGATTCAGCCACTGTAACGACCGCGTATTCATTCATAAGTTCTGTCGTCCTTACCGCGATCTCCCTTACACGGTCAAGACTTCCTGAATATTTGATGATCAAGTCCCATTCCCGTTCCACCGGATGATATCCCACGTCTAATTCAAGAGACTTATCCCTTTCTTCCCAAGTCGCATCCAGCGCAAGATTCAACAAATTCTCCGTTTTCTGCCCTTCCATATTCCACCTCGCTATTTCTCCATAAACTCACATTCCAGATACGGAGCAAGGCTGGCCGGGATAAAATACCCTCTGGCATGTCGGCATACCGGGCATACCTGAGGCGCCATCTTTCCGTGATAGATATGACCGCAGTTCAGACACATCCATGCCTGTTCCTTATGACTCTCGAAATATTGATTGGCTTCCAAAAGATCCGCCAGTTTCCCGAAGCGTTTCGCGTGGATTGCTTCAATCCTGGCAATCTGGATAAAAGACGAGGATACCTCCAGAAATCCTTCCTCCCTTGCCGTCTCCCCAAAAGCTTGATAAACATCCTCTGCCTCTTCCCTCTCATTGTGCTCCGCCGCCTTTAGGAGATCCGCGACTCCGTCGAAATGATCTACCGGGTAACTCCCATTGATTTCTACCGACGTTCCCGACAGGTTTTTCAGCAGGTCATAGAATCGTTTCGCATGAGCCCGTTCCTGATCCGCTGTAAATAAAAAAATCTGGCTTACCGCAAAAAAGCCCTGTTCTCCCGCCGTTTCCGCCGCGATGGTATATCTGTTTCTCGCCTGACTTTCTCCGGCAAACGCGCGCATTAAATTTTCTCTGGTTTTGCTTTCTTTAAAATCAACAGCCATGTCACACACTCCTATCTGTTTTTATTAGTAGTATGTTCCATGGCTGACTGTTTATTCCTGTAAAATAAAATTAGTTAAACCCTATGATCCGCCTGGCAACGCTGTATGCGAGAGAGGATATCTTTCTTCCTGATTTTCCCGGAATATTCATAGTCTGTCCCAGAATACCATAGCGGATCTTTAAAAATGTCTTAAAATCTTTTTTCTTCAGATAGCGCCACAAAGCCTTTTTCTTTTCCAGATTCTCCGGATTTTTGGACCGGATCAGCAGAATCGAGGAAACGGTCATCATGATCGCGAGATAATTGATCATGTACTGTCTCAGCTTTTTACATGGAATATCTTTTAATTGATACATATCGATCATACTCATAGTGACAAAAATCTGCTGATCTACTCTTGCGATCATCACTTTCTCATTGACCGACTGATCCTCCCTTCCGATAAAGTACCGGTAAAAGTCTACATCCAGATAATAAATCTTGCGTACGCAGGGAAGCGGATAATAGACATAGATATTATCTACATAAAAAGTATGTTTAGGCAGTTTCATCTGACTTAGCTTCAGCATGTCTGTCCGGTAGATAACAGAATGCATAAGAATATACTGGTCCAAGTGGAACCGTCCAATATCCTCCCATCGGAAGATCGTATCCTGCGGAAGCACATTGCGGTAATGGATGCATTTCTTGCGGGAAGCTCCTACTTTCTCGTAAACATAGTTGGAAACCAGCATGTCGATCTCTTTTCCCTCTTCCTCCAGCTGCTTCAAAAAATCCAGGATCTTGCCAAGCGCCTCTTCGTCAACCCAGTCGTCGCTATCTACTACTTTAAAATATTTCCCTGTGGCGTTGACAAGCCCATGATTGACCGCATCTCCATGACCACCGTTTTCTTTATCTACTACTCGGATGATATCAGGATATTTTTCCATATACTCATGAGCGACCCTGGAAGTACCATCTTTAGAGCCGTCATTTACAATAATGATCTCTACGTCTTCTCCTCCCGGAAGAATACTTTCGATCGCGTGTGCCATATAAGCTTCTGAATTATAACATGGAATTGCGAATGATATATATTTCATTGACAGGTATCCTCCTCTATTTCTTCCTTTCAGTATAAGTCATTCTACATTATTTTCCAACAAATTTCAAAAAGATATACCGTATTACATTGTAAAAATCGTAATTTTTCGATATAGTAGATGTATATGCGAGATTAAGATTGGAGGGATTATTTATGAAGAAAAACATCATCGTCGGACAGTCTGGAGGTCCCACCGCCGTCATCAATGGCAGTCTTTACGGAGTTGTCTCTGAGGGACTTCGGCAATCAGAGGCAATCGGCCACGTATATGGCATGGTAAATGGAATCGAGGGATTTCTGGCAGACCGCTTTATGGAAATGGAACCGCTGGCCGAAAGCGGAGAATTAGAATTTGTACGCACTACTCCGGGCGCTTACCTTGGCTCCTGCCGGTATAAACTGCCGGAGGACCTGTCTGATCCTGTTTACCCCAAGCTGTTCCAAAAGCTTGATGAAAAAGAGATCGGTTATTTCTTCTATATTGGTGGAAACGATTCTATGGACACCGTCAGCAAACTCTCCCGCTATGCGGCAGGAATCGGAAGCGATATCCGCTTCATCGGAGTCCCCAAGACCATCGATAACGACCTGGTACATACCGATCACACGCCGGGATACGGAAGCGCTGCCAAGTACGTAGCTTCTGTAGTCCGTGAAATCGCGGCAGACGCCGCCGTTTATGACAACAAACCATCCGTAACCATCGTCGAGATCATGGGACGCCATGCCGGATGGCTGACCGCCGCCAGTGCTCTTGCCCGCAAGTTTGATGGAGACAACCCGGTTCTGATCTATCTGCCTGAAGTTGCGTTTGATCAGGATGCGTTTATTGAAAAAGTAAAGGAAAATCTGAAGACCACTTCCAATCTGGTGGTATGTATTTCAGAAGGAATCAACGATGGAAAAGGTACATTTATCTGTGAATACGCCAGCGAAGTTGGTACCGATAACTTTGGGCATAAAATGCTCACCGGCTCCGGCAAATATCTTGAAAACCTGGTCAAAGCAAAGCTGGGTGTGAAAGTGCGTTCTATTGAGCTGAACGTATGTCAGCGCTGCTCCAGCGCTCATCTTTCCAGCGTAGACTTAACAGAGGCAATAAACGCCGGAATCTATGGCGTCCAGGCAGCCCTTGCAGGAGAAACCGGCAAGATGATCACCTTTGTCCGGGGCCGCAGTCTTCCTTATGAATTATCCTACGGAACCGCAGACGTAAACCTGATCTGTAATGAAGAAAAACCAGTTCCTTCAGAGTGGATCACAAAAGACGGTTCCGATATCAGCGATGCGTTCATTGAATACGCGAGACCTCTTATCCAGGGGCATGTGGAACTTCCTACCAAAGACGGTGTTCCGGTCTTCGCGTACCGGAAATAAAAAGACATAATATCTGGGAGAGACCGTTTCAAGTTTTGTGTAAACTAAAAAAACTGATATAAGATATGTTATTAGTTACTTTGGGCAGAGCCGATTTTTTGAGGTCCTGCCCCTGCTTGTATTATAATGCAGTTTCCAGACATGTCAAGCAGAGCTGGCTTGGCCAGCCCTGCTTGACCACAGAAACGGCTTATAATCCAGATAATCGTTCTTCAAAAAATATCTCCAGCTGCGAATGGATCTGTCCCCAATCCTGTCGGTGGCCTGTCCATTTTTTCGTGATATCCATCATGGCCAAATACAGCATTTTTAAAAGGCTCTCATCGGAAGGAAACACTGTCTTGGATTTTGTGACTTTCCGGAGCTGGCGATTAAATCCCTCAATTGCATTGGTAGTATAGATCAGACAGCGGACCGCTTCCGGGTACTTAAAATAAGTCGAAAGATTCACCCAGTTATCTTTCCAGGATTTCGCTATTTTCGGGTATTTTCCGCTCCATTTGTCATCAAAGCTGTCCAGCTCTGCTAATGCGATTTCTTCTGTTGGAGCCGCATATACACGTTTCAGATCAGCCATCAGGGGCTTGAGTTCCTTATAGGAAACGAACTTCGTTGTATTCCGAATCTGATGAATGATGCATTGCTGGATTTCTGTCTGGGGAAATACCGCCTCAATTGCCTGAGGAAATCCTGTCAGCCCATCCACACATGCAATCAGGATATCTTCTACCCCGCGGTTCCTTAGCCCGTTCAAAATGGAAAGCCAGAATTTCGCGCTTTCGTTTTGGCCCACATACATGCCAAGCACGTCTTTATGTCCTTCCATGTCAATCCCAATGGCGATATAAACCGCACGTTTTACAATCCGGCCTTCATTGCGCACATGGTAATGGATGGCGTCCATGAAAACCACGGCATAAATCTCTTCCAATGGCCTTTCCTGCCATTCTTTCACAATGGGAAGGATCTTATCAGTGATTCGGCTGATGGTGCTGTCAGAGATTTCGATGTCGTATAGTTCACGCATATGGCTTTCAATATCATTCGTGGTCATTCCTTTGGCATACATAGAGATGATCTTTTCCTCCATGTCCTGAGTGACAGTATTCTGGTATTTCTTGACAATCTGCGGTTCAAACTCGCCTTTCCTGTCCCTGGGGATGTCGATTTCCATGTCTCCATAGCTGGTATGCATTGTTTTCTGAGAATGTCCATTTCTGGAATTATCCGTTTCCTTGTTACGATAATCATACTTAGAATAACCTAAGTCCTCGTCCATCTCCTGGTCCAGAACACCTTCCAGAATGATGGACATCATGTCCCGCATGATAGAGTTAACATCTGTCCCATCTTTGACTTTAACATTGTTTTCTTTCATGTAGTTGCCCATCATTTCTCGAAGGGCTGCTTTTTGTGGGGTATCCTTTTTCCTTGCCATAAAATAAACCTCCAAACTGGTAAGTCTATCTTACATCAGTTTGAAGGTTTACACAAACTTTGGGATACTCCCATCTGGGAGGGTCTGAGAAAGGATTTGCGGTGTTCATAATTTGTTCATCTTATTTTCAAAATTCTTTTACTACTTTAACATTCTTTCTTCACAGCTCTTTCGTATACTATAACCATCGAAAGAGAAACAGACCATTGACTAGTAGTAAACTACTATTTTGAATAAACTTTTTCATAATACATGCCAGGGATCGGGCAACCGGTCACCTGGCATCCTCCCTTTTATGGAGTATTTCCCCTTGCTACTTCCCTTTTCTTTTCCTCCAGATCAGAAATCCCGCACTTCCCACTGCAGCCATAATACCCGCTGCTCCTCCCATAATCCATGGTGTTTTGTTCCTCGCTTCTTCTTTTCCTTTTTCTACATTCGGCGTCTCCCTGCTTAATCCCAGCTTCCGTGCCACCGGCTCCGCCAATTTCTGAAATAAATTTTTCTTTTCCACAATCTGGAACAAAATGCTTTCTTCTGCCAGATTCCCCGCCCGGTCCCTAGCTTCCACCCGGACTTCACAATTACCGTATTCTTCAGCCGTATACTCATAGACTCCCTTTCCCCGCGTAATCTCCTGCTCTTTCCCATTGATCCAGATTTTATGGATCTGATCTTCGCTTTTCTCTGTACGCACCTGGAATGTAATCTTTTCTTCGTATTTCTTCCCATCTTCCACATTAAGAAACTCAATTTCGGGGGCTGTATGATCAATCACAAAGCCCGCGCTGGCTTCCGCCCGGTTTCCTGCCGCATCTTCTACATTTACCTCCAGCGTATGCCGTCCTTCCTCTGTCACTTCCTTTCCTTCCGGATATAACCGACCGTCCAGCCGGATCTCATAAGCATAGGTCGTAAAATCCTGGATCCACTCTCCAGCCGGATAATCCCAGGCAAATGCCTTTAAATATTTCCCCTGGATCTGGTCTACCTTACGGATGATGGGGTCCTTCTGGTCAAGGATGACCTGGATTCCCGCCTTTGTTTCGTATCCTGCCTGATCTTTAGCCAAAAGCCGCGTCCGGTAGATTCCATCTTCCGTCAGCTTACGCTCTAAAATCCGCCTTGTTCCATCGGAGCTCCAGTTTCCGTCAGCCAGGACCGTTTTATTTCCATCTATATTCTCCCAGACGGTTTGTTCCTGCATCTGCGCCAAAACATTCTCTTCCTCTATCGTACAGGTCAGCGTCACTGGCTTGCTGGTGATCAGATACTCTGCCGCCCCGGTAATCTCAGCCTTTGGAGCTTGCGCATCAATATAGAGGGTCTCCGTCTTGTGCGTCTCGTTTCCCGCCAAGTCTCTTGCTGTTGCCGTCACACTTACCCCCTGACCTGACACGGAGTTTTCTTTGATCGTGAAAACCGCCTGCTTTTCTTTCAATCTGCCTGTTTCCTTTCCGCCAGCGGTACAACAGACTTCTTCCACCCCGCTTACAGAGTCTGCTCCTTCCACATATAGTTCTGCTTTGCCCTGATGCCATCGATCAAATCCTCCTGGGGTACTCATTTTAATTTCCGGCCCCTGAGTATCTACATTTACTTCTATCTTTTCCTCACAATCTTCTACTTTTTGCTGTTCTTCATCTTCCATCCAGATATAAATGTCATTCCGCCCCTCCCGGAAATCCTTAAATGTTATTGTCTCTCCTTCCTCCTGTATACTGCCTTGGGCAAGGATTATCTCTTCTGCTGTCAGCCGGTATCTGGTCACTCCCCTTTTGCTTCTGTGACTCAATTGTATTTCTGGTTTATGGCGGTAGTAACCATTCTTTCCATCTGGTTCTGGAACTTTTACAACAAACTTGCAGATCGGCTCTTCTGGTCCTTCCTCTTCTGGTTCTTCCTCTTCCGGCTCCTGTCCTCCTTCTTCCTCTTTATTTCCCGCCTCCTGTTCCCCAGTATCTGTTTCTTCTTCACTCTGACTTCCTGTACCTTTGTTCTCCGCCTGGAGCACAGATCCCTGCTGAAGATAGATCATTGCTAATACCAGACTGAGTAAAATTAGGTATCTGCTTCTTCTGACCATGCGTTTCCTCCTTCCGTTTTGATTCCATATTCCCGCATCAGTTTTTGAAATTCTTCCTCCTGTTCAAGGACCGGAAGCTCTCCTAAGAATCTGTTGATCGTCTGAAGACAGATTCCCCGGTCTTCTTTTGATATTCGAAGCAGGTTCTTAAGATACTCGATCCTTAGTTCCTTTGACTCCGGACATTCCCGGATTCCTTCCTCCAGCTTTTTCAAAGCTTCCGCCTCCGTCCCGTCTGAAACCATAAGAGCCGCCATCTTTTTATAAAGCTCCTCCCTTTCTTCTTTGCCTTCTTCCACCTTCATCTGCCGCTCATACAACTTGACCGCTTCTTTGTTTTGTCCGCTTTTCTCCATGGCGCCTGCCATGATCCCCAAAATCTGCGGCTGTTCTTCTTTCTCTCCTGTGTCCAGGCAGATCTCTCCGATTCTTAAAATGGCTTCCAGATCCTTTCTATTGTCCAGATAGTGGTATCCCTTTAACAGGCACTGATAATAGAGTTCTTTCTCGTTTTCAGGAATCTGGTCTTCAATATTTTCTAAAGCCTTCCTGAGTTCTTCCCCTTTTACCTCTTCCCCCTGCAAAGCCTGACACAGCAACTCCATTTCCCCCGCCAGAAGCGCTCCTTTTGCTCTCTGGAAATAAGCGCTCCCTCTTTCGTAGTCTTTAAGCTTTGTAAGGCAGAGTAATCCCATCTCCATGCAAATTGTTTCTGTCTCCTCAGCTTCCTTGACTGTTTCCTGGTATTCCTTTTCCTGTACCGCCGTATCACTTTTCCCGCTCTGACAGCTTTTTAAAAATCCAGACAGGATGATAAAAGCTATGGCCGCTGCCCCTCCGATGAGCGCCGCTTTCCGTTTTCTCTGTGATGTTTTGGGTTTTTCTGTTTTCGATTCTGGAAAATATTTTTGAATCTCTGAAATTGATTGAAATGCTTGTTTAGACTGCCTTCCCAGACATCTTGATATGATCTTCTTAAACTTTCTCTCTTCGCTTCTGTTAAGCTTTGGTTCCAGTTCCGTTTCTGACAATAGATATTGTAAAGTCCTGCCAAAACCATAAATATCAAGTTCAACACTGGCTTCCTGATAGTAAGGCGCCTCCGGAGGGAGAAAATATTCCCGGACGATTCGCCGCCGCATTTTCTGCAGAGTTTCTTCATTGGACGACACACTCAGATCGAGGAAATATACGTTTCCATCTTCTCCCATAATGACACTGTATGGATTTACATACTGATAATATTTCTTTTTTCTGCACTTATGGATATTATCCAGCTGCTTTGCAAGAAGGCGGATGATCCGCATGAATTCCTCTTTTGGCATACCCTGATGATATTTCAGCCAATTTATCATAGGAGCGCCCCGGATACATCCAGAACTGATATAACAGACCTGGTTATGCTGAATCAGACGCAATACGTCATACTCTCCTTTTTCCGCCATCGGCAACACCTCACATTCATTTTAAAAAAGGAAAAATGGAAAATCTTTAGATGTTTTTAAGAAATTTTTGAAGGTTCAGATCTGATAGAGTGATATTTATATTACTGGATTTTGCTCTAAAAAGCAAGCCCCTTCTTTCAATAAATTTCAGCAAGATGATTCCCTGATTGCCTTGCCAAAAGAAAAAGAGCAGTTCAGTCCCGCAAAAAGCGCGGACCGGACTGCTCATCACATTTATCTGTGGCTTAACTCTTTCGGAGTGTATAGATGCCTTGGGATTCCATCTACCATGACTGGTGATACGTCTCCCTGGATCAGCGGTCTTACATAAGAGATAAATTCGCTGGTCACATAGGTTCCTTCTTTGTTGACCCACTCTCTTGGCACAAGTTTCTCATCGTTTGCGATCTTATGCACATCCTTTACCTCTGTTCCGCACTGATAGGGGTCGTCAGAAAGTCTCTGGAGTACTACCATCTTTCCGGAATCTCCTTCATCCGCGGCCTTTACCGCCGCGCCGCCTACCTGATAAGCTTCCAGGATATCTACTCTGGACGCCGCGTGGGAGGCGGAACGCTGTAAGGTACTCAGCTCGATGGCGCGGGTCTTACAGCCGATCTCGCCGGCAATATAGCTGGCCAGATAAGAAGCAGTACCTGACAATTGTTTATGGCCAAAAGCATCTACAAAATCGATGCTGTTTCCCAGTTCGCATACATAGTTGCCGTCTGCTGTACGGATTCCTTCTGATACAGCGACTACAATGGAGGGCTTGATCTCCAAAAGCTTTTTCACTTTTTCACCAAATTTCTTCAGATCAAAAGTAACTTCCGGCAGATAGATCAGATCTGGCCCTTCACAGTCTTCCCCTTCAGACAGGGCCGTCGCGCCCGTCAGCCATCCGGCGTTGCGCCCCATGATCTCTACGATCGTCACAATGCCTTTTTCATATTCCAGGCAGAATCCATCCCGGATGATCTCCTTCATTGAGGTACCGATATATTTTGCCGCGCTTCCGTATCCCGGCGTATGATCGGTCAGGGCAAGGTCGTTATCGATCGTCTTCGGACAGCCCACAAACCGGGTGGGATGCCCGGTAATGATCGCGTAATCGGAAAGCTTCTTGATGGTGTCCATGGAGTCGTTTCCGCCGATATAGATAAACGCTTCGATATCCAGTTTATCCAAGATCGCGAAAATCTTATCATAGACCGCTCTGTCTTCATGGATCTCCGGCAGTTTATACCGGCAGGAACCAAGGAATGCGGCAGGCGTCCGCTTCAGAAGCTCCGCATCCAATTCTGTTTGGATATGATCTGCCAGATCAATGTATTTCTCTTCCAGCAGTCCCTGGATCCCATGGAGCATTCCATATACTTTTTTCGCTCCTCTGTCTTTCGCCGTACGATATACGCCGGCCAGACTTGAATTAATGGCTGCCGTCGGACCTCCGGATTGTCCGACAATCACGTTTCTTTTCATAGCAAAGAGTCCCCTTCCTTCTTTCAAGTTTGCGTCAATACCAATATTTTAGTATATTTTACTTAAAATGTCCATATTTTTCGCTATTTCTTAGGCACATTCACCGTTGCCACAAGATTTGTTCCGGTGTCCGCCACATTTGTCAGCAATATATCTCCAATCCGCACCGGCGCTTGGACTTTCAGATTTTTAATCTGTTCCATACAGTCCATGATCTTTTCTTTAGGAATCTCTCCCGCCGTTTTGACAGATACTCTTGGAAGTATGCCTCCTTCTACTTCCAGGGTCGTGGTCACTGTCCGTGTGGGATCCGTAATCTCTTTCTGAGCGTAGATATATCCCCGCATACATCGGTTTCCCTCCACGTCCATGACTTCTCCATCCTCAGCTTCAACCGTCATTTGACAGCCGTTAGGACAGATAATACAAGTCATCTGTATTTTTTCCATCTTCCTGACGCCTCCTTATTTTGAAAGAATTCTCTGTTCAATTTCTTCCAGATACATGGCCGCGCAGCGGCCGGCTTTTTCTGCCTCTTGTGAAACATGATCCACAAGATCATGGACATGCAGCACATTTCCACAGGCAAACATTCCGGGGACTGTTGTTTCCAGACGTTCATCCACCACCGGTCCGCCCGTTTTTTCGTCCATCTCCGCCCCCGCCTCTTTCGTCAGCTCATTTTCCGGTATCAGCCCCACAGAAAGAAGCAGTGTATCACAGGCATAGAATTCTTCCGTCCCAGGAATCGGAATTTTCCGTTCATCTACTTGAGCAAGGGTAACACCCTCGATATGCTCTTTTCCAAAAATATCCACTACCGTGTGATTTAATTTCAATGGAATCCCATAATCCTCCAGACATTGGACGATATTCCTCTGAAGACCGCCTGACTTTGGAAGAATCTCCACCACAGCTTTTACCTTGGCTCCTTCCAACGTCATTCTTCTTGCCATGATCAAACCGATATCCCCAGATCCTAGAATCACGATCTGGCGGCCCGGCATATATCCTTCCATATTTACCAATCTTTGCGCGGTTCCCGCCGTATAGATACCGGCCGGCCGAAATCCCGGCACATTCAGCGCGCCTCTTGGTCTTTCTCTGCAGCCCATCGCAAGAATGAGCGCTCTGGCCTCAATCTGCTCCATTCCTCTTTCCCGGCTCATAACGGTAAGGATCTTCCTTTTTTCTTCCACATGGATTCCCACTACCATCGAGTCAAGTCTGTATGGAATTTTTTCTTTCTGCACCTGTTCAATATATCTCCAGGCATACTCCGGACCTGTCAGCTCTTCTTTAAATGTGTGCAGGCCAAATCCATTGTGGATGCATTGATTTAAGATCCCCCCAAGAACACTGTCTCTTTCCAGGATCAAAATCTTCTCCGCTCCCTGGCCTTTCGCCGCCAAAGCCGCCGCAAGACCTGCCGGGCCGCCGCCAATGACTGCCACATCATATATCTTCATCTTCTTGCCCTCCTGATATGCCATCTCTGATGCGTCCCTCCAACATTCTGGAATCCGGACCCGATTTTCGGATTTCCAGCATATCGATCTTTTGCTCCCGTGACAGCAATTCCATTACTTTTGGCGAGCAAAAACCTCCCTGGCAGCGTCCCATTCCTGCCCGCACTCTTCGCTTGATACCATCCATCGTCTTTGCGCCGAGAGGCCTGTGGATCGCTTCTAATATCTCTCCTTCTGAAATCATCTCGCACCGGCACACAATATTCCCATATGCGGGATTCTCCTGGATCAGCCGGCTCCTATCTTCCAAAGACAGCTCCTCTGGCCTTATGATCCCTTTGCGGAATGGATGGAACTCGTCCTTACGGGGAAGGCAAAGTTTCCTGCTCACCATTTCTCCCAGCAGTTCTCCGATCGCAAGGCAAGACGTAAGACCTGGGGATTCAATACCTCCACAGTCGAAAAATCCATCTTCTGACTCCTGTATCACAAAATCGTCTCCCGGCTCGTGAGCGCGAAGCCCCGCAAAAGAAGTGATCACCTGCTTCAGCGGAATATCCCGGACCGCCTCCCGGCATTTCTCTTGAACCTTCTCCAAACCTTCTCTTGTGGTATTAACCCCCTCCTTGTCCCGGATATCCTCCGCTGTCGGGCCTACAAGAAGATTCCCATGTACCGTCGGCGTTACAAGCACTCCTTTTCCATACGGGCCTGGCAGGGTAAAGATAGTTCGAGAGACATGTTCGCCCGCCGTTTTGTCAAGAAGCATGTATTCCCCTTTTCTTGGGATGATCTCCATCTTTTCTCCACAGACCAGATTATGGATCTGATCCGCATACACTCCCGCCGCATTGATCACAATCTTTCCTTTATAGCTTTCCCCCGACTTGGTCTTGACAGCATAGTTGTCCCTCTCTCTTACTATTTCCGTCACTTCCTGTCTAAACCGGAATTCCACGCCGTTCTCACAGGCATTTTCAGCCAGCGCCAGATTCAATTCAAAAGGACAGACGATTCCTCCTGTAGGCGCATAAAGAGCCGCCCATGCCCTTTCTGAAATATTGGGTTCCAGTTGACGCAGCTCTTCTTTTTTGAGGATCCGCAGTCCTGGAACTCCATTCTTTCTGCCACTTTCCATAAGACGTTCCAATTCTTTTTCCCTGGCTGAATCTGTACAAACCACCAGAGAACCATTCCTTACGAAAGGAATCTCCAATTCTTCTGCCGCCTGATCCATCATCTGATTTCCGCGCACATTCATCTTTGCTTTCAGGGAACCTGGCTTTGCGTCAAACCCCGCATGGATGATTCCGCTGTTTGCCTTTGAAGTTCCTTCGCAGACATCCTCTTCTCGCTCCAGCACGCATATTTTCGCCTGATACCTTGCCAGTTCTCTGGCCGCTCCGCATCCAGAGACTCCCGCTCCGATGATCAAAATATCATACATCATTCTAGTCCTCTTCTTTCGCCCAGTCGAAAGCATACTTTACCGCTTTCTTCCAGCCTTTTAACATCTTCTTTCTTTTCTCTTCCGGTATCCTGGGCTCAAACACCCGGTCAATGGACCAGTTTTGGATCACATCTTCTTTATTCTTCCAATATCCAACCGCCAAGCCGGCCAGATATGCCGCCCCCATAGCCGTAGTCTCGATACAGGAAGGCCGCTCCACCGGCGCGTTGATAAGATCTGCCTGGGTCTGCATCAGGAAATTATTGGCGCTTGCGCCTCCGTCTACTTTCAGCGCGCTTAAAGAAATCCCCGAATCTGCCTCCATGGCTTTTAGAACATCATTTACCTGATAAGCAAGAGATTCCAGAGTTGCTCGAATAATGTGGTATTTATTCACCCCTCTGGTCAGGCCTACAATAGTCCCTCTCGCATACTGATCCCAGTATGGCGCGCCCAAACCTGTAAATGCAGGCACCACATAACATCCCCCGCTGTCTTCTACTTTCTGTGCCATATATTCTGAATCTTCCGAAGAATCAATCAGCCGCAGTTCATCCCGCAGCCATTGGATTGCCGCTCCCGCCACAAAGATCGAACCTTCCAGCGCGTACGTCACTTGTCCGTCTACACCCCACGCGATCGTGGTTACCAGACCGTGCTGGGAAAACACCGGCTTCTCTCCGGTATTCATCAGAAGGAAACAGCCCGTACCATACGTATTTTTCGCTTCTCCCGGCATAAAGCAAGTCTGGCCAAAGAGTGCGGACTGCTGATCTCCCGCGGCTCCTCCAATGGGAATAGGCCCGCCGAAGAAAGCGGCGTCCGCCTCCCCGTAAACGCAGCTGGAAGGCTTTACTTCCGGAAGCATCGAAGCAGGGATCTCTATAACATCCAGAATCTCCTGATCCCATTCTAAGGTATTGATATTAAACAGCATGGTCCGTGAGGCATTGGAATAATCCGTCACATGGACCCTGCCTTTTGTCAGCTTCCAGATCAGCCAGGTTTCCACCGTTCCAAAGAGAAGCTCTCCCTTCTGCGCTTTTTCTCTTGCCCCATCCACGTGTTCCAGGATCCAGCGGATCTTAGTGGCTGAGAAATAGGCATCTATGATCAGTCCCGTTTTCTGGCGGAAAGTCTCTGTCCATCCTTCTTCCTTCAGCTTGTCACAGTACTTGGCCGTTCTTCTGCACTGCCAGACGATCGCGTGATACACCGGCTCTCCAGTGGTTTTATCCCACACGACCACCGTTTCTCTTTGATTGGTGATCCCGATCGCCGCAATATCTTTCGCCTCCGCGCCGATCTTGCTCATAGCCTCTACCGCCACGCCAAGCTGACAGGACCAGATCTCGTCCGCATCATGCTCTACCCATCCAGGATGTGGAAAATATTGGGTAAATTCCTTCTGGGCCACACTGCAGATCTCTCCCTTTTCATTAAACAGGATACAGCGGTTACTGGTGGTCCCGGCATCCAGCGCCATCACATATTTTGCCATTTTATTCCCTCCTTTTTATTTATAAAATACCGGTTTCTTCTTTAAGAATCACAAAAAAGCATCCTGCTACCGCAGGATGCTTTTGAATGTAACGTGGGCGAGAGGATTCGAACCCCCGACCTTTTGGTCCGTAGCCAAACGCTCTATCCAGCTGAGCTACGCCCACATTCACCGCGAATCTTCTTCACAGCAGATTTCATTATATCCTACTTTTAATTTCTTGTCAACTGTTTGTTTTAAATCTTATCAAAATTCGTCTTAAAACTTTATTTTCTTCCGTCTCTTTAAAGTCCGAATTCAACTATAAAGGGTTTGACGTCATACGTCAAACCCTTTAAAACAGACTTTACAAATTTTACTTTCCTTTTACTAACTCGCCGCTCTTTACAACAACTTCTACGTTATCACGACATCTTGAGATATCCTCGATCGGATTTCCGTCGATTCCTACGATATCCGCTACTTTACCAGCTTTGATCGTACCGTAATCTTTATCGCAGCCAGCGATGATCGCGTTGTTGATGGTAGCCTGTTTCAGGATATCAATTTCTTTCATATCCCAGAATTCTTTTCTCAGCACGAACTCCGCGCCGTTCTTTCCATGTCTGAGAGGTGTTGCTCCCTGGTCGGTACCAAATCCAAGAAGGAGACCTGCATCGTATGCTTTGCGGATTCCTATTTTAATACGTTCCATTACCCATTTTGCTTTTGCCATCATAAAGGTGGAAGACTCCGGTACGCTGTCCACCAGTCCGTAAATAACGTTCAGTGTTGGAATGATAAAGGTATCCTCGTTCCCTTTCAGCATTTCAATTGCCTCATCGTCAAGAACGGAAGCATGCTCAATGGTGTGTACTCCCGCGATGATGGAGTTCTTGATAGCCTGTGTTCCATGACAGTGAGTCGCTACATAAGTATCTTTGAATTTTGCGGCTTCTACTACTGCTTTCAGCTCGTCAAGAGTATAAATCGGCTGTCCCGGTTCTCCGCCTGGATTCATAACGGCTCCGGTTCCCATGATCTTAATGAAATCCGCGCCTTTTTTCATCTCATTGCGGACTGCTTTTAAGATTTCTTCCGGTCCATCTGCTTCTTCATACATATCCGCAAAGAACTCATTTCCGCTCTCTGTAGGCGTAATGATCTTTCCGCAAGCAATAATGTTAGGACCTGTAATCTTTCCGTCATTGATCGCGTTCCGCAGATCTACTGCCACATTGTAGCAGCTTCCCACATCACGGATGGTGGTAAATCCGGCGTATAAGCTGTCCTGAGCAAATTTCACCGCATCCAGTGTCTGCTGTACCGGGCTTTTCGCGTTATCGATCAAAGTGTCTCCGCCAGACAGGGAAAGGTGAATATGCATGTCAAAGAATCCCGGCAGCGCATACTTTCCGCCCATATCGTACACTTCCGCGTCTTCTGGATAAGCGTCCTTTCCTTCGGTCACTTCCAGGATCCGGCCGTCTTCTACCAGGATATCTCCGGAAGTTCCCTCATAACCTTCCACCAATTCAGGGATAAATCTGCAGTTTTTTAATACCTTCATAAAAACTCCTCCTTTAATTATGTTTATTTGGACTTCTTACTAAGAAGTTCTTTTCGTTTTTCTTTCGTCATCCTCAGCCAGATAACTACCAGTACGATACCAACCACCGTTACAGCAAGCCATCCTGCGAAGATCATTTTGTAACCATCCAGACCTGGGAAAGAATCCAGCATTTTCCCGGCAAAAAGCGGGCAGAGCGCTTCCGGCAGGTATCCAATTTACGGCCGTCTCTCATTCTTATTGAAGTCTACCATAACATTTCAATTTTGTAAACATGTTTATATTATTTATTTGTTTACACTTTTTTGTTGTTTGTTTTTCACAAAATTCATGATATAATTTGTAAAAGAGACATATAAGGAGGGCCTATGGAGCAAAGCAAAAAAAACAGAGATCTGCAGAAAAAAAGGACTATTTTATATTTTATCCAGGCGGCCGAAGATATCATTGCCGAAAAGGGCGTTGATAAGCTGACCGTCCGGGAGGTGGCTGACAAAGCCGGTTATAATATTGCAACTTTGTACAATTATTTTGAAAATATAAACCATCTGGTATTATTTACTTCTATCAAATACCTAAACCAGTATGTAACTGATCTTTCTGCATATGTGGACGACTCTGCTTCTCCAGAAGAACGCTTCTATGGCTGCTGGGAATGTTTCTGCCGCCATGCCTTCACTTATCCAGAAGTATTTCATGTGATATTCTTTGGCGAATTTTCCCATGAAACGGTAGATCAGTCCCTGGAGCTATACTATGAGCTTTTCCCGGATAATCTTAAGGGCGTCACTGAAGACTTTCTGGACATTATGACCTCCTCTGATTTTATCCAGCGCAATATCAAATCTTTTCAACTGATCGACCTTCCAGACACCTCCGCGGTTCCCGCAGATCAGAAACTCTATTTTTACAGTGAGCTTACTTCCCTGATCTTTCAGAGTATGCTCTATAACGCAATGGAAAAAAAGCGCCAGGGAACTCTTTCTGTGGAAGAGGAGACAGAGGCCTTTTTCCGCTATTTGGCCAAACTGATCGAATCGTGATTCCCTGATCCTGTTTCAAATTATTCCATTTCTGTTTTTCTCACAACTGGCCTGGTCATTTTTGTCATATCTGGTCTTTTTAATCTATCCACTTTGGTGCTATGATTGCTATAAAACAAAAAGGAGATTGCTACCATGAGTAAAAAAATTGCAGTGATCAATGATCTGTCCGGGTTCGGCCGCTGTTCTCTGACGGCCGCTATCTCTGTCATCTCCGCCATGGGGGTCCAGCCATGTCCCCTTCCCACAGCGGTCCTGACCGCCCAGACAGGATATCCTGATTATTATTGCGATGATTATACAGACAAAATGGAAATATTCCGAAGTTACTGGGAAAAAATGGGGCAGAGTTTTGATGGAATTTATACAGGATTTGTCGCCAGCGAAAGACAGATTCAGCAGATTTTCCATTTTATTGATACATTTGGCTCCCCGGATAATTTTCTTCTTGTAGATCCGGTCATGGGCGACAACGGCAAGACCTATGATCTGTTTACCCCGCCTCTCCTTCGCGAAATGCGGCGGCTGGCACTGACGGCAGATATCATCACTCCAAACCTGACAGAACTTTGTCTTCTGACAGATTCTGATTACAAGGACCTGGCAGGCATACAAGAAATCCAAGCCCTTTCAGAGAGGATCACAGAACTTAGCCGTTCTCTGTGCAGTCACGGCCCCCGGCATGTGATCGTGACCGGCATCCAGTTTGTGGACTCCCAGAATGCGGAACAGATGGGGAATCTGTATGTCACAGAGACAGACAGCCAGCTTTTGGCTTTCCCCCATATCGGCGGAAGCTATTCCGGTACCGGCGATCTCTTCGCCTCCTGTCTGGCCGCAGGCGCCGCCAGAGGAAATGATCTTTGCTCTGTCATCCGAATGGCTGGAACCTTTCTGGAAATGGCCCTGGCCGACACGGTCAAAGAAAAGATTCCCCGCAATGATGGCATCAACTATGAAAAATACCTGTCTCTTCTGATCCCGGAAGAGAACCAGTTCAAAACTCTTAAGAAGGAGGCTGATTCCTATGAAAACTGATACAAAACCAACGGTGCTCATCGCTTTCACAGGACTGTTCGCCGCTATGATCACCATTATGACTGCCTGGCTGTTCCATATTCCTTATGGCGCCAACGGCGGATACATCCACTTTGGAGACGCCTTGATCTATCTGGCCGCTGTACTGCTGCCAAGGCCCTACGCTCTTGCCGCGGCGGCTCTTGGCGGAGGGCTTGCAGACCTTCTGACTTCTCCTATGTGGGCCCCCGCCACGATCATCATCAAGATGTTGATCGTCCTGCCTTTTACCAGCCGTGAGGGCCGGATCCTATCCAGGCGGAACCTGGCCGCGCCTTTTGTCAGCGCGGTGATCTCCGCCGCGGGATATTATCTGGCTGAGGGAATCTTGTTTGGCTCTTTTGTTGCTCCCTTGGTTTCTCTGGCCGGAAGCGCGGTCCAGTCCATTGGAAGCGCCGTGATCTTCCTGTTCCTTGGAGCTTCCCTGGATAAAGTACATCTCAAATCAAAAGCCCAGCGCTTCTTGTACCAGAGATAACTTTGGCAGAACAATAGATATATTTTAAGAAAGAGGTGTTATCACATGGCCGACATTCTGTACACTTATAAAGATCAAGTTTACGCAAACATCACAAACCGCTGCAACTGCCGCTGTACCTTCTGCATCCGCAGCCACGAGGACGCGATCGGAGACGCCACATCCCTTTGGCACAAACAGGATCCCACCCCCGATGAGATCAAAAAGGCCATGGATGCCTTTGACTTCCATGGCTTTAAAGAGCTGGTCTACTGCGGTTACGGGGAACCCACCTGTGCCCTTGAGACTCTGATCGATACCGCCCGTTACGCCAAAGATACCTTTGGCCTTTCCATCCGGGTCAATACCAATGGCCTTGGAAGTTTGGAACACGGACGGGATATCGTTCCTGAACTTGCCCAGGTAGCAGACTGTGTCTCCATTAGTCTGAACGCCCCGGATAAAGAAGCTTACACAAACGTTACCAGACCTAAGTTCCCGGACGCATATGACGCGATGCTGGATTTCGCTGTAAAAGCCTCCAAACAGATCCCTGACGTCCGTTTCACCATTGTAGATGTACTGCCCCAAGAAGAGATCCAGGCCTGTCAGGCTCTTGCAGCTTCCTTACACGTGCCCTTAAGGATCCGTAAATATACTACTTAAGAGGGAGACTCCGGTCTCCCTTCTGATATTCTCTGGGGGTACATTTCATATATCTGCGGAAGATCTGCCCATAGTAGGCAGGACTGGAAAATCCCACCAAACTTGCCGTACGGGTAATGCTCTCTCCCTCCCTGAGAAGAGCCAGGCTGTTTTGTATCCTCAGAAATAAAATATAATCAAAGATCGTCATTTTCATATGCTTCTTAAAGAAGCGGCAGCATTCATTTTTACAGATATTCACGTGAGCCGCGATATCATCCAGGCGGATCTCCTGGGCATAGTGTTCCTCTATATAGGAGATCATATCTTTCAATCTCTGAAGCTCTCTCCCGGAACCGCTTTCTCTCTCCGGCAGAGAGACAAAATACTTGTACAGTCTCTGCCAGATCTCCACCAGCAGCAAATGCATCTGGATCTCATAATCCTCCGGCACTTCCTTAGACAATTGGTAGATTTCCTCCATCCGCTCAAGGATCTCCCGCTGCCAGGCAGCCGTCTGCTCCAGCTTCAAGGAGGGCCACCGGTTATCTTCTGTAATAAACCTTACATATTTGGAATACAGGATACTTCCTTCCTCTCCATAAAGGAACCTTGGGTGGAAGGTCACAGACAGATATGTGCAGTCCTGTCCGTCTCTGCGGCAGCCGGAATGGAGGGCGTTGCTGTTGCCGAAAAGTCCCTCCCCTTCTTTTAAAACATACTGGCTGTCATTGACATGATACTCCACTTCTCCCGACATGACCCATGTCAGCTCCACCTCCGGATGCCAGTGCCACAGAAACATCCCCTGTTCATACTCCTGAATCTGCTCCACATCCACGCTGACTGGGAAGGCATAACTTCCATGTGCTTTGATCTCTTTTCGGTTTTTCTCTGTATCTATCTGCATTTTCTCAATATCCTCATATTTATCTTCAATATTCTTATTGTGTTTTTGTCTTTTTCTCACTATTATTATAATTACTAAATGATATCGGAGACATAGATAGTTTTGTTTCTAACATCATAAAATATGCAGAATCAGGATGCAACCCTTAAATCATTTATGACAGGAGATGGAAAAATGTTAACAAAATTAATGGAAGAATTCCAAACACTTTATGGAGCCACCGACGGCTGCCGCGCTTATTTTGCCCCCGGCCGGGTAAACCTTATTGGAGAACACACAGATTATAATGGGGGACATGTTTTCCCCTGCGCCCTCACGCTTGGCACTTACGCTGTCGTGCGCAGCCGGGAAGACCGTGCGCTTCGCTTCTATTCCGCGAACTTCCCTTCTCTTGGTGTCCTTGAGAGCAGTCTGGACGATCTGGTTCCTAGCAAAGAAGCTTCTTGGACCAATTACCCCAAGGGTGTTATGTGGGCTTTTGAAAAAAGAGGATTTCATCTGACCCACGGTCTGGACATTGCTATCTCCGGGAATATCCCGGCTGGTTCCGGCCTTTCCTCATCTGCTTCCCTGGAGGTCCTTACCGGGATCATCCTGAAAGACACCTTTGGATTTGACCAGATAACCATGCCGGAAATCGCATTGATCGGCCAGGATTCCGAGAATAATTTCAACGGCTGCAACTGCGGGATCATGGATCAGTTTGCCAGCGCAATGGGGAAGAAGGACCACGCCATTTTCCTGGATACCAGTACCCTGGAATATGAATATGCCCCTGTAAAGCTTGAAGACTCCAAGATCGTGATCACCAACAGCAAAGTAAAACACAGCCTGGTCAACTCTGCTTACAACGACCGGCGCAGGGAATGTGAGTCCGCCCTTACAGAACTTCAGAAGGTGACAGATATCCAGACACTTGGCGACCTGTCCTGCGAGGAATTCGAAACCTTCAAGTCCGCCATCAAAGATCCCATACAGCAGAAGCGGGCCAAACATGCCGTCTATGAAAACCAGCGGACGATCCAGGCAGTAAACGCCCTCCGCCAAAACGATATATCCTTATTTGGAAAACTGATGAACGACTCTCATGAGTCTTTGAAGACAGATTATGAAGTGTCCTGCCCGGAGATCGATCTTCTGGTAGATCTGGCTCAAGCCATGCCCGGCGTCATCGGTTCCCGCATTACAGGCGGGGGATTCGGCGGATGTACCGTCAGCATTGTGAAAAACGACACGGTAGATACATTTGTAAAAGAAATCGGCAGCGCCTACCGGGAAAAAACCGAACATACAGCAGAGTTCTATATTGTGGATATCGGTAAAGGCGCCCACAAGCTAGACGAAATTTAAAGGTTTCTTTCAATCATTTAGGAGGTATCTTTCAATGTTATATGAAAATATCAAAAAATTAGTAGAATATGGAATTCAAAGCGGTCTGACGCCTGAATCAGAGCGGGTCTACACCACTAACCTGCTGCTGGATCTCTTTCACGAAGATAATTATGAAGATCTACCGGTGGACACTTCCAGCCCGGATCTGGAAAATATCCTTGGCGCTCTGCTGGACGAAGCAGTCCAAAGAGGTCTCTTGGAAGACAGCATCGTATACCGGGACCTGTTTGACACCCGTCTTATGAACTGTCTCCTTCCCAGACCCAGCCAGGTACAGAAAACCTTCTGGGAAAAATATGCTGCTTCCCCTGAAGAAGCAACCGATTATTATTACAAATTCAGCCAGGACAGCGACTACATCCGCCGCTACCGGGTAAAAAAAGACTTAAAATGGACGGTGGACAGCCCCTATGGCGAGATTGATATTACCATTAACCTCTCTAAACCAGAGAAAGATCCAAAAGCCATTGCCGCTGCCAAGAACGCCAAGTCCAGCTCCTATCCAAAGTGTCAGCTCTGCATGGAAAATGAAGGTTACGCCGGACGCGTCAACCATCCGGCCAGAGAGAATCACCGCATCATCCCTATTACCATCAATAACAGCCAATGGGGATTCCAGTATTCTCCCTATGTATACTACAACGAGCACTGTATCGTATTTAATGGAGAACACATTCCTATGAAGATCGACCGGGCTGCTTTTACGAAGCTGTTCGATTTTATCAAACTGTTCCCTCACTACTTCCTGGGCTCTAACGCAGATCTGCCCATTGTGGGAGGATCCATCTTAAGCCATGACCATTTCCAGGGAGGAAATTACACCTTTGCCATGGCCAAAGCTCCTATCGAACAGGAAATTACCATCCCAGGATACGAGGATGTAAAGGCCGGCATCGTAAAATGGCCCCTCTCTGTCCTGCGCATCCGCTGCCGTGACGAGAAACGGCTGATCGATCTGGCCGACCATATCCTGCAGGTGTGGAGAGGGTATACGGATAAAGCGGCGTTTATCTTTGCCGAGACCGACGGAGAGCCTCACAATACCATTACTCCTATCGCGAGAAAACGCGGGGACGACTACGAGCTGGATCTTGCTCTTAGGAATAATATCACCACCCAGGAGCATCCTCTGGGCGTCTTCCATCCTCACGCTCAGTATCATCATATCAAAAAAGAAAACATCGGATTGATCGAAGTGATGGGACTTGCGGTTCTTCCCTCCCGGTTAAAGGAAGAACTGGAGATCCTGGCAGAATATATCCTGGAAGGGAAAGATATTCGAAGCTGTGAAAAGATCGAGAAACACGCAGACTGGGTAGACTCCTTCCTGCCTAAATATGACTCTGTCACCCCGGAAAACATTATGGACATCCTGCAAAAAGAAGTCGGGATCGTATTCACACACGTTCTGGAAGACGCAGGCGTCTACAAATGCACCCCAGAAGGACGGGAAGCGTTCCTTAGATTCGTAGCAGCGCTGTAAGATTCGGGGCGAGATCAGTTTCATACGCAGAGGTCCCTATTCTATCCAATCTCTTTGACAAATTCGGTTAAAATCCGCGGAATCAGAAATACTGATATTGTGACCGAGTTACAAACAAACTCCTGTTTCTATGCTACACTATAGAAAATGGTCTTAAAAAATAATATCCAATTCAATAAGGAGGTCTGCTATATGAGATTAGAAAACAAAGTCGCGATTGTAACTGCATCTACACGCGGTATCGGAGCCGCTATCGCCGAGACCTTTGCTAAAGAAGGCGCCCGCGTCTATCTGGCCGCAAGGAATGAAGAGCGGGCGGCCGCTTTTGCCAATCGCCTGAAAGAAAATGGCGGTCAGGCTTTCTTTGTATACAACGATGCCTCCAAGCAGGAAACCTACCGTTCTATGATCGAGGAAGTCATCCAAAAGGAAGGCCGCATCGATATTTTAGTCAACAATTACGGAGGATCAAATCCTCAGAAAGATCTGGATATCCAGCATACGGATTATCAAGAATTCATCCAGACCCTGGACAAAAATATCGGAAGTGTCTTTCTCGCTTCCCAAGCCGCCATTCCCCACATGGCAGAAAACGGCGGAGGCAGCATTGTCAATATTTCTTCTATTGGCGGGGCTGTTCCTGATATTTCTCAGATCGCTTACGGTACCAGTAAGGCCGCGATCAATTATCTCACCAAACTGATCGCGACTCAGGCTGCCCGAAGCAATATCCGCTGCAACGCGGTACTTCCCGGCATGACCGCTACCGATGCGGTTATGCAGAATCTGACCCAGGATTTCCAGGATTTCTTCCTGAAGCATACCCCCATCAAACGAATGGCTTCTCCGGAAGATATCGCCAACGCGGTCCTCTATTTTGCCAGCGATGAATCCGGCTATACCACCGGACAGATCATGGAAGTCTCAGGAGGGTTTGGAATGCCCACCCCGATCTTTGGCGATATGATCGAGATGAAAAGCCGCAGGTAACCCATTTTAGATAAAATAAAAAACTCTCTCCGATTTTATGAAAAACAAGGCGTGCGCTTCGAAACAGCGCACGCCTTGTTTTTCATAGCGTCAAAAATATCCATTCAATTCTTCTGCTGTATCTTCTGGAATTTCAAATGTCATATGGATACTCCCCATTTCAAGACTGATATAAGGAACATCATATACAGTAAGCTTGCAGATATCATACAGCTTCCCATCTGTTTCCGTCTCCCCAAGCTCGACCGTCTTCTCTTGAGAAAAACAAAAACTTCCTGTTTCTTCTGCCTTTTCCGGAGCCTTAGCCAGTTCCCATTTTTCAATCTTTAATTCTTCCACAAATTTCTCCAGTTCTTTTTTCTCATCAAGCACTGCGGCAACATTCGCCGTGTTGGCAGAAATTACCGTAATTTCCTGGGCCTTCTCTAATTCCTGGCCATAGTCTGAGATCTCTTTGCTTTCCTTTTCCTGACATCCGCACAATATTCCCAAAACCAGTACCAGCGCCATAATAATTTTCTTCATAATTCCCTTAAATTCCTCTTTCTATACATATTCTTCATTCCTCAGCAGCAGCCGGTACGCTCTTACAATTCCCGACATATATATACAGAGGAATATTCCGATTCCTGCCAGGATCATCCCCATCTCCAAAGCCAGATCGTCCAGGGAACTATATTCCACTGGAACCACCAACGGCAGGAACAAAATCCCGACAGCGATCAAGGCAATGCCTGCCAGATTTCCCAGGTACGTTTTCTTCTTCTGATCCGCATAGCTGGCAGATAACATGGATTTTGTCTTTTTATCAAATAAAAGCGGTTCTCTCCACAGCTTTCTATAAGGATTATCCTTCAGCCGGACTGAAAGCAGCAGCATGATACCAACAATAAGCAGCAGCATAAATCCAAGGATCCCCAAGTCAGAATCTAAAAAGGAGAAGGCCAATCCTGCCGCCATAATTCCCGCGCCGCCTCCAATTCTTTTCATTCGCATTCTTTGATAGGCCAGGAACCCTTCCGCCATCTCCTGGCTTACATAGATTCCCTTTTCTTCATTTATAGGGTCTGTCTTTTCCTCATCCTCTTCATTTAACAGATAATCCAGCGTCACATGGAAAATCTTACTCATGCGTATGATCTTCTCTGTTTCCGGATATCCGTTATCTCGCTCCCATTTGCTGATGGCCTGGCGGGAAACTCCTAACTGATAAGACAGCTCTTCCTGGGATAGTCCAGCCTCTTTTCTTAGCTTTTGAATCTTCTCCCCAAAGGTCATATCTTTTGTTCCTCCTTTCACCACCAGCATATACTTTCCACTGAAAATAAACAACCAAAATGCGGTTGCAACTGCGCAACTACAGGTTGCAGCCGCCAAAATCCTTTTATGATCCGGTCATTTCTCTTCTTCCCATATACTTCCAGGTATTTCCTTGGTCATCGGAGATAAAGACCAGCCGTTCTCCCTGACCGGAAGAATCCTTTGCCGCCGTTATGCAAAGCCCCTCCTGTGTTTCTTCCGGCAGAAACAGATACCGATATGCTTCCTGGCTGTCTGCCGTGTCCGTCACTTGATCCCACGGCAGAAGGACCTGTCCAAAGGTCTTTCCGGCATCTCTGGTAACATAGATCTCTGCCGTCTCCCCAGACGCGTTCCCCAAAGAAATATATCCGTACTGTTCGTCGAAAAATTCTATTCCGCGGGTCACCCCGATCTGATCTCCAAAGGGAGCTGTATTCCACTCCTGCCAGTTGTCCCCTCCATCCTCTGTCATATCCATCACGTAATATCTGCTCCCCGCGGCGGCATCCTGCACCCTCAGGCGCCATCCCTTTGTCTCGCTCAGATAGAAATACCAGCTTTCGTCCGCCCGGTCCATATAACAGGAGCCGATTTCCTTCAGTTCTTCCTGTGCCTCTTCTTTTTCAGCCGCTTCTTCTTCCGTTGTATCCGCCAAACGCCACCCATTGGCCAGCCAGATCTCTGCCAGCATATCTTCCCCTTTATATGCCTGCAGATCGATCAAGTATGCTTCTGGGCGCCATTCCCAGTTATCCGTCACTACCTCGCCATTCGCGTTAAACACATACGTCTTGGTCGGATCTGTAATGGCCGTATAGCCAGAGTATTGGATCGTAAAGGTCAAGTCGTCTCCAATATTATCCACGCCTCCGGTCAATGCCTGAAGATTCACCGCATCCAGTACCTCGATCATCGGATTCAAACGTTTGCTGGGATAGTAGTCGCAACTTCCAGTATTGTCCAGCCACACCGTCATTTTCTCTTCTCTTTCCCGATTATAATCCAGCAGATACGTATGCTCTTCTTCTTTTTCGTCTTTTCCGTAGAAAAAGCAGTAAAACTCCTGGATTTCCCCTTCCTTGTCAAAGGTCAGCGTAAATGGATTGATAATATAGAGTTCTTCTGGAAGAGCGACCTTCTTCCCTAAATCCTCAAATATCCCGGATACCCCGGATTCATAGATATTATCATGCTCCAGCCTGATCTTACAGCTGTTCTTCCATTCCTGTAATTTCCAGGACAATTTCCCATTATAAGGGATGGCCGACTCCGCAATTTTGGCCCCATAATACCCTGTGATCGTCAGAAGCGCCACTAGTTCCGCTGACAGCAGCAAGATCATCCCACGCTTCACAAAAGAAGTCTGAGCCTTTTTCTTTGCTCCTTCCTGTCTCTTCTTTCTCCGATAGAAATAAAGCAGCGTCCACAAAATGATCCATAGGATACCCACCCCTCCGCAGCCGAGGATCCAGGGAACCTGCCGCCTCACTCCCCCATACTGGCACAGCAGATAAAGGGATCTACATCCCCAAGCATAGGCTAAAAGGAAAACCGGGTTAAACAGTATGAGCCAATAGGTAAGTTTTCTACTTTGCATCACAAAGCCTCCTTTCATCTCAGGGCAAGATACGTATCGGGCGGAAATTCAGATAATCGCCAGAGACTAAAAAATAATCAATGCCATGGAATGACCCCCGGATACTGTCGCCAAAGCGCCTCTCTCCATGACAATGAGAATATACCACAGCCGCGGCCTGGTATTCCTCTGCTATATCCGTAAAAGGCGATGTCTCTTCAAGGATATTGGTGGGTGGATAATGTAAAAACATAACAAACTTTCGATATCCTGCTTTTTGAGCCATACAAAAGGATTGCCGGAGACGTTCCATTTCTCTGGAAACCAACTTCCTGGCATGTACTTCTTTTTCTTCATCCCAGCCGACCACTTTCCCCCACCGATCCAGATAAAATGGTCCTTCAAATGTATAGCCTTTCGTTCCCACTAATGCATAGTCTTGATATTCCGCAAAATTATTCTGTAAGAAAAATAGCTTCTCTTTGTATTCCTCATTTAATCGTTCCGTTTTTTTTACATCCCAAAACATATCATGATTTCCGCGAAGCAGAATCTTCCGGCCGGGAAGTCTCTCAATAAAAGCCAGATCTTCCTCACACTCTGAAAGCTTTCTTCCCCAGGAATGATCTCCTGTAAGCACAAGCGTATCCTCTGGCTTTACAATGCGGTTAACATATTTTTCAATCTTGCGCTCATGCCGCTTCCATACTCCTCCAAATACATCCATGGATTTATCTGCCTGGAAGCTAAGATGTAAATCTCCCAACGCATAGAGTGCCATATTGGATCATCTCCCTTACTCTCTAATGGAATTATATATGGAAAAAGGTATTATGAAAAGAAGAATTACAAAAAACCTCATGTCGTAAAACTGACATGAGGTCTTCCAGCTCCCCCTGTTGGACTCGAACCAACGACAACTCGGTTAACAGCCGAGTGCTCTACCGACTGAGCTAAGGAGGATCATCCTATTTTATTTTTCCCCGGATAAACGAAAACACTCCCTGCTCTCACAGGTCGTGTCTCACATACCCTGAAAACTGCATACAAGAAATCATCCGTACCTTCCGCCTCCGCTTGAAAGCTCTTTCATTGGCTGTAACATCCAGCCCGCTCTCTTTGCTCTTGGTCATGCCCTCGACCGATTAGTAGCGGTCAGCTCCATACATTACTGCACTTCCACCTCCGCCCTATCTACCTCGTCGTCTTCAAGGGGTCTTACTATCTTCCGATAGGGAGATCTCATCTTGAGGGGGGCTTCACGCTTAGATGCCTTCAGCGTTTATCCCCTCCCGGCTTGGCTATCCTGCTATGCGCTTGGCAGCCCAACAGGTTCACCAGCGGCCAGTCCATCCCGGTCCTCTCGTACTAAGGACAGCTCCTCTCAAATCTCCTGCGCCCACGCCGGATAGGGACCGAACTGTCTCACGACGTTCTGAACCCAGCTCGCGTACCGCTTTAATGGGCGAACAGCCCAACCCTTGGGACCTACTTCAGCCCCAGGATGCGATGAGCCGACATCGAGGTGCCAAACCACTCCGTCGATGTGAACTCTTGGGAGTGATAAGCCTGTTATCCCCAGGGTAGCTTTTATCCGTTGAGCGATGGCATTCCCACTTAATACCACCGGATCACTAAGTCCTACTTTCGTACCTGCTCCACCCGTCGGTGTCACAGTCAAGCTCCCTTCTGCCTTTACACTCTTCGAATGGTTTCCAACCATTCTGAGGGAACCTTTGAGCGCCTCCGATACCCTTTCGGAGGCGACCGCCCCAGTCAAACTCCCCGCCTGACATTGTCCCCCGGCCGGATCACGGCCGCTGGTTAGAAATCCAATACTGCAAGGGTGGTATCCCAACAGCGACTCCACCACAACTGGCGTCATGGCTTCCAGCGTCTCCCACCTATCCTGTACATGCAATACCGAATCCCAGTATCAAGCTGGAGTAAAGCTCCATGGGGTCTTTCCGTCCTGGCGCGGGTAACCAGCATCTTCACTGGTATTTCAATTTCACCGGGTGCATTGTTGAGACAGCGCCCAAATCATTACGCCTTTCGTGCGGGTCGGAACTTACCCGACAAGGAATTTCGCTACCTTAGGACCGTTATAGTTACGGCCGCCGTTTACTGGGGCTTAAGTTCAAAGCTTCGCTTGCGCTAACCTCTCCCCTTAACCTTCCAGCACCGGGCAGGCGTCAGCCCGTATACTTCACCTTTCGGTTTCGCACAGACCTGTGTTTTTGCTAAACAGTTGCTTGGGCCAATTCTCTGCGGCCTGGTCTCCCAGGCACTCCTTCTCCCGAAGTTACGGAGTCATTTTGCCGAGTTCCTTAACAATGCTTCTCCCGTCGGCCTTAGGATTCTCTCCTCATCTACCTGTGTCGGTTTACGGTACGGGCACAATGAAAACAATAGCGGCTTTTCTTGACGCATGGCTCACATGCTTCCCTACTCTTGTTCGGTCCGCGTCACGTCTTCGGATCGCCTGACGGATTTGCCTATCAGACTCCTACCCCGCTTGCGCCGGGTTCTCCATCCCCGGCTCATGCTCTCCACACGTGTCCCCACAGTTCTGTCTCATTGTGGTACAGGAATCTCAACCTGTTGTCCATCGGCTACGCCTCTCGGCCTCGCCTTAGGTCCCGACTTACCCAGAGCAGATCAGCTTTACTCTGGAAACCTTGGATATTCGGCCGGAAGGATTCCCACCTTCCTCTCGCTACTCATTCCGGCATTCTCTCTTCTTAAAAGTCCACAGCTCCTTCCGGTACTGCTTCTTCCCTTTAACAATGCTCCTCTACCGATCAGCTCTCAGCTGATCCCCAGGCTTCGGCAGTGTGTTTCAGCCCCGGACATTTTCGGCGCAGGACCTCTCGACTAGTGAGCTATTACGCACTCTTTGAATGTATGGCTGCTTCTGAGCCAACATCCTAGTTGTCTTCGAAATCCCACATCCTTTTCCACTTAACACACATTTTGGGGCCTTAGCCGCGGGTCTGGGCTCTTTCCCTCTCGACTGTCCAACTTATCTCGTACAGTCTGACTCCCATGGATCATCTTACTGGCATTCGGAGTTTGATATTCTTCGGTAAGCTTTGACGCCCCCTAGGAAATTCAGTGCTCTACCTCCAAAAGACTCCCATGAGGCTAGCCCTAAAGCTATTTCGAGGAGAACCAGCTATCTCCGGGTTCGATTGGAATTTC